>DASSYQ010000110.1:0-4925 GCA_035703205.1 Nitrosarchaeum sp.
CGTCGAATTGATTTTAGTGCAGCTTCTCTGCAAAGTGACTTGATATCTGCACCAGTATACCCGTGTAATTCTGATGCCAAATCTTTAAGATCAACATCATCTGCAACAGGCATTCCTCTTGTGTGAATTATTAAAATCTCCAATCTTCCGTCTTCGTTTGGAACTGATATCTCAAATTCCCTGTCAAATCTTCCCGGTCTTCTAAGTGCAGGGTCGATACTTTCTGGTCTGTTGGTTGCTCCAAGAACAATTACATTTCCTCTGTCATTTAGACCGTCCATCAAAGCTAACAACTGAGCTACAACTCTTTTTTCCACATCTCCATAAGCTTCCTCTCTTTTTGGAGCAATGGCATCAATTTCATCGATGAATATTATACTTGGTGAATTGTCTTTTGCTTCTTTGAATATGTCCCTTAGCTTTGCCTCTGTCTCTCCGTAATACTTGTTCATTATCTCTGGACCATTAATTGAAAACATGTTTGCCTCTGATTCACTTGCAAGAACTTTTGCAATCAATGTCTTACCACACCCTGGAGGACCATACAACAAAATTCCACTATGTGGCTCTACACCCAATCTTACAAACAATTCTGGATGCTTTAATGGCAGCTCTACAATTTCACGCATTGATTTTATTTCATGCCCAAGACCTCCAACCTCCTCATAAGTCACTCTGGTTTTTCTGTCTCCTGCTGCCTCTGTTGAAATTGTAAGATTTGTGATTCTGTCGATTTTTACTATGTGCTTTGGCGATGTCTTGCTAATCTTAAAGTCCATCGAGTTTCCCAAAATCATTACAGATATTTCATCGCCATGAGTAATTGGCAATCCCTTCAATCTATTTTTTACAAAATCTGTAAACTCTTTGTCGACTGTTACAGAATCATTAATTGGTATTAGTACAACCGATTTTGCAATCTTTGATGTTGCTTTTCTTATTTTTACAATGTCATTTAGTGAAGCTCCGACATTTTTTCTTGTCTGACCATCTATTCTTATGATGTCTGCTGATTTTTCATCTTCATCTGCTGGCCAAACAACTGCACAGCTAGTTCTTGATCCCATAACTTCGATAATGTCTCCAGGTGTAACTTTGAGATGATCCATGGCGTCAGGTCCAATCCTGGCGCGTTTTTTTCCAACGTCTCTTTGTTTAGCTTCACCCACTCGCATTTGCAAAGGTTCGTCTTTGCGTGCCAAGAAATCACCTATTTCATGTCTACTGACATTCTGCTCATGTTGAGTACTTCAAATTCGCTGACTCCCTCAACTGATTTAACAGAATCTTCTAACGAATCCATTTGACCTTCCTTGTCTTCTAAAACAAATTCTGCTTTGAGAAATTCCAGTCCAAATGCCAATGGTTCTTTTGCATGTCTTTTCATCTGTATTCCTTCTTTTAATGATCCTTTGATGGATTCAGACAATTTATCAAGATCAACATCCATTCCAGTTGGAAGAATTTTAGTAACTAGTAGTAACTGAGCCAATTTCTAAGGTCCTTGAAAGTTACATGAATCACAAGTGTATGTTTTTGCTGATTCTCTGCAACTTTCACATCTCCATACTAATCTCTCGCCGCAATTTGGACAATTGAATTTTACACATTTATCATTAGGCATAATATGTCTGTGACAACAACTGCATGATGGTAATGATATAGTAGATGACATGCCACAATTTTCTTAAATAGCAATTTATATCTTGCTTAGCATTTGTGCGACTTTAATTTAGAAATTTTTTAAATTCTCCACCAATTATGGCTTGAGCCGTTTTGAGCGAACCTTTGACCCCAAGTAATTTTACGATAGACCCTGTATGAAAATCAAAATCCTCTTTTTCAGAAATCTCTCTTGTGATTTCAGGTGTAATTGATTCAAATAATTTGTTGATTGTATTGTTGTCCAATCTTTCTAAAATTTTTCTTGCAAATAATTGCTTTTCAAATTCTTTTCCAAATTTCTCCGTCCATCTTTTTTGATATTCTTCTAGATCTATTCTATTTTTTGATTTTAAGAATTTCGAGATTGCTTGTCCTGCAAATACTCCTCCCATACCACTAGAATAAATTCCTCCAGCTGTAGTTGGCTTTGCTTGTCCTGCTGCATCTCCAACTATTACCGTTTTTCCGTCAATGAATTTCTCAATTGGCCCTTTGATCCAAATTGGGGCGTAAATTTTCCTAATCGTTGAATACTTTCCCATTGTTTGAAGAAATTTCTCTATTGCTTCTACGACATTGATTCCTTTTCCTGCCACTCCCACTTTTCCTTTACCTTCATCCGATGGAATTACCCACGCAAAAAATCCTGGATATTTTTCTTGATCAAAAAATACTTGTACCTTTCCTTTCTTTATCCAATCTGCATAAATTTCGTATTGAGCAGATGATAAAATTCCCGTTCTGTCTTTATGGATAAGCGATGACACTCCTCTTGCATCAACAAAAACACTGCATTCAATTTCTCCTTCACTTATTCTTACTCCTTTTTCTGTTAATTCTTGAAAACTAGTTCTTACTTTGATTACTGCACCGTTCTTCTGTGCTTGATGTGCTATTTGTTTGTCTAATTCTCTTCTGCTAATCTCTGCCACTCTTTGTTTCTTTGAATTTATGGAAAAACTATCTCCATTTGGTGCATGAATCTCTGCAGTTTCTATTAGATGATCAAAAGTTTTTCTAAATGGAACTATGCCAAGTTCTTCCAATCCTGCTGTGCTAACTAATCCTCCGCAGTGTTCTGGTGTGCCAATCTCATAATCTTCCTCAATAACTAAAACACTGTGACCATTACTGGCAATTTCTCTTGCACAGATTAACCCTGCAACACTTCCGCCTGCAATCACTGCATCATAGTACATACATTTTGTTTCTTTGTCAATTATTTAATTCAAAAGTTTTTCATTAAGTGTGCTTTTGGTATCTTTATGGGAGATATCAAACAAGTAATTGTTATTAGAACTGATCTTGAAATGGGAAAAGGAAAGATTGCTGCACAAGTAGGACACGCCTGTGTTCTAGGTGCCGAGCATGTCAGAAAGTCTCATCCCGAGTGGTTCAATAAATGGTGGGGAGGACAAGAAAAAGTTGTACTCAAAGTTCCAGGAATTAAAGAACTACAAGAGGTAAAAAAACATGCAATTGATTTAGATCTTCCATGGTCTGAGGTAACAGATGCAGGCCACACTCAAATTGCACCTGGCACAGTAACTTGCATCTCAATTGGTCCAGCTCCTGAGAATCTTATTGATAAAATAACTGGTAACTTGAAATTACTTTAGATTTTCATTATTCTCTTGGAATGAGATATAACATGGCTTGATATTTTTTAAACTGTGAATAAAAAAGGAATTTTTGTTGCAGGATTTTTTGCAGTAATCATGCTTACCTCTCTGGCTGCCGGTGTGCTCTTACAAAATACTCCTACTCAGTCTGAAAATACTGAAATGACTATTACTGGAACCCCTGCTGATAATTTTCCAGATGCTCAACGTGCACAATTCTGCGGTTCAGGTGATGCAAAGTCCACACCATTTGTCAAAGAATATCAAATTCCAACTGCCTGCACAAATCCTTTGGCAGTAGTTGCTGACTATGATGGAAATGTATGGTTTGCACAAACCAACACAGGAAAGCTTGCAAAATTTGATCCTATCTCTGAATCTTTTACTGAATTTGATAATAATCTCTGGCCAAAAAATGGCCGTTCGATGATCTGGGGCATTGATTATTCCCCTGACGGTTCACTGTGGTTTACAGACGAATCTTATGATTCTGTGTGGCGATTCTCTATACAAGATGAAAAATATCAACGAGTAGACTATCCTTCCGAAGGTGATTCATTACCACAAAAATTGAAGATGGATGGCTCACAAATAGTGATCAATGATTTTACTGGCAACAAGCTCACATTTTTAGATCCAACTCAATCTGATAATAACATGAGATACCTTAGCCTTCCTTCTCCTGTCAATGGCTCAGTGACTGGTGATTTTGCAATTGATAATGAAAAAAATGTCTGGTTCACTAATTGGTTATTCCAACAAGGAGGAGTTTTGGTAAAATTTGATCAAGAAGGCTATCGCAACTCTATAGCAAATATCAATGGAGATACTCTTCCACCGCTTGATTACATTGAGATATTCCAGTTGCCTTCCGAACTTCTTACTCCAAACGGTGTAGCTATATCCGATGGTATGATTTGGTTGGCAGACACTTCAAGTTCTGCTGTTTTTAACTTTGATCCTGCAACACAACAATTTACTCAATACACAACATCTGATCCAAAAATATCCACATATGGTAATTCTACAGGCCTGATCAAATCTCCAATATCTAGACCTTATTGGATTAAAATCAACACAGATGGACAACTAGTCTTCAATGAACAAACTGCAAATAGTATTGCAGTACTTGATCCAAAATCTGAATCACTTGTAGAATACTTGATTCCATCAAAAAATCCATTTTGGGGTGACTGTGGTGCCAATTCTGATTGTGGATTGGCTCAGATATTTGATTTTACAATAGATGGAGACAAAATCTGGTTCACTGAATGGGTTGAAAATAATCTCGGTGTAATTGATACTTCCGTTGCGCTTCCATTTGGAGTTGAACTTGACTCCAATGATGTCTCACTTGTACCAGGCGAGTCAAAGAACTTGTCTTTGATAATATCTCCACAACAAGACGTGTCTGATGTATCTTTGATATTGTCAAATCCTCACACATTTTTGGATGTCACATCAAATGTGTCTGACTCTTTCCATCTATCTGATGCACCAAAAATTGCAGAAGTGTCTATCTCTGCATCTGATGATGCATCTCCTGGAAAATACAAAGTATTGTTGGGATCTCAAATCGAAGATGTCTCAATAAGTAAATTTGTTACAGTGACAATATTGCCGTGATACCAAAAATAG
>DASSYQ010000139.1:0-2635 GCA_035703205.1 Nitrosarchaeum sp.
CAAAATTCCCTTGTCTTTTTTTAAGGTGTCAAGTGCAATAATTTGCTCTCCAGTAAATTTATCAAGTTTATCGACATGAAATATTACAAATTCTGCAAGATTGATTGCCTGCAAAAGAGGTTGAATTTTGTCAGGAAATCCACTAGGAGTAACCCAAGTCTTGATAATATCAGATTCCTTTCTATCATAAAGAGAAAGATCAGTTACGGTTCCTTTTTTACCAAACTCTGCTGCAATGTCTTGTTTTCCCAATACTACAAAATTTATGGACTTTACCATATTTCAAGTAAAAATGAGTCATTTCTAAATCTATATCAGAGGCAGTGTTGTATGATACTTCCAAACAGGGAAAAATGTTTTGGAAGTGTTTGTATTTACAACGTTATTTTGGAAATTCCAAGACATGAAAATGTCATACCTTTGGCAATTTTGCATACATCTATTCATTCGGAGCGAGTAATTAGTTACGTATTTCAGTGGATTATAGGTAGATCGTAATCAATCCAGATCTGCAGATATAATTCATAGACAATGATATGTTGTGCAATTCAAACAACATATTTCTTATCTCTTAACAAAAGGAAATGAAATCAAAAATGTCAAAAGAAGAATCGTTACAAAATGAATTAGAATGTGAGGAGACCATAATGAAGGACAAACAAAGATTCGGTAGGGTCAGGACAAATGTCATGAAGCATTTACGAGCAAAATATGGAGAGAAAACAGCAAATAGAGTACTCTCCAGAATTAACAAAAGAGCATCAAATGGATCACTTCGAAGTGAAATGCATCTAAAAGAAATATCCATCGATTGAATTTTCATTTAAAATCATTTATCCTCATAAAAAATCATCAATATTCATTTGTTTTCGGATCAGTTTGTTCAAAATTACAGCGATTATCTTATGATAATTTGGAACTCTACTGACACTAATGAAAACAAAACTAACAATTGCTGCAATAGCAATGTTTGCAGTAATGTTGGGAATCAGTGCATTTGCACCAGCGTTGGCAGATAAAGAAACAGCGCCAGGCCAAAACAAAGTAAATCTCTGTCATTATGATGAGAACGAAGACAAGTATGTTCAAATCACTGTTTCAGCAAAAGCAGCAGAGTCCCATAAGAAAAATCATCCAATGGATAAGGATCTAGATCTTGAAACCGGATGTGAAGTAATTCAACCACCAACAGACACTGATGGTGATGGAGTTTCAGATGAATTAGATTTGTGCCCAGATACTCCGTTAGATGTAACGGTGGATGAAACTGGATGTGAAGTAATAGAAACAACTCCAGAAGGATAACCCTTCCTTTTTATTTTTTTATAACAAATGTTTGTTTTTAATTAGTAAAAACATTTACAAAAGATCATTCTTACGTGGATATTCCATTTTATAGTAAATATTTGATTTCAGCTAGAAAGTTACCATCAGATGTTGGGTTACTGAAGCATATAGAGAATATTCTGAAGATTAGCAATCATATTCAGATAGATCTTTGAAGTCATCAACTTTTTCATCGATGACATTGAGATGATATAGTATTGTTTTTTGATAAGCCATTTACATCGTACTTTTGTTAATAAAGTATGAGAATAATCACAGTATAAAAGAATGACGTATAAATCACACTGACAAAAACTAGGGAAATGAATTTAGTACTGCAACATAGCTTGCAAATCGATGATTCTTTGGGTGGACTAATTTTTGAGAGTATTTTGAGATTGTTTTTCCAGTTGCACCATTCAATCCAAGTGGACCGTTAACGAATTTCTTCTTATCTGCCCAATTTAGAACCTCATCAGTTGGGCTAAAATAATTTACAATTTTCCCCCTGATCACCTCATCAAGCAATGAGCCATATTTTTTAGATGATGGAATATCACTAGTAATTGATGCCCCAAAAAAGTGAACGCTCTCAATTATTCCAAAATAGTTCTTTTTTGCAAGATTTTCTACAGTACTGAGAATCACCTGAGAACCAAGCGAATGACCAATTAGCCGAATCTTGGTGTCAGGGTTTGCAGATTTAAAATTTTCAATAAACAGCGCAAGATTACGACCGTTTTTTTTGGCGATTATTTGTCCTGCAGAAAGAGCACGTTTGGCATATTTTAGTATGTGTGCTCCAGTAGTATTAGAATCATAACTGAATCCAATTACAGGATAATGATATCCAAGACGAGATAGCCTGTTTTTTGCAAGTATGACTTTTGCAATTGCGCCTGCATTATCATTTCTTAGTCCATGAATCATTATCACGAGTTCCTTAGAGCCATCAAGTTTCTCAAAATCTTTTTTCGGGTACAAAAAATACGAGTTCTTTTTGATTGTTTTACCATGTGTCAAATCATAGTATCCACGGGTAGACACTCTTGGAATTATTTTGCTCATTCTGATGGTCCTAGTTGTTTTTTGTATTTTGCAATGTCTGCTTCTTCTATTTTTGCAAATAATGGAGTTGCGTTACCTAGACGATGTCCGGATTTTACTGCTATGTCAGATATAGAATCCCATTTGTTAAGACGTACTTTGCCAGATAATCCAATTTGATCCCAAATTCTTTGGGAAGATTCTGGGAGAAATGGAAACAATGCAATTGCGATACTGCGAGCCGCATTCACAGATAAAAATA
>DASSYQ010000050.1:0-2770 GCA_035703205.1 Nitrosarchaeum sp.
TGAAGGTGATGGAATAAATGCCGTATTTATAGGGTATGGTTCGTTTAACGGGCATATAGCTAAGTTACTGAATTTATGGCTCTGGTTACGCAACGTCCATAGCTGCTCACATAGCCCATGAGGAGACGTTGCTGGGAATTAGGAGACTTTGCTGGGAAAAAGTCTTATTTTTATTTTGTCGTTCATTATTATACTTGTTTGATTAATTTTAGAAAATCACCTAAAACTGATTGAGCATTTTGCCCTTCGTTTCTAAGTGTGTTATTGTGTAACTCTATGTTTAAATTGTCACACAGGTCTATGAAAGCTTTGTACTTTGGAGTTTTATCAAAGTCATTCTGTGCAGTGGCTTTCATTTTCTCAACAAAAGTTCTTACGCTTTTTCGTGTGTTAATCTCATCTTCAAGGTCAAAAAGATATTTTCTGCTAAAAATACTTTCCATAACCCTACGGCATTTTGCACAAAGTCCTTCATAATTGGTAATAGGTTTATTTGAGGAGTAAATGTTTTCAATTTCTTTCAAATCTTTTAAATTTTCGTCCTCAATAAATTCGTTATGAACATTGCAATCTACAAGAGTGCTTTTCTTTACACCATTTACATCACCGTCAGGAATTAATCTAAGAGGCTTGGGATTATCAAGTTTCAGGAAAAGCCATTTAAAAAACTCTGATTCATGTGTAAGAATTATTAGTTGATTAACTTCTTTTTCTATGTATTCCCCATCGGGAGTAATCAAATGTGGGTTTGCTAACAGTTGAACAGTTTTAATTCTTCTGTCAGAGTCAAAACTGGAAAATGGGTCGTCAAAAACAATTATTTTTTCGTTTAACTTGTCATCATGAATCATTAGTGAATAGAAGAAAGCAAAGGCCAGAACCCTTTTATCACTTTCGCTAAGTGTATTTTTGAAGTTTGGCTTTCCGGTTGATGTTTCGTCTATTGAAACTTTGTGAGTATTGAAAAACTTTAAGGCAAAAATTCTTTCACTTTGCCCGACTATTCTTTTTATAGGCTGGAAATCACAAATTCTAAAATCTGCTTGAAGTTCCGACAAAATCTTATTTATTGTATCTAAATGAATTCCGAATAGATTGACGCTATACCGATTTAGAGCTTCTCTCGTAGTTTCTCTTTTTAGTTTTTTAGTTTCTTGAATCGCATCTATGCTATCATATTCTTTTAAAAAATCATCCCATTCTTTTGTATGTCTAATTTTTGAAAATTCAAGTTGCTTAATTCGCCTATTGAGCACCTCAACATTAACTTCACTCGTAAATACGTTTTTCTTTTTTAATTCATCAACATGTTCTTTGACCTTTTTTATTACTTCAATCAGGATGTCATATTTCTTGAAATCTACTTCATGACCTATGTTTTTGGCCTTCGTTGAAAATTCTGTATTTACATCTTCTTTGAGTTGTTTTATTTCTTCTTTACTCAACTCTGCTGGAGGAAGGCTGATTTTTACCGATGCCAGTTTATCCTGGATAGATTCCAAAAAAGTTGTTGGATTCCATTTTTCAAATTTAGAAACGGCATTATAAATATCAGCTTGCAGTGTTCTGTATTGTTGAGAGAATAGCTGTGAGAATGCATAAAGTAAATTTTTTGCGTTTGAATCAAGTTGTTGCCCACAAAAAACACAATCAGTTTGTTCGTCTTTTGTTAAATTTAATCCCGTTTGCAAAAAATCCTTTGAATGATTGGGATTGCTCCATGTTTTTGTTATGTGTTCACTTACAATATCAGCTTGCCCTTGAATTGAGTTTGACAATATTACTTTTGTGTTCTGGGTAATTATATTTGTAAGTAATGATTCAACTGTTTCAAATACATTTTTGATTTTTGTCTGATTATTTGCAGTTTCTATTGTAGCCTGTATTTCCCTAATTGCTTCTTCTACATTTTCAATTTTTGGAAGGCTTGAGAATTTTTGAGCTGAAATTTCTTTTTTGAAAGTTCTATTGAACTCGATTGTCTTTGCAGTTTTCCTTGCAGTCAATTCATTGAGTTCTTCTTGAAGGCTGCTAATTTCGATCGCAAGTTTTTTTCCCTCTGTCCCTATTATTATGCTATGCAGATTTTTTTGATGTCCGTAGGTTATTTCGTTACCTTCAAAAATGTTTTCGTTGATGAATTGTGTGTCAAAGATTTCAATATTCTCAAACCCCTTATTCCATTCAATACTCGGATATTTGAACTGCTTATTTGTTTCGTCAATGAATTCAACTTGCTGACTTCCTGTATAACCAAATGTTTTTCTACCTTCTATTATCGCAATGTTACCCGTTTTGAAAGACCAAAGAATGTCTGCAAGAGTGCTTTTCCCTCCTGTGTTTTGTCCGAAGATGATTGTGTTTTTACTGAAATGTCGCCCCCCGAAGTGACAGTCGTGAAACCTGCCAATGCCTTTGATATTTGTAAATCTTGAAATCATTATCTGGTTTAATGGTCAAGCTAATTTAGGCTTTTTTATGTCAAAAGGCTATTGTCAGAACTGCCGCAGCCACGAAGCATAAATTGGTTGCACACAACAAATATATTAACCCATTCCTCTGCTATCTATTATACCCACACAATTTTTGCCTGCTAAAACATCAAAGCGCCTCCTGCTTTTTCCCGGCGTAATAAATACCCACGGCAAACAGTATGTTTTTAAGAATATTATTGACATTGTGAAAACCCCATACCAACATACCTGCATCAGTGGGCAAATTGGTAAATACGTAATTTGTTATAATAAACAAAAAGAGGTTAAGACCAAAA
>DASSYQ010000069.1:0-9997 GCA_035703205.1 Nitrosarchaeum sp.
ACTGAATCACGATAGCTTGTAAAGATCAGAGCTTTTCCAGGGATGGATTCGATGATTTCTTTGAGTTTTGGAATTTTTGAATGTTCTATTCCTTTTGATTGTGCGTCTTTTGCAAGATGTATTGCTCTTGTAAAATTAGGATCAATTTCAAATAGTTCCTTTACTCCTGCGCCTTTTTTTATTTTTGCGCGTTCACAGAATTTCAAAAAAGATGTTATACCATGGGCCTCTAAAATATTCAAAGCATAGTGAATTCGGATTGCAGTAAATAGCGGTTTTGCAGATCTTCTATTTTGAGTCAATACAAACTGTCTAATTCGTAATAATACAGACAGGGATTGCTGATCTGCCAGTCTAATTCCATTTTTTCTTAGAATTTCATATCTTTCATCTAAAGATAATTTCAGTAATGTTTGAATTGCTTTCATTTCAGGTGGAAGTTCTACACTAATCCATTCAGTGTTTGTCTCTTGCGTGTATGGTTTTACATCAGGGCTGTCTTCTGTTCTTTCAGCTACACTTGATATTCGTAGTTTGGTGAGAAGTTCAGTTGCTTTGTCTTTTTCGCTTGGAAGTGTTGCAGTCATTCCAAGAATTCTTGATTTAGAATTTGCAAATCTCTCGGCAATTCCAGAATATGCATAGTCACCCACAGTTCTATGAACCTCATCAAATATCACTAGACTGAATTGATCTGTAGAAACGATTTCTCTATCTAGATCATTTTTTGCGATTTCAGGAGTTGCGCAAATCACACTGCTACTCCAAAGTTTTGTTCTTTTCTGAATTGTGTCTTCACCTGTAATGAGTGAAATATCATCAATGGTGAGGTTTTGTTTTAAAAATTCATAGTGCTGGTTGACTAAAACCCTAGTAGGGGCTAAAAATAAAACACCACCTGTGCCTTGTGATAGATATTCAGCAATTACTTGCAATGCAATAGCAGTCTTTCCTAAACCTGTAGGCAAAACCACAATACAGTTTTCCTTCATTGCCTGATTTGCAAGATTTACCTGATAATCTCTTTTTTCAATAGAATTTTTTTGCACATATTTTCTGTCAATGTATTCCATTATCTGAACTAAAGTTGAATTTTATTGATTTTATGCTTTCGTATAGCAAAATATTAGCTACTGTATAGTTTCCAGTGAGTAATCAATTCTTTTTGTTAATATGTCAAATCTTCAAGTCATAATGTCTTTTTCAATTCAAGTCAGCATACCCAAATATTGACTTCATATAATATAGCAGAGCATTATCCAAAGATCGTGAAAAAAGAATGAAACAAAATAAGAAATGGATGTTTTTTGTTCTACCTGCAAGCATAACAGCAGAAGGACTTCATATCGTCATACCGTTATACGTTCTTTTTCTTGGAGGCAATGTAGTAGATGTAGGCATTGTTGTAGGACTTCATTATGCATTGTCAGCAATAGGTGCTGTTTTTTGGGGAAAGATCATTGATAAATTCCATGTAAAGCGCGCAATTCTGTTTATTTGTTTTTCAGCAATTACAATTTGCAGTGTAGGATTATTTTTTACAGTTGACTTGAGTATTGTTTTTATAATTTCATCAGTTGCAGGATTTTTCATTATTGGAAAAAATCCAGTAACACAAGTTCTAGTAATGGAATCAGTGCCAAACAATCAATGGAGTAGGTTATTTACACAAATTTCAATCATAACTAGCCTAGGAAGCCTTACTGCGTTTTTAGTAGGTTCTATCTGGGATACATTTTTTGATCTTAGACCGTACTTCCTTTTTTGTGCAATTGTCAGTGCAGTAGCAACTATCCTAAGTATCGGAGTCGGTAGAAAGAGCATCATAGAGAGACACACAATAGTGCATTCAATACATGGAATAAGGCATATTTTTGATCATCACAGGCTGAATTTTCAGTTTATCTTTACCAAAATCCCACATCCGCATGATTTTAAACCAATCATATCAATTTTCCAAAGAAAAATGTCTCATGAGATAGGAATACTTTTTCTGACAAACTTCTTGTTTTATTTTGGAAGCAACATTTACTTTACAGCATTCATACCATTTCTAAAAAAATATGATTTTACAAATTCAGAGGTCTTTTTAGTATACATGGTTCAAACGTTGGTATTACTTACAATATTTTTCTTTGTTCCACGTTTGATTTCAATACTAACAGAAGAACGAGCAACGCAGATATCGTATTTGCCAAGAGTCCTAGGAATTATTGTAGCTGCATCATTAATTCCCACAATGACAGGAATCAATTCAATTTTGGTTGCAATGATTTCATCATGTCTGATGGTTTCAGCATTTTCTATTTTTAGTGTTTCAAATTCAATAATTCTTTTTAAATCAATTCCCAAAGGCTTTGAGGGAACATATCTTGGAGTAAACAGTTTCATGACAGGAGTGGGAATATTTTTAGGAGCTTTGACGGCAGGTTATGTTGCAAATGCCATAAGTTATTCAGCAGCATTTGTAATAGCAATCAGCATAATACTGTCATCTTTGATAATGTTTACAGTTTATTTAAAATACAGATTGTCTCATCGAATTGTCTAAGTTAGTATCGGGGCATAATGCTTAGTCTTGATTTTGCAGAGACTGCAATTATCGATATAATTGCTAATGCTAAAATCATAACTGCGATTGGTCCAAATTCAGGTACAACTACACCATTGTTTATCTCAACTTGTACTGATTGTTTATGCTCTGAGGAAAGACCTTGATTTGCAGTAATTGTGTAAAATCCATTTTCTTTCCACATTGGTCCGCCAGTTATGATTTCTGTTGAAAATTCACCATTTGTTCCGGGTGTAACTTGAGCAATAGAGATCAAGTTTCCATTGGGAGAAGTTACGGTGAATGTGATATCAGTAGTAGAACTAATTGTATTTCCAGTTACAAGAATTTTATTATCGCCAAAAGTCGTTTCGGTTGAGAGAGTGATGGCACTTGGTTTTTCAATTATTTCAGGTTCAGTGGATTTGATCGGAGTACCTTTTGAAGGAATAGATGAGCCAATTACAGTAAATTGTATTTGTGCAGTCTTTTCTGTATCTTCATGACTGGCAATTACTGTGTATGTGCCATCCTTAAAACTTGGAAGAGTTGGATGAATCAATCTTTTGAATACACCTTCATTATCAAATGGTAATTCTGGGGCATAGATGACTTCCCCATCAGGAGAGATAACTGTCAAGGTAACAGGCTTGAAAACAGACACGCCGGTTATCTTACCGACAACCAATACAGAATCTAGAGATTTTATTTCAGTTTGACTAGTACTCAACTCTATTACAGGTTCTGCAAAAGCATACATCGGAATCGATATTGCAACTAAAACAATTAACGCAATCTTGAGCACTTTACTTATCTGAAACTGTTTGTATATTAATTATCCTATACAAATCAACGGTATCATCTGATCCATATTTCAAAACAGCATGTTAGAAAAAATGAAATATTAGTTATATAAGATTAGTTTTTTTTCTTCTAGAGTAGAATGAATCTGATGGATTGCATGAAAAGCCTGTTCAGATGATTTACCTCCAGTGCAGATCAATTTACCTGATGCAAACATCAACATGACAGTTTTTGGGTTAAGTTGTCTATGAATTAAGCCAGGAAATTGATCTGGCTCATACATACTTCTTGGAAGAGTTCTGGATGCATCTTCAATGAGAATTTTGCCACCAAGGTTTACAGCTGTAACTACATTTTGAATTAGAATGTCAGCACTGTTTTTAATGGAGATGTTTTTGGAACGTAACTGTTTTACTACATTATTTATTGCCATATGTGCGTGTTTTTCAGATTTTGCACCAGTACATACCATATTACCTGTTCTGAAAATAAGGGTAGTAGTTTTTGGTAAATCTAATTTAAAGACAGCCCCAGGAAATTCTTGTGGATTGTAACGTGTGTTAGGAAATTTTTTCTTAATTTCATTTAAATCCAAATTTTGATCAATGTTTGCAGTTGCAACTACATTTTCAATGCAAACAAGAGGAGTGGTAAATGCCAGGTTCTAAACTCCAATCTGATTAAATGGATGATTTGTAATGTCCTGATGTATATGTGCATGTAGTTCTTGTTTGAATGTAAGGTCACATCTATAACATTTCCATGATTTCATATTTCACAGAATGTGATTTTTGGATATAACAAAAGCGTAGAAATCATTCATAGTAATGATCAGTATCCGATAAATATCTAATGTGTTTGTTCAGATAACATCTTAATTGAATTGTTAGAGGATAAATCATCGACCGATTAATGATTGAATTTGATATTGTGAAAAAATCTAGTTGTAAATCGTGATTGATTGATTTATTAACGATTTTGTTGGGATTACAATGCTTTCATTTCTGTCATTTGTTACAATGACATGAAGTAAATGTGATGCAGTGACTGTACCTACAACATCACCAATTTTGACTTTTTGTCCTACCTTAAGAATAGTACGCTGAGCTGTTGCACCCATGATTGAACCAGGCAGAATATCTTTTAATGTAAATCCTAAACCAACTGCAATTGATGCACCTATTGCAACAGCGATGCTCCATGCAAATGCAGACACCAGAATTGGAATGATAGATTCACCAACGCCTAGTTGTGTGAAACCTATTGCAAATATTATAGCATAAATAACTGCCTTGATTATAGATATGACAATTCTTGGACTAGTAATCTGACGGTCGAGTAATTGGTGTTCAATCCATTTGCTTACATAACTGACAACAATAGAGCCAATTACAACAATCAATACAAAGGCAATAAGGTTAGGAACCCAGAACCATAGACTAGTAAGTGCAGATGAAAGTTGTTCAAACTGTAATGCGTTAACGGCTGCAACTATGAAGAATAAATATACAAACCAACGAAGAGTGGCTGAAATTAATTTTACAGAGTCAAATTTACCATAAACACCTTCTGCAACATGTAATTCTTGATTTTTCTGACTAGTTTTTTGGAGAATGCTTGTTGCGGCTTTCTTTGCGGCTCTTCCTACTAGTTTACCAGCTATGAAACCAATGATAAGCAAAATGGCAGCTGCAATTATTTTTGGAATACTTTCTGCAACGCTTACTGCAAATTCTTTTAATGCATCACTTGTTGGAACATAGATGTCTTCAAGAAAACTCTCTTGTGCAAATGCAGAATCAAAACTAATTAAAATTAATGAGAATGCTAAAACGGCAATCAAATAATTTTTTGACCTTTGCATTACTTTTGTCAAGCCATCAATTGAATTATTATACCTTGCTACTTTGAAATATGATCTATACGGTGTCTTTACATTCACATTTTTTTTGTTTATCAGATCTAGTGTACTTGAGTTTATGACACACTTCACAGTAGATCTGATTTGTCAACAGTAGATCATATGTGTAATAGTATTTTCGTCTTTGTTTTCTTGTTTTTTCAGATCTTAAAACATAAGATCAGTTTGTCTTTTTTTTAATGAGTAAGGTATTTTGTACTTCATGAAAGCTGTTGATGAATTTTTGTTTTGCTTCAAATTCATCTTTAACAGCTATTACGATCTCAGTTGGAGATAACATTACATCTTTTACAACTAGTGGAGAGCTTAAACCCAATATTTCACATAAAATATCAAATACGTTTTGGAATTTTGCATTGTCTCTATATTTGTAAACTGTGTTTCCATCTATTATTTTTGGATTTTCTTCAAGGGGAATAATCAGATCAGGAGAGCTAACTTCAGAGATGAAAGTATCAGTGTCTTTAGAAATAGACGATTTAAGATCGGCCTTTGTTCTTTCTAATTGTTCTTTTGCCTTTTCAAGTTCAGATAATTTATCATCATAGTTAACACCAATCATTTTTGCAAATGCTGATTCAGTTGAGCGTTTTAGTGGAATTTCACGCAGTTTTATATTCACGCCAGATAGTGAGTCTTCGACGTCATATAGTTTTGACCTGTTTTCTTTGATTTGAATTGCAAGATTTTCAAGAAATTCAAAGTCAGACATGTCTTTAGCTGAATTGATGAACTACATCCATTAGGCCCTGTTTAAATTCCTCAGTTGAAAGTCCCCATCTACCATATTCGTCTTTATATCCATCCCATGCTTGCTCTGCTTCTGTAGCGATTTCCAATATCTTAGGCCCAATTGCTTTAGTATTTACAAGAACTGCAATACTTGCCTGTTCTCCTTCCATTATTGGAATTTTTACAAAGATCATTCTAGATTCTTCAATGTTGAATTTGTCTTTGATAATTCTTTTAATTGCTTCTCGTTCTTTAATATCAAATTCTCCTTTTACTTTAACTAGTACACAACAAGAATCACGAGAGCTGCCATTGTTTCTAATATCATTTTCATCAATATCAAAGAGCAATGCGTCTTCTTTCTTGCCAATTTTATTTAGAACATCTTCCATAGTGTTATTCTTTGTTGATGTAAGCATATCTTTTCCCCACTGACTTTCAGAGGGACTAACTGGCATAATCCAAGGAACTGCAAACTTTGGTTTTTTTGTTGCAAGCCATGTACGATAATTAGACATATCCCATTCAGTTTCTCTAGCAAATGATGAGATAAACATAGAGATAGTATTTGCAGCAATCAAATTCATTCCTTTGTAATCTTTCCAACCTACTTCATGCTCTTTTGGCAAATCATCTATTATAGATGGAATTTTTTGTAGTTTCTTTTCATGTTGATGTGCAAGTTGTCTTAATGCCTTATTTGAAATTAAAATAGAACAATCACTATACTTTATTTGATATTCTAAATTCATCACGATGTTAATTGCAGCTGCTTCAAAAATTACTGGGTCCCAACCAAATTCAGGAAGCAATCCAAAAGTTGCAACAGTTGCATGTTCTTTTGTATTATTTTTTATGTATTCAATAAATGCACTTGAAAAAGAGCTTCCCGTTCCACCACCCATTGCAAATGGGACAACATAACCCCTTACAGGTTCTGGAGAAATTGCAGATAGTTGTTTTTTGATATCTACCTTAGTCTTCATTTCTTCTAAAAATCTAGTTTTTCCTTCTGCCCAGTTTCTTGCAGCACCTCCTGCACCATGAATTACATGTTGATCACGCAATGCAAAAAGATCAGGATATGATTGTAAAATAAGATTAGCAGCTCTTGGATCCAGATCAACTAGCAAAGCTCGTGGAATTAGCGGAATATTCCCAGAGCCATATGAAGGAGAGAATCTCAAAATTGTGCTGCCATACCTCTTTAGAACCCGTGATTCATCTTTTGGGTTAAGTGTTGGTTTTAATGGGTCTGCTCCAACATCTAACAATAATCGTCTATATGATTCAGCACCAAGTCCAATACCACAATGACCAAAGCAGATCATAAGAACTGGTGCTGGTGGAAGAGGAGCCAATTTTGACATAATAGTATCTTAACCTATATTCATCACGTGTTGCTCATTAATAAAATAGTAGAAGAAATTATACCAACTGTATTGTATTTTGAACTTTAAAATTGATTCTATATCACAGATGTTTTAAGTTGTTTATTGTAGTCCAATAGAATTTGATGATGAGATTCCAGTTGGGGTTGATGGGAATTTGTCACCTATACGATTTCCAGCTACTGCCGCTGCTTCTCTGAGAATATTTTCAGTCTCCTCATTAGATACGCCATCTGATTCAAAGCTTCCTTCAAATGAGCCAGAGATAGATTCGTTGAGAATTCCAAACAAGGATTCAAATTCACGACTTACCTCAGGCATAATTTTACCTAAAGAGGGCTTCAATGCATTCATTGTTGCCATTATTGGACCTAATGAGGCCATTGCATCACCTAAATCTGAAACTGTCGATAGTCTAAGGTTAACTTGTTCTAAAGATATTTTCAAGGTATTGAGAATTTTTTTATTTTTTCTAATTTCTACTAGTTCATTTGCAAGTACTTTTCCAGTTGTTATATCATGACTTTTTTTGGCCTGAACAATTCTGTTAAATAATTTTGCATCTTTTTCATCTAAACTTTTTACTTTGTAATCAAGTGTTGATACGGTTTTATTCAAATGTACAAGAGAACTTTGGATTCTTGGTTTTAGTGGTGCTTCTTTTTTCAGTCCATGAAGATGGTCAGAGATTCCTTTTGACGGGGGGTTATTCCAATTCTGTGGCATTAAATTCTATTTTACATGATAAAACAAGATCATAATCAAATGTGTCTAAGATATTACACAAAAAAGATAGTTTTGGGTAATTTTGGTAATCTGAATACGATACAGTCAAATAATTTTATGAATCAATATATTGAACAAATAGGCATGATGTGTGTGAGTAGGGCTTTTGAGAGACCCAATTGGGATGAATATTTTATGCTACAAGCAGAGTTGGCAAAGCTTCGCTCAAATTGCATGACTAGGCAGGTAGGAGCTGTAATCGTACGTAAAAACAGACAGCTTGCAACTGGGTATAACGGTACCCCACCTGGAATCAAAAATTGTTTTGATGGAGGATGTAAACGATGTCAGCTAAGAATGGAAGGAAAGATAGAATCAGGAGCATCTCTAGATAGATGCCTTTGCAATCATGCAGAAGCTAATGCCATAATGCATTGCGCGATTTTGGGAATTGAAGCTGGAATTGCAGGAGCTGTATTGTATACTACATTTGTCCCATGTTTAGAATGCACAAAGATGGCAATTACAATTGGAATTAAAAAATTTGTTTGTCTTGATTCGTATCCGGAAACTGATTTTGAATTATTAAAAGAGGCAGGCGTTGAAGTTGTTCAATTAGATAAAAACAGAATTACCAGATGGGCAAAAGAGTTAATCAGCAAATACGAAAATTCCAAGTGATTGCATGCAGATTAATGTCAAAGAATCAGAAAAGATCACCTCAATGCCACCATCAATGTTGGTATCTGCAACATATGACAACATCACAAGAACTGCTGTGCTGAAATTCTACGAACCTGTATCACAAAAATTAATTTTATGGCATGATGAATCAGGACACAAACCGTATTGTTATTCTAGATTATCTCCAGATGAATTAGACTTTTTGCAAGAAAGAGATGACATTTTAGAGATTAAAACAGTCAAGCGACATGATTTAATGAAAGATGAAGAAGTAAACATGTCAAAAATAACAGTTGCAGATCCACTGACAATTGGAGGAACTACAGGAGACAAAAGCATCAGAAACATAATTGAAACATGGGAATCAGATATCAAATATTATGAAAATTATCTTTATGACAGATCACTGATTGTTGGAAAATATTATGAGATAACAGATGGAAAAATAAAACCACATGATTTAGAAATATCGGGAGAAGTCAAACTTGCTTTGAAAAGTTTGTTGTGGGATAAAGTAGATAGTGAAAACATGGTAGACCCAAAGGAATTCAAAGAGCTAATTTCAGATTGGGCAGATTTACTGAATCAGCCAATTCCCAGAATCAAAAGATTGAGCGTAGATATTGAGGTTGAGGCAGAAATTGGAAGAATTCCAGACCCAAAGATTGCAGAAAAAAAAGTCACCGCAATAGGACTGAAAGGAACAGATGGTTTTGACCAGATTTTTGTATTGAGAACAGAAGGCACGGATGAGGGAACAAATGAACTTGCTCAAAATATCAAGATAGTATTTTATGATCAAAACAAAGAAAAAGAGATGATTTTAGATGCTTTCAAAATAATTGAAGAGTTTCCTTTTGTGGTGACATACAACGGGGATGAATTTGATTTGCCATATTTGTTTAACAGAGCAGAAAGACTTGGAATAAAAAATGAAAACAATCCATTATACATGATGAAAGATTCTGCCACACTAAAACACGGAGTACATCTTGATTTGTACAGGACACTTTCAAATCGTTCATTTCAAATTTACGCATTTAGTCAAAAATACACAGATTTTTCATTAAACAGCGTTTCAAAGGCGCTTTTAAACAAAGAAAAAATAGATTATGGTTTAGAGTTTGATCAGCTCAGCCTATACCAAATTGCAAACTATTGTTACAATGATGCACTGATAACATACGA
>DASSYQ010000095.1:0-4362 GCA_035703205.1 Nitrosarchaeum sp.
GGATACTGCATATGCTCAAGACAAAGTGTTTCAGAAAAACTTTACAGAAGATTTTGCAAAAACTCTGCCATCAAAATTTAAGAATATTTCATATCAAGATATTGATTTTTCACATGCTTACAAAATAGTAGACAAAGAAAAGGATCTCAGGGAGATGATGACAAAAGAAGAAAAGAAAGCACTAGCTGTTAAACGAAAAGAATTACGAGAAAAACTGGTACAAAAATACGGCAAAGCCATCATGGATGGAAAGGAAGTAGATGTTGCAAATTACATGGCAGAACCTCCGGGAATTTTTATTGGAAGAGGAGACCATCCACTTAGAGGAAGATGGAAACCTCGTGTCACGGCAAAAGATGTGACATTAAATCTAGGCAAAGATGCAAAAGTCCCAGAAGGAAACTGGGGTAAAATCGTTCACGATAATGATTCCATGTGGCTGGCTGGCTGGACAGATTACCTGACCGGAAAAAGAAAGTATGTTTGGCTTGCAGACACTGCAGGATTAAAACAAGATAGAGACAAGGCAAAATACGAAAAAGCAGTAAAACTATCAAAAGAGATCGAGAAGATAAAAGACAGAATAGTAAAAGACATGAAAAGTAAAGATCCAAAAATTAGCAGAATTGCAACTGCGTGTTATTTGATTTATAGAACAGCAATGAGAGTAGGTGATGAAAAAGACCCAGATGAGGCAGATACAGTGGGTGCAACTACATTAAGAAAAGAACACATCAACATCACGGAAAACACAATAGAATTTGATTTCTTGGGAAAAGATAGCGTAAGATGGCAAGAAACAGTAAAGGCAGAAGGAAATGACAAACAATTTCAAGAAAATCTCAAGAAACTAATCCAAAATAAAAAACCAAAAGATGAGATTTTTGAGGACATAACATCAAGACATGTAAATGCGTATTACTCTAGTATAGTAAATGGTTTAACTGCCAAAGTTTTCAGAACTTATCTTGCAACTACAGTAGTGAAAAATTATCTTAAAGAACATGACAACATGAAAGGAAAAACACCCAATGAAAAATTGTATCATGCAAAATTGGCAAATTTGGAAGCAGCAATAATGTGCAATCACAAAAGAACCATACCAAAAACCTTTGAGGAAGCACTTCAAAATAAGAGAGAGACACTAAAAAACATCAACAAGGAGCAACCCTGGAAAAAAACTCTTGAGGCATTAAAAAAGGCAGAAGCACTAGAAGAGAAAACAGATGCACAAAAAAAGATCAAAGCAAAAAAGATCAAGGCATTAAACGAACAAATCAAGAGACAAAAAGAAAAACACAGAGAAAGAACAGAGAAATTACAGTTACAAATTGACTTGTCTGAGAAAACCAAAGATTACAACCTTGGAACGTCATTACGAAATTACATAGATCCACGTATTTTCAAAGGATGGACTGATGAAGTAGGTGTAGAATGGGAGAAATTATACACTTCTGCATTACAGAAAAAATTCCTTTGGGTACAAAACGAAAAAGTCAACTGGTCAGAATTAGCAAAAGAGTAAGAATTCATTTAAAAATGATCAAGATTACTCAAATCGACATACGTAGCATTTAATTTCTCAAATTATTTGAAATACATCATGCCGGGGTAGCTCAGCCTGGTTAGAGTGCCAGTTAAATTGGTAAACTCTACCGGTTCTTCCAAAAAAGGCAATACTCATAATCTGGAGGTCGTGGGTTCGAAACCCATCCCCGGCATGATTTTTAAAAAAATGTATTTTATATTCAGAGATTGGCGTTATAATCAGTTTATTTTAATTGCATAAGAGTAAAAAGGAAATATTGTTCAGAACTAACAAATGAAAAATCTTCCAACAGAACTATTTTGGGAGCTGGCAAGCGAGCTTCGCTGCTCAATACTATTTGAATTACAAAATCAGAATCTAAAACCTACATCTCTAGCAAAAAAACTTGGGCAGACAATCCAAGAAATACATCGACAGTGTGACAGATTAGAAAAAATACACCTCATAAAACGACAGGCAAAAGGAGAGTTATCACTGACATCATTAGGAAAGATGACACTCGATCAGTTTTCCTATTTTGGATTTTTATTAAAGAATAAAAAATACTTTGATGGGCATGATACTGGCAACCTTCCGATGCGGTTTGTGCAACAGCTTGGTGTATTAGAAAACTGCGAGTTGCTAGAAGGAGCGTTTGCCATAATGGAGAGATGGAAAAAGATATCAAAAGAGGCTAAAAAATATCTCAGATTTGTCTCAGTTCAAGTTTCACTGGATGTTTTCAGACTAGGTGTAGCATCCGCAAAGAAAGGAACGATTGTTTCTCTAGTTCATGGAAAAAATACAATATATCCCAAGGGCAGCAAAAAAGAGCTTACTAGTAGCACAGTGCAAGACTTGATAGAAAAACAGGTCTACCAAAGAAAGATGGTTGATACAATAGATGTTGTTGTGGTGTTTAATGAAAAGCAGGGGACGGTAGTTTTCCCAGATTTGCACGGAAAGACAGATGTTAGTTACACCTTTGCTGGAAATGACGCATCGTTTCTGGATTGGTGCAATGACTATTTTGATTGGATGTGGAAAAAGGCTGGAAGATGGGATATTTCCAAGATGCGAGAAGTCTAATCCAGCTTGTTTTTTACAATTCTGGCATACTTGATAGTTTTGTCTAGATCTTGACCATCAACTCCAAAATCAAATGACATGAAAAGTTCTGTCACTCCAATCTCTTTGATTCTTTTAATGTCAGATACGACATCTTGTATAGTTCCGTGAAATGGTCTTCTGTCTTTTCCGCTTGTGTTGTCTACATCAATCATTATCAAGGTTGGCAGCTCTATTGTATCGGGATTTTTTCCTAATTTTTTGGCAGTCTCTTTTAATGTCTGTATGTTTTTTGCAAAATCATCAATTGTTGGTAATGGTATACCAAGCCAGCCATTTGCCCCTGATCTTACTATTCTATCAAATGTACTTCCATTAAAGCCAGCCAGATATATTGGAGGGTGTGGCTTTTGAATTGGCTTTGGTCCAATCTTTGATTTTGGAATGGAGAAAAACTTACCATGGTGTTCTGTGATGTCTCTAGTCCAGATCTTTTTTATAACTTCAAGTGTTTCATCTGCTCGTTCCCCACGACCCATGAAAGGAACACCTACTGCTTGAAATTCGTCTTTTGAATGTCCCAGTGCAAGCCCTACAAGTAACCGTCCTTTAGATAGAACATCAAGAGTTGCCAATCTCTTTGCAAGAATTGTTGGATTTTGATACAGCATGTCTATTGCTCCAGTGCCAAGCATGATTCTTTTTGTTATTCCAGCAACAAATGTTAGTGTCTCAATTGGATCAAGAGATTTTTGATAAACTATGGGGAAGCTTCCGTCTGGTGTTGGCGGATATTTGGTTTGTGGATTGATTGGCCAAAGCTGTCTTTCTATTACCCAAACAGAGTCAAAGTTTTCATCTTCTGCAAATCGAGCCAACCTTGAGATATTTTCTGGTGTTCCCAGTTCTCCAAATTGCGGTAAACCTAATCCCAGTTTCATTACATCGCCTTAGTAATACTTGAAAACATACCCGCCTGCCAATGTAGCTACAAAAGCTGATCCAATCATGATCTGTGTATCTATCTTTCCACCAAGTTCTTTTGTAATGAGAGATGCGCAAATGCCAATAACGATGAATATTATCAATCGGATCCCATGTCTCGCAATCTTTGTTTTTAATGCTTGAATTTGTTTTTCCATGATATGATTGGGTGATTTTTACATGATAAGGAATACTAGCAGAATTTTAGTAGATTTAGCAAATTTTGTGAAAAGTAATTCTAAATTTGAATTAACTCTTCAAATTTAATTTATTTACAAACAAAACTAGTGGATATCAAACTGATCTGACAAAATTCATCCCCGGCATGATTTTTAAAAAAATGTATTTTATGTTGAGATTGGTGTTCTAAAATTGTTTTTCCACTTGAAATTGTTGTGAGCATTAACTAATTTGACAGAACTCATGAAGAGGGTCTTTTATTCTCTCCATTTACATATGGAAACATAGTTCAGCATTTTTTATGAAATTTTAAACAATTCTTTTGCATTTTTGTACATCATAAGATCTCTGAATTCTTGTTTGATTTTTAGCTTTGCAACAAAGTTAAGATATGAATCCATTGTGCTGATTGGCCAATCAGTTCCATACAGCAAGTATTTTGGTTCACCTGCATAGTTGATCAACTCTGCAACTTTTTCTTTAATCATTTTTTCAAAAAAGTGATCAAAACTACCTATAACTAAACCAGAGATATCGGCATAGATGTTTTTGTTTTTATAGATTACTTCTTGCGCATCCTGAATCCACGGATTTCCCAAATG
>DASSYQ010000112.1:0-7337 GCA_035703205.1 Nitrosarchaeum sp.
ATGAGAATATTCCCGGCTCCATGACATAGCATCCGATGTTGATGTTTGCCTTGATTTCTGGCTTTTCATTCCATGCCGTGACCTTGCCTGACTTGTTGGTCTCAATTACACCATACTTGAGGTTGGTCTTGTACTGGTGAAGGCTCATTGTGATAAATGATTTTTTTGTTTTGTGTTGTGTGATCATTTTTTTGAGATCAAAATTAAACACAGAGTCGCCATACACACAAACAAATGTGTCATTTACTAGCGGCTCTGCGGTCTTTAGCTGGCCTGCAGTTGCTAATGGTCTGTCAGCTATTGCATATTCTATTTTAACTCCAAACCTTGCACCGTCCTCAAAATAATCTTCGATTGTTTTTCTTAGATAACTGACACATAACACAATTGATTTTATACCGTTTTTCCTTGTCCAATCAACTAGGTGTTCTAAAATTGGTTTTTCACCCAATGGGAGCATTGGTTTTGGAAGAAATGTTGTATATGGTTGCAACCTTGTACCTAATCCGCCTGCAAGAATTATTGCTTTCACAAATCCCTATTTGAGATATGACTATTTATGTTCAAGTATGGATTTCTATTTTACTTTAAAATCCGATAAATATTTTTGAATTTTTTCAATAACTTCTAAAGGTGTTCTGGCAAAAATTATTGTCATTGGCTCTTTACCAAAATCCCCTTTATGATAAATTACATCTGGAGGTTTTTCCAAATTTTTTATAGCGTATTTTATTCCCCAACTCACGGACGATCCTTCTTTGTTTTTAAGTTTCTTTGGTTCTGCATTTCTGTTATAGCTGGAAATAACCATTCCTGCTTTTTTTAATTTTACAATGATTTCTTTATTATACTTTAGATTGACTGCTGAACGTATATCTGAATATTTTTTATTTACTTCAATTAGCGCTGTTGCAACATGTTTTGATCCTCCATATGATAAATTTCCTGCCACAATTACAGTATTTCCAGTTTTTACTATTCTACCTGTCACCCCAAGAACATCTTTAATTGAATTTGGGTTTTTCTTTGAAAAGACAAAATTTGTCTGGCATTCAGGAATGTTTTTGTAAATGTTTTTAATTTCTACAAATTTGTTGATTGCATGAGTTAATTCTGAATAAATTCTATCTTTGTTTTTTATTTGTGTGATGTTTATTCCACGTCCTATTTTTTCAGCATTTTTAATTGAATTGTATGTAAATTGTTTTGAAAATTTCACTGCTTCATTTAGTGTATTGCCGCTTACTAATGAGAATAATAATGATGATGAGTAATTACATCCACTTCCATGATTGGAGTCTAGAATTTTTTTACTTGTTATTATGTACTGATTTTCTTCTTCCAAGATGAAGTCTGATATTTGATTCTTTTTTATCTCTAGACCTGTTATTACAATGTTTTTTGCTCCCATGTTTTGAATTTTTTGAGCAGCTTTTTGTAGTGATTTTTTTGAGTTAATTTTTACCTGTGATAAACATTCGGCTTCAAATTTGTTTGGTGTAATGACTGTCGCCAACGGAATCATAAATTTTTTGAAATCTTTAATTGCTGTTTTTTCAATTAGTGAACCCCCTGTTGTGGATTTTATTACTGGATCTATTATGATTGGAATTTTCATATTTTTTAATTCTTTGTAGATTGTTTTTATGATCTTTGAATTGTATACCATTCCAATCTTGATCCCGTCAATTTTAAAATCTGAAATCACTGAATGCAACTGGTTTTTCAATATTTTTTCTGATACAGGTTCAACCATTCCAAAACTAGAAGTGTTTTGACCTGTTATTGCAGTAATGACTGTTAATCCGTAGGTATTTAGTGAATCAAATGCTTTGATATCGCTTTGTATTCCTGCTCCTGATGATGGATCAGAACCTCCTATTGAAAGTAAGTTCATTCTATGTTTTGGAAACTTGTTATACTAATCTATTTTTCCTTTTTGTTTTAATTTTATTCTGATTTACACTTTATCTAAAACTATGTTTGTTTCATTTGTTTTCTAATTATGTTAGAGCATTTATAGTTCTAAAATCAATTTTATTTGTAATTTGAATAAAAAGAAAATTCCTTTGATAAGTGATTCTCCTGATGAATTACTTTGTACTGTATGTTTGTTACCTGTACAATATCAAAAGAAAATTAATGATGTTTTTCTTTGGCAATGCTTCAAGTGTGGCAAGAAATATTTTGTTTCTGATAACTCATAATTATAGTATCACTGAAACTTGGAGTTCAAAATAAAAAATACGTGTAATTTTGATCTCTTAAATAATAACATCAAAATATTCAAAAATACGTACCTCTAATTTCGTTTTAGATGAATTAATTTATAGTTGAAAAAATCAAACAAAATTTCAATTCTATGATTCTGAATGCATTATTTCAGAGTTCTCAATAATGTAATATCATCATTCAAACATATAAAATCGTTCAACGTTGTGATTATGATGCTTAAAATCTTTTAGCGATCGTGATATTTCTACAACACTCGTGATTGTTTAAATCAGGCGAAAACGTACATTATTTCATGGGTACTCAAATGAGTGCAGCACGACGAGGTGTTGCTACTGAAGAAATGCAAAGAGTGGCAAAAGATGAAGATGTCACATTAGATTGGCTAATTCCTAAAATTGCAACTGGTTCAATTATAATCCCTAGTAATAACGTCCGACCTCAAAAAATTCACAATGTTGGAATCGGTAAAGGTCTTAAAACAAAAGTGAATGTTAATATCGGCACTTCTACACTTAATGTGAATTTAGAAGAAGAGATTGAAAAAGCCAAAGTGGCAGTAAAATATCACGCCGATACAATGATGGATTTAAGCGATGGTGGTGATGTTAGAAAAATACGTCAAACTTTGTTAGAAGTTGCACCGATAACATTTGGAACTGTCCCTATTTATGAGGCGTATAATTATGGTGTTGAAGTTCATAAAAATCCTTTAAACTTAACTGAAGATGATTTTTTAAATGCATTTGAAAACAATGCAAAAGATGGAGTTGATTATACTACCATTCACTGTGGAATCACAAAAGACATTGCAAAAAGAATTCTCAAAGTCAAAAGATACGGTGGTGTTGTGAGTAAAGGTGGAACAATTACAGCTGCATGGATGTTGAAACATGATAAAGAAAATCCATATCTTACTCACTATGATTATCTTATTGAAATTGCTAAAAAATATGATGTCACATTTAGCTTAGGTGATGCATTACGTCCTGGTTCCATTCTTGATTCTCATGATGAACTTCAGGTTCAAGAAATGATCAACGTGGCACAATTAACTAAACGTGCCCACGAACAAGACATTCAAGTTATGGTGGAAGGTCCAGGACATGTTCCATTAAATGAAGTATCTGCTAATGTTAGATTGGCCAAATCATTAATTGGTGATGTTCCTTACTATGTTTTAGGTCCTCTAGTAACTGATGTCGCATCTGGACATGATCATATTGCCAGCGCCATTGGTGCTGCAGTATCTGCAAGCGAGGGTGTGGATTTACTGTGTTATCTTACCCCTTCTGAACATCTAGCATTGCCAAATGCTCAAGAAGTTAAATCTGGACTAATTGCATATAGAATTGCTGCACATGCAGCTGATTTGGTGAAAATTCGTGATAAGGCAATAAAATGGGATATGGAAATGACTGAAGCTCGTCGTACATTGGATTGGGAAAGGCAGATTGCTTTATCTATTGATCCAGAGGAAGCAGCTAAGATTCATAGTAGAACTGGTCAACGTCCTGGAAATAACGTTCCTTGTACAATGTGTGGTGGCGCATGTGTTTATGTGATGTTGCCCCAACAAAGAAAATATGAAAAAGAAGAAAAACTACAACAAATTCCGTAATACTTTTTCAAGACTAGGAACTGTATTGTAATTTTTTAATTCATCTATTGTAATCCAAGTATATTCTGAATTCTCCCAATTCAGTTTGATGTTCGGATTTTTTGCTTCAAACAAAAATGGAAATATTTCCCACTCATGATTTTCATATTGTGGCGAATTTATTTTCAGCATGTCTGCTGCCTTTATGAATTTGATTTTATCTTCTGGAATGCCAGTTTCTTCATAAATTTCGATTTTTGCTCTTGTTAATGGTGTCTCGTTTTTTTCTATAATTCCGCTAATCCCAGCCCAAAGCCCTTTCATGGTTTTTACTTTGTTGCTTCTTCTTAGAATGAGTAATTTTTGATTATCTTGAATAAAAGATGTGACAATCTTCGTTGAACGCATTTCTTTTATTTTTCAATTGCATTTACCATTTTTGTCAATTTTTTATATGATTCTTCTAAATCTGAATTTACAGCGAGTTTTTCTTGGCATGTCTTAATGTAGTTGATTACTTCTTCTGTTTTTGATTCTTGAACAGCTGTCAATAATCTTCCAATGTCCTTCCAAAGCTCTTCTGCAACTCTTCTGATTTCTGGATTTGCAATAATTGTTTCAATTAATTCTGGTGATTCAGTCATGATACTCTCAGCTAGGATTTTTTGAACTCTAAATGTTGTTCCAGACATTTTTTCGGTCAGTGATATTTTTTCATCTTTTGAAATAATATTTGCAAAAACAAGATTCATCAAATGTGTTAATCCTAATATGACTGCAATTTTTTTATCATGTTCAATCGCATCAATTGTTACAAAATTTGCTCCATCAAAAAGTTCTTTAGCAATGGATAATTCTTTTTTTGCATCCTTTACTGGAACTGAAATTATGTTTTGCCCTTTAATGGATTTTGCTCCTGGTCCAAACATAGGATGGATACATATTGGATTGATCTTTGCTGGCATTTTTGATAATGATGCTACCACTTTAGATTTCTCAGATGATATCTCGATGAGATATGTCCCACGCTTCATTTCTTTTGCAATTAATCTGATTATCTCTGGGGTTCTTCTTGTGGGTGTACATAAGACGACATAATCTGCTTTTAAAATTGCTCCTACTAGTGAATCTGCTTGAATTATTCCCTTTCCTTGAATTTTATTTTCAGTATCATAACCTGTTACCTCAAAATCATTAGCTAGGAAATATCTTGCAAACCACTGTCCCATTTGACCTCCTGCCCCAATTATTGTAATTTTCTTTTTCATTGTTTATCTCTCATCATGATACCAAGTATATTCATTCCTTCCATTAGTGTTTTTTCGTTTTGACACACAGATATTCTAATGAAATTCTTGTATTCTCCAAAACCTTCTCCTGGTGCTACTGCTAATCCTCGCTCTAAAAGATTGTTTGCAAATTGCACTCCATTAAACCCATCTTGATTAACACGAGCAAAAAGATACATTGCGCCATCCGGTACCACAAAGTCCAAATTCATCTCTTTTGCCTTTTGAGTCAATACACTTAGTCTGGTTTGTACTGTATTAGTATTGTTTGATATATCTGCCTCTAATGCCTTCATGGCAATATATTGAATAGGCTCAGAAACATTTGTCATACAAAGAGCCTCTAATTTAGATAATGTGTCTATGATTTTGGGGTTTGCAATAGCATACCCAATTCTGAATCCTGTCATTGCATGAGATTTTGAAAATGATTGAGTGACAATACTTTTATCATAATTATAGCAAAGTATGCTTTTCCATTTCTTAAATGCATATTGTGAATAAATTTCATCACTAAGAATGTACATGTTGTTTTTCATTGCTATATTTACAATTTCATCTTGTAATTTCTCTGGAAGAATTTTTCCTGTTGGGTTATTTGGATAGTTTAATACAATCATTTTTGTATTTGTATTAATTATTTTTTCAATTTGTTCTATTGTAGGTTCCCACTTTCCTTCTAATGTCGTAGTGACAGTTCTAACTTTAATTCCTGCATTTAATGCACACTCCTTGTATGCAGGCCATGCAGGTTCTATTACTATCAATTCATCTCCAGGATTTAGCAATGTAGTAATTGCAGCAAAAATTGAAAAACGTGCACCTGGACTTACTATTATGTTGTCTTGTGAAACATTAACTCCAAATTTTTTAGATGAATATTTTGCAAGCGCCTCTCTAAATGATGGCATGCCTTTTGCTTGACCATATTTAAAAAATCCTTTGTCAAAAACTTCTTCAAGCGCTTTTCTTACAATTGGTGGCGGTGGAAAATCGGGTTCGCCGACTTCCATATGAATAATTTTCTTACCTTCTAACTCCATTGATTTTGCTTTAAGAAAAATTGATAGATGCGTCTGTTTGTTATCTGATTGTACTTTAATTGATTCATTAAGTAAAAAATTTAAAAATTTTGTTGCTATCGACTGATCAAAATTCAATTCATTACACAATGTGATTATTTTTGCACGTAGATTGTCTTCTCTAGTTTCATCTGTAACTCCCTTTCCTATGTTTTTTTTGATCTCTCCGATTTCTTTGGCAATATCTGTTCTAGTTTTGAGCATTTTGATCATTTCAATAGTGATCCCATCCATTCTGTTGCGAAGTTGATTAATGTCAGACATGTTGTTATAATACAGGCTTAATTGTTCCAGCTAAAAGAGCGTGATCTGCCAAAGTCAGAGATACTAAAGAATCTACTACTGGTGGTGCTCTTGGAACTACGCATGGATCATGTCTCCCTCTTACCTGTAACGTTGAGATTTTTTTTGTTTTAATATCCACGGTACTCTGTTTTTGCGCTATTGATGATGCGGGTTTGAATGCAATCCTAATTGTTATTGGCATGCCATTTGATATTCCGCCTAAAATTCCGCCTGAATTGTTAGTTTCCGTAATTATCTTTCCTTTTTTTATGGTGTATAGATCATTATTTTCTGAACCGTAAAGCTCAGATCCTCCAAAACCCGAACCGAATTCTATCCCTTTTACAGACGGAATTGAAAATATTGCTTTACTCAAATCAGATTCCAATGATCCAAAAATTGGTTCACCTATTCCAACTGGTACATTTGTAGTTACTGATTCTATTATTCCTCCCAATGAATCTCCTTTTTTTCTTGCATCTAATACTGCCTCTTTCATTTTTTCTGCTGTGTTTTCTTCAGGACATCTTACTTCATTTTTATAAATTGAACTGATCATTTTTCTATCAAATTTCTTTTTCATTTTTATTTTTCCTATTTGTGTTGTAAATGAATTCGTTTCAACACCTAATGCAACTTTTAATAATTTTCTTGCAATTGCACCTCCCCTTACATGAGTAGCGGTTAATCTTCCAGAAAATCTACCCCCTCCTCTATAATCATTAAAATGATTGTATTTTATCATGGCAGGATAATCTGAATGACCTGGTCTAAGTTTTGTTTTTAGGTTTTCATAATCTGTTGATTTTTGATCACTATTCCAAACTATCATTGTTATTGGTGCTCCTG
>DASSYQ010000002.1:0-3024 GCA_035703205.1 Nitrosarchaeum sp.
TAAGATTATTCCAACCTGAAAAAACATACATGCTTCCAGAGTCCTTAAGAATACGAAATGCCTCTTTCATCCAATTAAAGGTAAAATCATAGTAATCCACAGCCTTAATTTCATTATACCCTTGCATTACTCGAGACGCAGTTCTGTTGTAATTTGCCTTGGTAGCCTTGAAATTAATGGCAAATGGAGGATCAGTAATAATCAAATCAATCTTATTTTTGGGAATTAATTTCATACCCTCAATACAGTTCATGTTGTAAATTTTGTTAATTTCAATTTTTTTCATTTTTAAAAGCACGTAGTTTGTGTAATTAATTTATGAAAATATGTCTTTGTACCAAAATGACAAAAACCCCGAAGAACTAGTAGATCTACTATAAGTGATTTGACCGCATTGCACAACTAAAAGAATATCAAAAGAAGAACTAGAAAGAATTGGAATTAAAAAAGTAAAAGAAGACGAGCATTTGAAAAGAATTTGAATCTAAGGATTATTTTTAATAATTTTGCTGATTTTCGTCAGTTCTACAATATTCACAAGGACAGTGCCAATGACACTGAAGATGTTCCCTTTGTTTTTTCTTTAGTGCCATAATTAACCAAATATGCTATGAACTTAAGGATTTACAGAGTATTATGGGGATAATGGCAATGTAAGACAAACAGCAATTCCAGTACATGGTGGATTTGCATATGAACCGCCAAATGCAGTATTTACATCTACAGATGCACCGTTAAAGTCAGCACCACTTAAATTAGAAAAACCAATATCGGCATTACTGAGATCTGCTCCACGTAGAGTTGCATCAGTAAGATCAACTTGAGCAAGACTTGCACCGATAAGATTTGCACCACTAAAGTCTGCTCCACTTAAATTAGAACGAAAAAAGTTTGCAACACTGAGATTTGCTCCTCTAAAGTTTGTATCAGTAAAGTCTTGATTATGTAATTCCGCCTCAGTTAGATCACACCCATGCAGGTCAACACCCGGTCCACGTGCAGTACAATCAACATTATTTGATTCAAGTGCTGCAATTCTATCTTCAAGTACAGAGATTTCGGTAAACACATCAAAGAAGGAATCAATCTGAGCTTGTTGTGCATCATTGGTTGTCTGCAATTCTGTAAAAATATCAAAGAATGAATCTACTGTAAACACATCAAAGAACACATCAAAGAAGGAATCTGACCGTACATTATCTTGTTCTATTGCAGTTATTCTGTTGTCTAGGGCTTGAAATGGTTGCCCATTTGGTTGTGGAGCTGCAAATGCATTACCTACAAGTGAACCAGAAATCAAAATAGTAGAAATTGCTAGGAATACTAGTAAGCTGGATTTATTCAATAAAGTTTTGATTCAAAACTAATAATTAAAGTGGATCTTCTGTAATGCGATCAATATTACAGATTGAAAAATAGAGTTTAGTTTCCATCAAGGATGGATTGTAGTTTTTCTATTACAATATTATGAATTATAATTTTCATTGGAACAGACAAACTAGATACACTATTTGCTGATTGTATTTGATTGCTTTTTCTAGTCTTTCTCTAATTTCTTGATCATCAAAGATTTGCTGTCTTAATGAAAATGCTTCTTTTTTGGTTCTTGACATAAATTTGGAGCCAATAATAGCCTGTTTGACTTTCATCAATTTTTATTTCAGTGATTTTCATGATATTGTTTCTCAAATTATTATTAGTTTACCACAGGAATTGATCAATTGGATCATGAATTTACATTATTAGTGAACCAATAAATCTAGAATATGTTCAATCAAGTAGATCGTAGTTGAAATTTTCATGTCCAAAATGTAAATCTAAATTAGATATACAGAAAACATTCAACAAAAAAATGCATGTATCGTGTGACAGTTGCGGTATTGAAGATCTGCTTGAATTTTCAAAAAATATCGATGAGGTATTCTTGGAATTTCTCTCAAGATTTGATGAGGGATTAGTTACAAAAAAAGGCGTTTCTAAAGGACTCAAAGATGAAGGAATCATCAGAGATGAAAAAGAGATCAAAGAGATGATTGGAAAAAATAATCCAGATAAAATAACAGAATCAATTCTTTTCTCAAAAAAAGACTACATCTCCCAATACAAAGTTCTGAAAAACCCCGAGCCTAAAATGGGAAGTAATGTGGAAGATTTAGGATTAGACGAGTCAATAAGCAACTACTTGAAAGAGATTAGAATCGAACAATTTTACAAATTTCAAGAAGAAGCAATTGAAGAAGTGTTGTTTGGGGAAAATGTAGTAATTGAAGCACCTACAGCATCTGGCAAGACAGAGGCATTTTTGATTCCAGTGATTCAAAAGATAAAAAAAGAATCCAGTGACGCAAAAGGAGTATTTGCAGTATTTGTTTATCCAACCAAAGCACTTTCACGTGACCAACATCCAAAAATCCTCAAGTTTACAGAAAAAATGAACATAGACGTACAAGTCTTTGACGGAGACACAAATCAAGTAGAAAGAAGAGAGATCATAGAGAATCCGCCACACATATTGATTACAAATTTTGATGTTTTACATTACCATCTTTGGCACCAAACAAAATTTTCATCATTACTTTCAACTATGAAAATTCTAGTAGTAGATGAAACACATGTGTATTCAGGAATTTTTGGATCTAATGTTCATTACATCATAAAGAGATTGAAGCGAATTTGCAATAATAAAATGCAATTTGTTGCAGCATCAGCAACGTTGGATGATGCCAAGAATTTTTGTGAGCAATTATTTGGAGTAAAGATGAAGATAGTTCACGGTTCCGGCAAAAAAGGGCAGACAGATTTTGTAATGCTATTTCCATCACTTAGAACTCAACGTGCTTTAATGGTTGATCTGACAAGAAGGATGACTGAAAAAGATCACAAAACAATGGTGTTTAACAATTCACATCTCAACTCGGAGCTTTTAGCTATACAGGCAAGAAAACAAAAAGTCAACATCAAAGTTCACAGAGCAGGCTTGATGGCAAATTATAGAAAATCAGTAGAGCGAGAATTCAAAGAGGA
>DASSYQ010000015.1:0-3434 GCA_035703205.1 Nitrosarchaeum sp.
GGAAAATGCAGTGTTACAATTGTAAGAAATTTTGGTATTCATCTCAGAAATAGTTTTGAATGTATTTCTTAATTAAACTAAGATCCTAATAATTAGCACTAGTAAAATTGTTAGTTATTCTTTATATGATTTTAAATGCAAAGTAGAGAGATGGAAAAAAGTAATCTACACTATATGAAAATAATATCAAATGATTTTAAATTATCAGGGTGGAGAAAATGTTAACAGAGTTAATTCATCAGGATGATTGTAAGAAAAACAGTATAGTTACGGATCCTACCACGGGCGAAATAGCGTGTAGTAATTGTGGAACAGTTCTTCCTGAAAAATCATTAGAGGTAGGATTAGAAAATTCATCCCCCGTTGAAGGATATTCTTCAAGTAGAGTAGGTTCAAAAATTTCTTTAAAAATGGCAGATATGGGACTATCAACAATAATTGAAGCACAAGATAAAGATTCTACAGGTAAGTTACTATCTAAAGAAAATCGTAGAATGTTTTATCGTTTACGTATGTGGGATAGAAACAGTAGATCTGCAAATACAGTAAAATCATTTCAAAAGGCATTTACTTTACTTGATGCGATAGGGACAAAACTAGGATTACCTGAAGTAGTAATTGAGCAAACAGCATACTTGTTTAGAAAAGTTTCTGCAAAAAAAATTCTCAGTGGAAGATCTACAATAGGGGTGCTTTGTGCAACGACGTATATCGCATGTAGATTAACCAATACGCCTAGAACTATCCACGATATTGCAGATGTTGGAAATGTCAAAACAAAATATTTGCAAAGAATATACAGATTTCTAGTAAAGGAATTAGATGTTTACGTAGAAGCATATACTCCAAACGAGTTCGTAACACGACTTGCAAAAACAATGAATTTATCAGAGAAAACTCAAAGATTGACATTTAAAATTCTAGACATTGCTGGAAAAAAAGGAATTAGCACAGGTAAGAATCCAATGTCAATGGCAGCTGCCGCAGTACATCTTGCATCACTAAAAAATAGTGAAAAAGTTTCCCAGTTGAAAATTGCCCAAGTATCAGGTATCAGCGCAGTTACAATCAGAGATAGAGCCAAAGAAATGAGAAAAATGATAGGGGGTGAAATTTAATGGGTAGAACATGTAGAGGAATATGCCAGTTGCACAGGGCAGATGCAGTTCCTAACAAAATTAGATATGAGATAGGACAAAAAAGATGTACATTCTGTGGCATATTCTTGTCAGTTGACGATACACGATGTATTTGTTGCAAGGCAGTTTTAAGAACAAAACCAAGAGGGAAAAAATAAATTATTTTCCAAAAAGAAAATAGATTTATTTTATTTCATTTTTTAATTCATTCAAAAACTCTTTCATTACTTTTGTTCTCTTTTTAGCTTCAATTTTACCAGATTTTGTGTTCATAAGAGATTCCAATTTGAGCAGTTTACGATAAAAATGGTCTAAGGTCCAAAGTTTATCATCAGGTTCCCTATTTTCACAAAAAGGATCTTTTATGTTATAAAATGGTCTTTTTTCAGAGCCACCCACAGCAAAGACACGTGCAATTCCTATTGCACCTATTGCGTCCAAGCGGTCAGCATCTTGAAGAATTTTTCCCTCAATAGTTACAGGTATTTTATTTCTAGAAAAACTATGATCGCGAATAGCATCAGAAACTATCTGAATCTCTTCTTTTGTAAAATTGAATTTTTTTAAAAAAATTTTTGATTTTTCTGCACTTTTTATTGATGATGATTTTGAGCGTTTATCAGATTTTGGATAGCTGACAATATCGTGTAATAAGACAGCGCTTAGAACGAGCTTTTCATTGGCATTTTCTTTTTTACATATTTTTTGGGCGTTTTTGAATACTCTCATAATATGTTCAAAATCATGTGCAGAATCATTAATCATTAAATTACGTATTTCTTGTTTTAGTAAATTTATAACATTCATTTTAAAATCTCCATAGTCGTGGTTTGATAAATCTAAGTTTTTTCTCATTTAACAGAACATTCCAATCAATTGCAGCAAAGACAATGATTGCGATAATACCAAGACAATCAGCTAATAAAATACCAATTAGTCGGTCCTCAAATATTCTTGTGAATGGAACAAGTACCGCAGGGCTTATTGTCAGCATTACATAAAATGCCAAAAGTTTTCCTACCCAGAATCCAACATACATACCGATGCTTTTTGCTTTTATCAACCCATATGCTACAAAAAGAATATTGTCGGGCAAAGGAGTCACTGCAAAAACAAATGAAGAAATAACATAACCATATTTTTTCTTGTTGAGGTAATTCCCTATCACAGTTAAATTTGACGTATTATTAGAATGATTTTTGAATTTAGAAACAAGTTGTTTTAAAACAAATCTCCCAGCTGTTGAAGCAGTAGCACCAACTACAACAAGTACGGTCAAATTCATAGAATCATCTAATGCATAAAAAGATGAAAGAATCAACCAATTTGGAGGCATTAGAATTGGTGAGAGATTCATCAAAAACAAAACAATCAGAGGTCCAAGATAAGAAAATGTACTAAATATCTCAAAAATATCGATCATGTCTACTTATCGAGATGGATTTTTTTATTTCTAAACCCTTGGATTGACATTTAATCGTGAAAATACTTTGAAATGATCGTAAATTATCTAAAAATTTCATAAATTTTACGTCATTGATCAGAAATTATAAAAAATTGGAACAATCATGCAATATACTTATAAGGAATTTACACGTTACCTTTCCTATGTCTGAAGGTAATTGGAAATGTTTTAGGTGTAATCTGACATTTAAGGATGAAAATATTGCAGAGATACACAGGGAAATTTCAAAACATTCGATTACCAAAGTAAAGCCAATAAGCGCTTAATTTTAAAATTATTCAGATACAGTCATAGAATTTTATAAGTAAATGTAGTGCAGAGGGTGGGATTTGAACCCACGAACTCCTGAGAGAAAGGATTTCCTATTTTTGAGGATCTTGAGTCCTTCTCGGTTGACCGGGCTTCGATACCTCTGCAATGAGATTCAATATTGACCAATATTTTTCGATTGCTATTGGAATAAAATTCAGAAAATGAATGTAAAATCATAAAATTCTTAAAAATAATTATAAAAATTGGATTTATTGAGGATTGACTTCCATTTTGCCAAATTTACCTTTTGTTAAGGAAACTTCGCCCTTGAACTCATTGGTATAGCCATTTGTAATTACTACCACATCTCCAATGTTTACTGCTTTGATGTCATCTCCCCACAATGTTAGTTTGATATCATCTGATCCATCAGATATTACTGCGTCACAGACATCAACCGTGCCACCTGTTTTGAGATTTACAGTTCTTGGTTCCCCTTTACTTTTTACTTCGGCTTTTAGATTAATTCCACTTCGCATTTTTTTGACTTGTGAAACTGATTGAAATTCTGCCATCTA
>DASSYQ010000128.1:0-8305 GCA_035703205.1 Nitrosarchaeum sp.
CTTTAGCTGGTTCTTTCTTTGTTTCTTTGGTTGGTTCTTTTACTTCTTTAGCTGGTTCTTTCTTTGTTTCTTTGGTTGGTTCTTTTACTTCTTTAGCTGGTTCTTTCTTTGTTTCTTTGGTTGGTTCTTTTACTTCTTTAGCTGGTTCTTTCTTTGTTTCTTTGGTTGGTTCTTTAGTTTCTTTTTCATCAGAATATGGAGAAACTAAAACATAACCTTCGTCAGTTTTACTCATTCTAACTCTAATCTTTCTTGGAGGACTTCTAACTCCTTTTGACCAAATTTGATGTGCAACATCTTCTTCAATTCGAATGTCTTCTGTTTTCATATGATGTCGAGCAAATTCTTTAATCATGTTGATAGCTCGTGGTGCACGATGTGAATTTACTGAAATCAAAGCTTTACCCAAATTGATAGTGTAAACTCTTTCTAATTCTTGAGACAACTATCCAACCTCCACATCTGTTGATCTCCAAGCTCTACGTTTTGGATTTGATCTAACTGTTCTTTTTGTTCTTAGAATAATCCAAGCTGGTACAGGAGATGTCTGTCTTGTCTTTTTTAACAGACGAATTTTTCTTGGAGATGACTTGCGTGCAGCCATAATTTTCAGGCACGAAGAGCTCTTTTTAAATGAATCTCAGGAATTTAGGCGATTTGCTATTTGCTTTAGTATTCTTGCAGACGCACCCCAGATGATTTTATTTTGATACTCAAATGTGTACATTTCTTGAATTCTTTTATGAGATGGATCAGTATCAGCTGCCATTGTTTTCAAAAAAGACTCTAGTGGGATGTGAAGTATATTTTCCACCTCAGAGTTTGCTGAAAGGGACGTAATTTCATCAACTATTGAGATAAACGGCAAAATAGTAAAACCAGAATTAAGAGTCACTACAGGTTCTAGCTGTCCTATCACTTGATCTTTTGAAATTTTCAAACCTATCTCTTCACTGGTTTCACGCAATGCAGTTTCCAAAAGATCAGAATCGGTAGGATCGAATTTCCCACCAGGAAATGAAATTTCTCCAGCATGTAATTTTAGATGTGATGTTTTTTCAGTCATCACAATAATTGGATCATTACCATAAATCACAACAAGTATGGATGCAAGTTTGTTTGTCCCATAATGTTCCAAGACAGGATCTATCTTACTTGAAAGTAGAGAACGCAGTAATGTCAAGTCCACCATGATTATAGTGATTATCTATTTTATTGAGTTTGTGTTTAAAGGTTTTAACCAAGTTAAATTTGAGATTCTTTATGGCAGTCATCTACGAGATAAATCCGCCAAAGATTCCAGACAACACATCAGATGATGAAACAAATTCATTATTATCAAAATTGTTACAAAGAGTTTCAGAGATTAGTTCACTCTGTGACGGCATTCATGTAACAGATTCTGTTTTGGGAACTAGACGAGTTTCAGCTTTAACTACAGGAAAATTACTAAAGACAATTCATCCTTATTTGCAAATTACAATCAGTATGCGCGTAAGAGACAAAGACATGAATTTGATCAAACAGATAGTACAAGAGTCAATAGATAGTGAATTGGACGGAATTCTTGTTCTAAAAGGTGATCCTTCAAAAGAAAACCCAACAGATTCAGGTTTGATTCCAAGTGGTGTAGTAAGACAGTTAAACGAATTAGGATACGACAAGAAAACAAACTTTTTTCTGTCACTACCCAGCAATCCGAATTTTGAAAAAATTCAAAAAAAGATCACTGCTGCACCTAAGGGTTTTATGACACAGGTAATTCATTCAGCAGAACAAGTCCAGAGAATTTCAGATAAATTAAGACCAAAAGGATTTAGAGTCATTCCATGTATTTTGCTTCCCACTGAAAAAAATGAAAACTCTGCAAAGTTTTTAGAATTAGATTGGTCCAGTTACAAAGAAAGTCCTGCTAACTTTATCAAACAAATCCACGACATTGCAGGAGACGTACTAATTACATCACCTAATGATTTTGCATTTGCAAAAGAGACACTAAAGAAGATCTAAAGTACAAAATACTGAGACTCGGGATGATGTACCACTATTGCCGCAGTTGATTGTTCAGGAATAATTTGTCCTGACTCAGTCAGTGTCATGCCAGATTTTTCTGGATGCAGTAAATTCCAGACCAAATTATGTTGTAAGACATCAGGACAGCTTGGGAAACCCCAACTGTATCGTAGTCCTCCTTTCTCAATTTTTAATTCAGATTTTATTCGGCGGTTTATCCACTCTGCTAATGCTTCAGCCACTTCAACTGCCAAACCATGCAGATAGTATGCATCGGTGTACTTGTCTTCCTGATTCCATTTCTCTATGATATCTGAAACTTTGTTTCCAACTGTAACTGCCTGAAATGCAACAACATCATCTTCTCCAAAATAATCAGTAAGACAAAGGTGACTAGCTTTGGTAGAACGAGGAAAATCAAATTCGACATTTTCACCATTTGGATTTTCCACCATTAGCTTGCCATCCTTATTGTGGCATTTGAAATAACCGTAAACAATTTCCGGTTCAAATAATTTTTCTCGAATTATGCGAATCTTCCATTCGTTTAGTAGTCTTTCATGGTCTGCCTCAGAGTCCGAACCTGCTTTTCCACGCAGACCCCAAGATAACTTGAATAGTGATTTTTTGTCAATTAATTCCCAAACCTGACCCATATTGATTTGATCAGATTTCAATCTAATTGCTTCACCAATTAGTGGCGGAGTTGGCGGAGTTACAGGTTTGGTGTTACTTTTTGGAAGATTTGAAGTATCAATTATTGCAGTGGATCTTTCTTTCCAATTCTCCAGTTTCTCTTTCCATTGTGCTAAAAATTTAGATTTCTCATTTGAAACCAGTGAATCCATTGTTTTCAAACCCTCAAACATCGTATTGCAGTAAAATACTCCAGATTCGTATATGCCACCTTCTTTTGCAATTCTGTTGATGTAGTTACTATTGATTGCAGCACCTCCACACAAAATAGGAATATCCATGTTGTTTTTTCTTGCATGTTCAACAAAATACTGCATCTGCTTTGATGTAGATACTAATAGTGCAGACAAACCAAGCGCATCAGGTTTTACTTCATCTATTTTATCTAGAAATTTTTGTAATGGAACCTGCTTTCCCAAATCATAAACAGTATAACCATTATTTTGAAAGATAGTTTTTACAAGATTCTTTCCAATATCATGAACGTCACCATAAACAGTTCCAAGTACAAGCTTTCCTTTAGACGAACCCTCTTCTTTGACCAGATATTTTTCTAGCTCTCCTACTGCCGCCTTCATGCATTCAGCGGATTTGAGGACAAATGGTAAAATTAATTCTCCTGAACCAAATTTATCACCAACTTCCTTCATTGCAGGAAGTAGATCCTCATTTAGAGTCCTAATTGCTCCATCATGAGTAACTGCAGGAGATGCATTTAGAGACAGAATGCCATCATGTTCTTCAATGATTTCATTTTTGCCTATCTTCTCTGCAATTGCAGAAACAACATCATTTTGAATTCCATCTTTTAGTCTATTTACAATTCTAAAGTTTGCGCGTTTACCAGGAGGCCATGCAGGATCCACATCAATTTTTTTTGATGTTTCACTGCCTTGCGCGCCTGCTTTTTCAAAATAAATGATTAACTCAGATAATGCATTTGGATGAGTGTTAAAGATTAGATCTTCAGCTAGTTGTCTTTCTTTTGTGTCAATTTCCCCATATGGGATTATTTCTTTTGCATTTACAATAGCTGTGTCCAGTCCAGATTTTACTGCGTGATACAAAAATACGGAGTTGAGAACTTTTCTTGCATATGGAACTAGTCCAAAGCTAATGTTGCTTAATCCAAGAGTGGTAAATGAATTTGGAAATTTTTCTTTAACAAGTCTTATTCCTTCCAGAGTATTTTTCCCTGCATCCAAAAACTCGTCTTCTCCAGTGGCAAGTGTAAATGTAAGAACATCAAAAATAAACTGCTCAATCTTTAATCCATACTGTTTTCCTGTTTCATAAAGTAATTCAGCAGTTTCAACTTTCTCTTGGGGAGTTTTTGCCATACCTTTTGGTCCAATACACAATGCAACTGCAGGCAAGCCATACTTTGCCATTATAGGTGCGAGTCTTGCAAATCTACTTCCATCTCCTTCCAAATTAATCGAATTAATTATCGGCCTTCCAGGAATTTGCTCTACTGCAGCTTCTATTACATCTGGATCCGTAGAATCAATTACAAGTGGAGCATCAATTTCCATACTTAATTTTTTAACAAGATTTACCATGAACTTACGTTCATCAGCTCTTTCAGTAGTTGCAACACAGACATCCAGACAGTGTGCACCATCTTCTACCTGTATTCTTGCTAAATCAACTAGTCCATCATAATCATCATTAAGTACAAGCTGTTTTGCTTTTCTGGAACCTTGTGTGTTTATTCTTTCTCCAATTATTAGAGGAGGAGGTAATTGCTTTAGGTCAACTGCTTTGAGTGCAGAGCTAACTCTAGGAATAGTCAATGTGATAAATTCACTTCTGTTTTTCTAAATACTTAACCCTTGGTAGAATAGGCTTTTTCGTCAATTACTTTTCTTAGTACGGCAATATGTTGAGGATTTGTTCCGCAGCAGCCGCCAATTATTCGAACTTTTTTGTATTGTTTAAGAAAATCACCCAGTACTTCGCCCATCTTTTCAGGAGTCATCTTGTATACTGCCTGTCCGCCCTGATTTTCAGGCATGCCTGCATTTGGAACCACCAACAAATTGTGCTCATTTTGTTCATCGAGCCATCTTACACTTGGAGTCATTTCAATTGGACCTGTAGAGCAATTCAAACCAAAAACATCAATCCCCATATCAGATACAGTTGTGTATGCAGCTTGGATGTTTGTTCCAAGTAGCATCTTTCCATATTGATCCAAAGTCGTATTTGCAATAATCGGAACTTTCTTTCCAGTTTTTTTCATTGCAACGTGACATGCCTCAATGGCAAGTTTTACTTCCAAGATATCCTGACTTGTTTCAATTAAAAGAGCATCCACACCACCAAGAATCAAACCCTCAGATTGTAATTCAAACGCCTCTCTGATTTCATCAAGAGGTTTTTGCCCCAAATCAGGATCATTTGAACTTGGAAGATAACCGGTTGGTCCCATTGAACCAATTACATATCGCGGCTTGTCAGAATATGTCGAGCAAACCTCAACTGCTAATTGTGCTATTTTTTTGTTAAAATCTATTGTTTGATCACCAAAACCATATTCATCCAATTTTATTTTGTTTGAACCAAATGAGTTAGTTTCAATGCAGTCAGCACCTGCATCCAAATAATTTTTATGAATTTGTTTAATCCATTCCGGATGAGTTAAAACTAAACCGTCATTGAATCCATCTTGATTGTTTGGAAAGTCTTCAGGCTTTGGATTATATTTTTGAATCTCAGTTCCCATTGCGCCATCAAAAAGCAAGATCCTGTTTTGTAATGCAGCAAGGAATGGTTCTTTTTGTACCAATTTATTTTTAGAACTATTCTAGACAGTTTAACTCTTTTGAGAAAAATCATCCATACAATCAGGTGAAATGACACTTATGTTGAAATTAGGCAGAGTAAGAAATTTTGCATATTTATGCAAAAAATACAATTAAACAATCTAGTCCGTAGTGCCACTTTTTTTCAGCATGCCGGAATCTCCATTGTATTTGTCTTCTTGCCAATCATGGCAATGGGAGTAACAGACTCTGTTTTTGAGATGGGTATGATAATTGCATCATTTAGTTTTGCAGAGATTTTATCTCAAATTTACTTTGGACGTCATTCAGATAAGAAAGGAATCAGGCTAAAATTCATCAGAATAGGCTTTATCGGATGCGCAATAGCCTTCGGACTGCATTATTTTGCAGATGATGTAGGTTTGTTGCTTTTAGCTAGAGTTGGTGCTGGAGTTGCAAGTGGAATAATGGTTCCTTCCATGATTGCCTATACCTATGAAGCAAATCATGAAAAAAAGCGAGCAGTAACTGTAATTTCATTTCATGCGTTAGGTTGGTTGGTAGGAACTGCTGCAGCAGGTATTGTAAATGATATCAAATTGACTTTTCTTATTAGCGGAGTATTCTTTCTGATTGGATTGTTATTTACAATAAAGATGCCAAACACACTACAAGAAAAAGAACTCAAACCAGGAACCACCAAAAACGTAATTACAAAAAACAAATTCCTATTCACATCACTTCTCCTAAGACACATTGGTGCATCAGCAGTATGGACAATCTTTCCAATAATGCTCATGGAAAAACTAAATGCAGATCTTTATCAAATTTCAATTGTATATGTAGCAAACACGTTGGCTGCATTTGTTTTAATGAATTTGATGTCAAGCAGAATCAGAATTTCAAATGTAGCAAAATTCAAGATAGGAGTTGGTGCTACCACATTTGTCTTTGTTGGGTTGTCTCTGATAAGTGACTGGTGGATGGCAATGCCGTTTATGGCACTTGTTGGTGTTACTTGGGCTTTTTTGTATATCGGAGGAAGCTTTCACTTGATGGAAAATAATCCACGTTCTACATCAACTGGAATTTTTAGCTCAACCATTTCAATTGGAGCTGTTGTTGGACCAGTGATTGCGGGTGCAATTGCTTTTGCATTTGATTACGTATCTGTGATGTACTTTGCAATTGCAATAATTATTGTGGCATTTGTAGTATCATTAAAAATAAAACCATAGATTTAACGCAGTCCCCATCTGGACATAACTTTATTTTCAATTCTCTTAAAAATTACTCCATCAATTATTATGCCGACCATCATAATTACCAACATTATTGCAAATACTTGTGAGATATCATTTAGTTGTCGTCCCACATTGAGCAAAAATCCCAATCCAAGAAATGAAAATAGCAATTCAGCCCCTATCACTCCCCTCCATGCAAAAGCCCAACCTTGCTTAAATCCAGATATCAGATACGGAAACGCTGCCGGAATCAAGACGTATGTAGCTAATTGAGTCCCTTTTGCGCCCATATTTCTTGCAGCCTCGATATAATGCGGATTGATGTTTTTGACTCCAGTGTAGGTAGCAATTGTGACTGCAAACATCGAACCGATTGCAGTTACAAAGATAATTCCACCATCTGTTAGTCCAAACCAAAGTATTGCAAGTGGAACCCAAGCAACAGACGGAATTGATTGCAATCCCAAAACCAATGAACCTATGGTTTGATTTACAATCTCAACTCGTGCCATAAAAATTCCAAGCAACATTCCACCAACTATTGCAATTGCCAATCCAATTATCAATCTCAAAATACTAGTTCCTATTCCAAAAAACAAACTTCCATCAGATGCAGTATACACTAAATCTTCAGCTACTTCATAAGGAGAAGGAAAGAGATTGTTGGGCCAAATATTTGTCATCGAGACAATCTGCCAAATAACAACAAGTATTACATAGAAAGCAATTTGTTTTATCAAAGTATTTTTTTTCATAAAATATCACTTAGCTCTTCTTTACCTCAGGTCGTAATTGTGATAAAATCTCTTGTTGAAGTGGAAGAAGATTTTGATCTTCGACGAGTCGCGGTCGCTTATAGTCAACATTTATTATTTTTTTAATTGTAGAAGGTCTATTACTAAATACAGCAACCTTGGTTCCAAGTACTGTAGCTTCTGTAACATTATGAGTTACAAACAAAATCGTCTTTTTTGTTTTTTCCCAAATCAATTGCATTTCAACTAGCAGTAGATCTCTTGTTTGTGCATCAAGTGCTGCAAACGGTTCATCCATTAGTAAAACATCAGGATCCATTACAAGTGCTCTAGCTATCGCTACTCTTTGTTTCATTCCCGTTGAAAGTTGGTACGTGTATGAATCTGCAAACTTTGTTAATTGCATCATGTCCAAATATCGTTTAGATATCTGAGCTCGTTCTTCTTTTGGAATTCCTGCCATCTTTAATCCAAATTCCACATTATCCTGTACTTTCAACCAAGGAAACAATGCTCCTTCTTGAAATACGATGATTCTCTCAGGACCCGTAGTTGTGACAGGCTTTCCATCAAATAGAATTTCACCTTCATCTGGAGTTTCCAGACCTGCGACAATTCGCAAGAAGGTAGATTTGCCACATCCAGATGGTCCAACTAAACATACAAACTCGCCATCTTCAATCTGCAAATTTACACCGCCCAAAGCCTTGAGGCGGTGACTGTCATGTTTGAAATACTTTACAATATTTTTAGCCTCAAGTTTTGTCATTGACTAAAACCTCCTGTAATTGGGAATTTGAATTTATGTCAAAGAAAATTCCTTCCAAAT
>DASSYQ010000137.1:0-38024 GCA_035703205.1 Nitrosarchaeum sp.
TGGCTTGCATTTAGCATACCGTTTCTCTTGGCAAATTCTTCGATCATTTTGTATTGTTTTGCTGTAAAACATACTGGCATTGAACGTTTTTCCATAATTGTATTGCATTTTATTATCTAATATCCTTTGCGTTAGGAAAGATATTAGGTGACAAATTATTATCTATACTATTGACAAAGAGAGTCCAGATTCTGGTAATTGGGCATAATGATAATGGGTGTACTCCAGAACATGAAAAAATTGCATATGAGATCGGCTATGAGGTAGCAAAGTCAGACTGTGCTCTTCTTACCGGCGGCCTTGGAGGTGTGATGAAGGCGGCAGCTCATGGAGCACATGATGCAAACGGACTAACTATTGGAATTATCCCCCAAGATGATCCGTCATTTGCAAATGAGTTCTGCGACATTGTAATTCCAAGTGGGATGGGATTAACAAGGGATTTTCTAAACGCCCTTTCTGCCGATGGCGTCATTATAGTCGGTGGAGGTTCTGGAACTTTATCTGAAATATGTGCTGCATACATGTACAAAAAACCAATGGTTGCAATACGAAATACAGGTGGGGCCGCAGATAGATTCATTGATGGATACGTTGATCACAGAAAAAATGTAAAAATCATTGGAGTTGATTCTCCAAAAGATGCCGTAAGAAAAATTCTTGAATTGATCACTGCATAGAAATTAGCAGAGGATCTGGTTCGTAAAACTTGCCATATTTTACAGTTAATTTGTTTAGCTCATCTACAATATTTTTGATTCCAATCTCTTTTGCTGTCTCGAATAATGGCTTTTTTAATCCAAGGCCCAACTGCGCAGCTTTTTCAATCTCTTGAATATCACTTGCTTTGTTTGTGACAAGCCAAGCTGCATTGTTTAAGATGTTTGCAACAAGTTGTATTGGATTACACTTTTTTGCCATTTCTTCTGATAATGGAATGCGCTCATATTTTTCATCTGAATATTTGTAAAACCCCTCTCCTGATTTTTGACCAAGCTTTTTTGCATCAAACATCTTTTCAATTGTAGGATGTGGGAAGATCACCTTTTTGTCTCGTAAATGCATCTCTATTGTTGCCTTGTGTATTACATCCATTCCTGTAAAATCAGCTAGCTCAAAAATGCCCATCGGAAAACCCAGTTTGAATTTTACTGCAGAATCTATCTCAGTCATTGTTGCACCTGTTCTGTCCATCATGTAACATGCTTCATGAACCATTGGGATGAACAATCTGTTTATGATAAATCCTGGAACGTCCCTTCTACACAGAACAGATTCTTTTTTTACCGATTTTACATATTCTTGAGTCAAATCAATTATCTCATGTGATGTTTTCTCTCCTGGAATAACTTCAACTAGTTTCATTAATTGGGGAGGATTGAAAAAATGAATGCCGATAAATTTTTCTGGGCGTGATGTAGTGTTTGCAATCTCTGTAATTGGCAGTGTACTTGTGTTTGACGCAAAAATTACATCTTTTCCTGCAACCGCATCTAGTTCTGCATAGACTTTTTTCTTTAATTCCATAATTTCTGGAACTACCTCTATTACAAGCTGTGCATCTTTTACGGCATCTGAAAGATTTACTATTGGTGTTATCCTTGAATAAATTGAATCTGCTTCTTGCTGTGGAATTTTTTCTTTGGCTACTAGTTTATCTAAACTCCATTTTATTTTCTCCATTGCTTTATCTAAAAATCCTTGTTCAATGTCTCTGAGAACTACATTATATCCTGCAGTTGCTGAAACTTGTGCAATCCCATGTCCCATTATGCCGGAACCTAACACTGTGATGTTTTTTAATTTCATCAGATTTTCAAAAACCCAGTATCCTTTATAATGTATTTCAAAAATTTACTAAATTATGGGTCTATTCAAACGAAAAGACAAAGACAATCAAACCAAGTGTGATGTTTGTGGTTTGGAATTACACGATCCTGAACGCCTCAAAAGACACACAAAAAAAGCACATGGCAACATACCTGAAAAGAAACTTGACCCCAATTCTGGCGCAGGCGGCACGTGGTAACTGTGGAATTAAATTATAGTCAGAAAATGGGTCTTGTTTTTGGAGGTGCGTTTGGAATTGCAGCTCTAGTTTTATCTACAATGGTATTTCCGTTTTGGAATCTAATCCGTGAAGATGTCTTTGAGGATGTCGTTATTTTGATTAATGATAACGGTACATGTTATGTGGAAACAAAAGATTCAATCCCAAAAATAATTGAAAACTGTAATTTACAATCCGGTGATAAAGCAACAATAAAGTTTGGAAGAGGACTTGCTTGGGCCACAATAATTGAACCGTAGCAGTTAATATTTTGATTATATGCTAAAATTACATGGATTGTATCTTTTGCAAAATAGTCTACGGGCAAATCCCTACCAGAATAATCGATGAAACCCCTCACTCTGTGGCGTTTTTAGATGCATTTCCACTCGCTAGAGGTCATACTCTTGTAATTCCAAAAAAACATCATGTGAAAATTCAAGACATGAGTGATGGAGAAAACTCTGATCTATTTTCACTTGTACACAAGGTTATCTCAAAAATAGACCAGATCAGTGGTGCCACTCTTGTTGCAGTTCATAACGGAAAAGATGCAGGACAAGAGATTCCACATGTTCATGTGCACTTGGTTCCGAGAACTACTGGTGATTCAGCTGGTGCAATTCATAGCATGTTTAATCCTGTAAAATTTTCTGATTCAGAAATAGATGATATATATAATAAACTAAAATAATTCTCAATACGGATATAGTCTTTCTTTTGTATCCTTGTTTTCAACAATTATTGCCTTTGTTGGACAAGTTTCAGCAGCATTCATTATTTTGTTTATTCCTGCACCTTTTGGATTTATGACTGATGATTTTGGATTTGATTTTGAATTTCTGTTAACTGCAAAAACATCCGGCGCAATTATTTCACAACTACAGCATCCTATACACAGACTTTTATCTACATCTACAAAGAGGTTTGGCTGTTTTTCAGGCTCTTTTGCTTTCTGATATTCTCCATGTCTTCCATCTGAACGTATTCGTGCATTATATTCCTCCCAGAATTTCTTTTCATATTCTCTCCAAAAACTTGGATCCCCTTCCTCAAATTCACGTGTGTATTTGCTCCAATCTTGCTCTGGAATGTTGCTGCCTGATGGCGCACCCCACTGTGTCTTTTTCTGAAAATCACTCTTGTTTGTTTTTGTAAATTCTTGTTTTGGCTCATCATTAATTTGGTTAAAATTTTTCTTCAAGTGACTATATGCTTCTGTGATTTTTTTGAATTGATTTCCTTCTTTTTCACTGGTGTTTTTATCTGGATGATATTCTAGAGCCAACTTTCTGTATGCTATTTTTATTTCATCCCATGATGAATCTGATTCTACATTCAATGCTTTGAGGGCCTGATATGTATTCACTACTCCTAGGAATTTCTCATATGTTAAAAACAATTACATAAGACTTGACGTGGTTATCAGTTTATTCTAAAATGATCTCATCTTGTGGTTTCCATGCAGGTTCCACTATGCACAAGAATTGCAGATTTGTCGTACCCGTATTTTCTATTGATTGTTCTGACATTGGCGGAACATAGACTGAATCATCTTTTTTTAATTTATGAGATTCCTCATTTACTTTCAATATTGCATCTCCTTCTAAGATATAGTAGACCTCTGATGATTTTATCTTGTGTAGTAGGGATTTTTTTCCTGGCTCCAATGTAAAATGCGCAAGACTATACCCAATTCCATTTAGTGTGTTATGCGGATGAAAGTATTGTTTTATCTTTGTTCCTTCATTTCCTGAAACTGTTTCTATCTCGAAGCTTTTTCTAACTGACATCTCTTGTCATATTTTTTTTGTGACTTTTGTCTTAAAGTCTGATTCATACCATGTTGTTTTGTATTCTGAATTTTTAGAAGGCAAGATGTTAATTGCAATATGTGAAAATGTCTTTTTCTCTGATGATCCATGTGTGTGAAGCGTATTTGACGGAATGTATACAATGTCTCCTTCTTTGAGGCTGATCTTCTCTATTCTCTTTATTTTGAAATCTGTATTTTTTGCGCCGTATTTTCTAAATATCTCAAGGTTACCAATTCCCTTTGTTATTATTAGAATTTGATTACCATTATGCAAATGCATTTTTGTTTTTGCGCCGTTTTCAAAGTAAACATGGTAAATATCCTGTTCTTTTGATTTTATTTTAGATGAAATATCTTTCATGTGAACCTTGTCTGTAAACCAATCAGGATTGATCTTTCTTTTATCTCCAGGCGAGTAAATGTTTGATTTTCTCATTTCTTGTAATGTGAAATTTTATCTGTTGTATTATGTTTTTCCAAATGTTTTGACTGTACGTCAGACTATATCTTCACTAGTTTTCTAAACTGGTCATTACTGTAGAGTTTTTCAAATATTTTTTCCTCCCTTGCCCACGATCTGATTGTCTTTGGATTCAAGTCGATTGCTTTTTTTAACAGTTCAAGTGATTCTGGAAATTCTTCCAATGCTGACTTGCTTCTTGATTTTGCATAGATGATATTGACATTGTCTTTGTGCTTTGCAAGTATTTTATCGAAAATCTCTATTGCTTTTTTGTGGTTTCCCATCTCTGCTAATTCTATTCCTATGTGAAAAAAGGCATCCATGTGAGTGGGATTTTGTTTGTGAACATTTTCAAAACAATTTAGCGCCTCCTCATGCCTCTTTAATTTCCCAAGTATGATTCCTTTGTAAAATTGTGCGTTTGGTTTTCTGGGCTCTATTGTTATTGCTTTATCAAGGTAGCTTAGCGCCTCCTCATGCTCTTGTAGTTTATCCAGCAAAACTCCTTTGTTAAAATATGATGGTCCATATTTTGGGTCTGCCTTGATTGCGGTATCGTAGCACTCTGATGCGCCTTGAATGTTTCCCATCTCTGCCATTGCAATTCCTTTGTTGTTAATTGCAGCAGCATCTTTTGAATTTGTCTCCAATAATATGTCAAAGCATGTTATTGCATCGCTGTATTTTTTGATCTGATTTAGTGCAAGTCCTTTGTTATATAATGCAGATGCATTTTTGGGATCCTGTTTTAGTATTTTACCAAATAGCGTGATTGCCGCTTTTGGTTGATTCTTTTCCATCAAAGACATTGCATGATACATTAGATCTTCCGAGTCTTCTTTTGAGCCAAATAACCCCATGATTAATTACAAAATATTATAGGTAATGAAAGTTTGTCTTGAATCTAACATTTAATCAAAATTAGTTTGAGGGCTGTTTCTGAAAATTCTTAGTTGCATCAATCATCTTCTTTATATCATCTTTTGAATGTGCATTTGATATAGCACCTAGCTTTCCAGGCAAAAAGAATATTCCGTCTTGGGCAATCATCTTAAAGTGATATTTATGGAGTAGATCTGTATCGCACTTTGCAGCTTGAGCAGAATTTACAACCTCTGTTATTCCGTCTTTAGCAAAATGAGTCATAAATAATGACCCTTGACCAGTAATGATTACTTTATCTCCAAATACTTTGCTCAATTCATCTCTTGCAAATTTTCCAAGTGAGTTGATTTTTGGATATATGGTTTCTTTTGATTTTTTTAATTCTGTTAATGTTGCAAATCCTGATGTCATTGACATGGGATTTGCAGAAAACGTTCCTCCACCAATGTATGACCTCTCTGATTTTTTCTTTCCTGTAGTGTCTGCAAATTTCATGATCTCTTTTTTACCACACATTACACCAATTGGCATTCCGCCACCAACAATTTTTCCCAATGTTACAATGTCTGGATCAAGCTTCATTGTAGGATACAAACATCCGAATCTGAATCTAAATCCTGTTACAATCTCATCTAGTATGAACAGTGATTTGTTTTTGTGAGCAAACTCTTGTATTCCCCTAAGATATTCCGGAGTTGCAGGAATGCATCCTCCTCCTCCTAATACTGGCTCGATTATTATTCCTGCTAAATCGTTTGAAACTAGTTTTAGTATCTCAAGTGATTTTTCTAAATCATTATATGGTATTGAAATTATTTTTTCCTCATTTACTACTCCACTGCTTTCTGATTCTGTAAATGGCCAATTTACACTCTTTAGCAAATCTGATGTATATCCGTGCCATCCACCGTCTATTTTTGCAATAATTTTTTTACCTGTTACAGAACGTGCTAATCTTACTGCATACATTGTAGCTTCTGTACCTGATGTGACATAACGAATTTTTTCAGCTACTGGAACTGCTTTTGAAATTAATTCAGACAGCTTGACTGTTTGTTCATTTACCGTGCCATACATCCAACTTTTTTCAATTTGCTTTTTTAGTGAATCCTTGACTTGTTTTGGACCATGTCCTAAAATCAAACTCCAATGACCCATCCAGTAATCTGTGTACTTGTTGTCATCTACATCAACTAGATTTTTTCCAGATGATGATTTTACAACAAATGGATATGGCTCAAAAAATCTTATGTTGTGACTTACACCGTTTACATGAAATCTTGATGATGCTGAAAATATCTTTGCAGATTTTCGTGTCTTTTTTTTATAATCAGTAATAATGCTCATTTTTCTATTTGCAGTAAACCCCGGCAATTATTTAATAAATGATCGCCTTTTTTAGCCATGGTTTATATGTATTTGAAAAGTTTGATTTTCTGCATACGTAAAGCAATAGGCGGCGCTTGTGATGAAAGTATGGTATTATACCATTTTGTGATTCATAGGCCTCCATTTACGCATACAAAATGAGGATCTGATCAACTGATCAAATCTGAAATGTGAAGATTATGTGCATCCGTCAATTCCAATTTAGTACAACATGTACTTCAATAATCAAGTAAAAAGATCAGAATCCGGTTGATCCTGCCGGACCTGACTGCTATCGGATTGATACTAAGCCATGCGAGTCATTGTAGCAATACAAGGCAGACGGCTCAGTAACGCGTAGTCAATCTACCCTATGGACGGGAATAATCTCGGGAAACTGAGAATAATGCCCGATAGAACATTATGCCTGGAATGGTTTATGTTTCAAATGATTTATCGCCATAGGATGGGACTGCGGCCTATCAGTTTGTTGGTGAGGTAATGGCCCACCAAGACTATTACAGGTACGGGCTCTGAGAGGAGTGGCCCGGAGATGGGTACTGAGACACGGACCCAGGCCCTATGGGGCGCAGCAGGCGAGAAAACTTTGCAATGTGCGAAAGCACGACAAGGTTAATCCGAGTGGTTTCTGCTAAAGAAACCTTTTGCCAGTCCTAGAAACACTGGTGAATAAGGGGTGGGCAAGTTCTGGTGTCAGCCGCCGCGGTAAAACCAGCACCTCAAGTGGTCAGGATGATTATTGGGCCTAAAGCATCCGTAGCTCGTTTTGTAAGTTTTCGGTTAAATCCATGCGCTTAACGTATGGGCTGCCGGGAATACTGCATAACTAGGAAGTGGGAGAGGTAGACGGTACTCGGTAGGAAGGGGTAAAATCCTTTGATCTATTGATGACCACCTGTGGCGAAGGCGGTCTACCAGAACACGTTCGACGGTGAGGGATGAAAGCTGGGGGAGCAAACCGGATTAGATACCCGGGTAGTCCCAGCTGTAAACTATGCAAACTCAGTGATGCATTGGCTTGTGGCCAATGCAGTGCTGCAGGGAAGCCGTTAAGTTTGCCGCCTGGGAAGTACGTACGCAAGTATGAAACTTAAAGGAATTGGCGGGGGAGCACCACAAGGGGTGAAGCCTGCGGTTCAATTGGAGTCAACGCCAGAAATCTTACCCGGAGAGACAGCAGAATGAAGGTCAAGCTGAAGACTTTACCAGACAAGCTGAGAGGTGGTGCATGGCCGTCGCCAGCTCGTGCCGTGAGATGTCCTGTTAAGTCAGGTAACGAGCGAGATCCCTGCCTCTAGTTGCCACCATTACTCTCAGGAGTAGTGGGGCGAATTAGCGGGACCGCCGCAGTTAATGCGGAGGAAGGAAGGGGCCACGGCAGGTCAGTATGCCCCGAAACTCTGGGGCCACACGCGGGCTGCAATGGTAGTGACAATTGGTTCCGAATCCGAAAGGAGGAGGTAATCCTCAAACGCTACCACAGTTATGACTGAGGGCTGCAACTCGCCCTCACGAATATGGAATCCCTAGTAACTGCGTGTCATTATCGCGCGGTGAATACGTCCCTGCTCCTTGCACACACCGCCCGTCGTTTCATTGAAGTTTGCTTTTAGCGAGGTGACGTCTGATTGGCGTTATCGAACTTGAGGTAAGTGACAAGGGAAAAGTCGTAACAAGGTGACCGTAGGGGAACCTGCGGTCGGATCACCTCCTTAGACAAGTGAATGTGCCGGGTGCACATAATCTTCACAAAAATCATCGATGCAATGCATCACGAAAGTGATGTATGAAGGATGTAGCAGGTTCCTCTTACCGGAGGACTTGCAATGATCATCGTGCATAGTCGTGTAATATGTGGCTGAATTTGCCGGTGTAAAGACGCCAATAGGTGGATTGCTAGGCTTGAGGAGAGAAGAAGGACGTGGCAAGCTGCGATAAGCTCGGGGTAGGCGCACGCATCCTATGATCCCGAGATTTCCGAATGAGAATCTTACACTTAGTGTATTCCGTTACAATGGTGATGGAAGTCGAACCGTGGGAATTGAAGCATCTTAGTACCACGTGGAAAAGAAATCAATTGAGATTTCCCAAGTAGAGGCGATCGAAAAGGAAAGAGCCCAAACTGAATCCTTCGGGAGATGTGGTGTTTTGGTATGATAATGTGGAATCCTGGAACACAGCTGAAATGATCTGAAAAGTTCTGGCATAGAGGGTGATACCCCCTTAAGCGAAGTGGAAAAGGTCCTATTCATACCCGAGTAGTTGTCCTTGGTAGTGGGCAATGAATATGGGTGAAAGTAGCATCCGAGGCTAAATATCTCTCAAGACCGATAGTGTACTAGTACCGTGAGGGAAAGCTGAAAAGTACCCCGGAAGGGGGATGAAAAGTGCATGAAACCTATTGGTTACAGACGTGCGTGGCATGAAAGGTGATTTTTTCAGACTGGAGGTTCTAGCAATAGAGCTGAAGGTTTGATGTTTTGATCATCAGTGTCACGCGTTCCGTCTCGAAACACGGGCCAGGGAGCTAACTGTCATGGCAAGCTTAAACCTTTAATGGTGTAGGCGAAGGGAAACCGAGTTCTCGCAACTTCGCAAGAAGTGAGGAGAAGCGTGTGAAAGTGCGTTGAGTCATGGCAGCTAGGCTAGAAGCCAGACGATCTATTCCTGAGCTAGACGAAGGCGGGCGAAAGCCCGCTGGAGGTCTTAAGACGTTCTGACGTGCAAATCGTTGTTGTGACTTGGGAATAGGGGTCAAAAACCAATCTAGTCTGGCGCTCGCTAGTTCCAACCGAAGCGTCTCGCAGGGCGTGCTTTGTGGAGATGGTGTTTCCGGTAGAGCACTGATAGGGGAGCGCGGGGAAGAAATTCCTCACTCACCATTCAAACTCCGAACGGATACACATTGTAGAAGCAAGGACACGGGTTCGTGTGGCGTAAGGCTCACGACCGAAAGGGGTTTAACCCAAACTGAAGTTAAGGTCCCCAAATTTTTGCTAAGTGTCAAGCCAAAGAGCGTGTTCTCGCCAAGACAGCAGGGAGGTATGCTCAGAAGCAGCAATCCTTTAAAAAGTGTGTAACAACTTACCTGCCGAGGGGGGATGCCTCAAAAATGGACGGGGCTAAAGCAAAGTACCGATACTTTAGATAATTATCAGTAGATGATTCATGGTAGGTTGGCGTAGTGATTGGGTCGAAGCAGGGCGGTGACGTCCTGTGGACCGATTTCTATTGCAGATCCTGGTGGCAGTAACAGCATAGTATAGTGAGAATCTATACCACCGCAAGCGCAAGGGTTTCCAGGCAATGCGTTATCAGCCTGGAGGTAGTCGATCCTAAGGTTTGCCTCAACAGAGTAAATCGAATGGGAAACTGGTTAATATTCCAGTACCTTGCACAGAGCGTTTGAGCTATATGGTTAGCTTTCGGATAGGGGGTGTACAACTATCGTTGTATCTAAGTGTTCAAGAGTTAGGGAGTGTCGTAATGACGAGAACTAATTCGAGGCATGAGTGGCTTCGCGTTAGCGGAGTTTTCTTGAATCCAAGAGACCATGAAAGACTGTGTAGTTAGCAATGTGCAAGCTCGTACCGAGAACCGACACAGGTGCGCTAGCTTAGTAAGCTAAGGTGCTACGAGTATACCGTATGGCGAGGGAATTCGGCAAATTAGTCCTGTAGCTTAGGTATAAGGGATGCCTGCGGTCTTCATGAGGAATGGGGATCGCAGGTTACAATGACAAGGGGGTTCCGACTGTTTAATAAAAACACAGGCGACTGCTAGTCCGAAAGGATTTGTATAGTCGCTGAATCCTGGCCGGTGCCGGTACCTAAAACTTGGGTTCAACCGAGCTAAGGGCCGGTTAACGCCGGGAGTAACTCTGACTCTCTTAAGGTAGCCAAATGCCTTGTCGGGTAAGTTCCGACGCGCATGAATGGAACAACGAGAGCCCCACTGTCCCCGCCTACAACTCGGTGAAGCCACATAAGGAGGACGAACAGTCCTTCATCTTCCATCGGGGAGAGAAGACCCCGTGGAGTTTTACTGCAGCTTGTGCTTGTGGTATAGTAAAAATTGCACAGGGTATCTGGGAGCCATGCTTAACATTCTCCGGGATGTTAAGAAGCAACGATGTAACACCAGACTCTTTTTGCAGTACCACTTATCCAGAGAAGACTGGAGACACGTGCAGGTGGGCAGTTCGGCTGGGGCGGCACCCCTTTGAAAAGATATCAAAGGGGCCCAAAGTTTAGTTCAAACGGGGCAGAAATCCGTTGAAGAGGGCAAAGCCAAAAACTAGACTGAATGGATTTCCAAACGCACGGAATTCATAGACGAAAGTCTGGCTTAGCGATCCTTCGTGTGCCCACTATTGGGGCCCGGAGGTGACAGAAAAATTACCCCAGGGATAACAGGCTCGTCGCGGGCGAGAGCTCCTATCGACCCCGCGGTTTGGTACCTCGATGTCGGCTTTTCCTATCCTGGTCCTGCAGCAGGGGCCAAGGGTGAGGCTGCTCGCCTATTAAAAGGGAACATGAGCTGGGTTTAGACCGTCGTGAGACAGGTCGGTCTCTGCCTGATGGAAGCGTGGATGTCTGAGGGGAAGTTGCTCCGAGTACGAGAGGAACAGAGCAGCGTGGCCACTGGTTTACCGGTTGTCTGATAAGGCAGGCCGGGCAGCTAAGCCATTTGGGCTAAGTGCTGAAAGCATCTAAGCACGAATCCCATCCCGAGACAAGACATCCTTTCGTAAGATGAAGGTCGGCAGCAGAAGACTGCGTTGATAGGAAGGTGGTGTAGATCACAAGCTTCGGCGAGTGGTGAGCCAGCCTTTACTAACAGACCAACACACCGGTTCAGCCACTTACATAGAGACTATGCACGATGAATTCATTTTTGAATTCACCAAGTGGAAACAAATACACGACATGTACGATGATTTTATTTTTAATCACTCCTAGCGAAAGCTATACACGACAAAAAACAATTCTTAGTATTGATGACAGACAATACACATCACAAGTTTTAAATTCCATCTGTTTTTGCTATTATTTGTGAGCAATAATCTTGGTTTATTTTTATTGTTTTCTGTGCTTGTTACAGGGTTAATTGTTAATCCTTATGCATTTGCACAAGAAACTACTGTAAATGCAACGGGCACTGATGCAACAGCAATTGCAGATTCTGTGACAACTTCAGTAAATGCAACTGAAACTGAAGATGATATGGCTGAAACTGAAGATGATGTTTCTGATGTTGTTCTTTCACCACTGAAACAAATCAAAGAAGGAATCACTCCTGAAAATATAGTTTGTAAAGAAGGACTAGAACTTGTTTTCAAACTTAACGGACAACCAGCTTGCATTAAAACATCAAGTATTCCAAAATTAATTGCTTGGGGTTGGACCAAGTAATTATTTACCTGACATAATTAACATTAAAATTCAAATAATACTTCTGTTACTGCTGAATCTGAATTGAATTTTCTATGTGTCTCTATTTCTCAAATTCTATGTCTTTTTCCAGTTCTTTAGGAAGTCCAACCCACCACTTTATGCTCTCAGACATTTCTAAAAATTAAGATTCAAAGTTGGTAATAGATCTGCTTGTTAATTATACAAAACAATTGTATAACAAAATATGACAAAATTTAGCCTTTTTGTAAATGCTGAATCATATCAAATCAATCAAATAATTTATTGACATACATGACACAGAGCTAATCTTTAGCTAGTATCTATTACAACCCATTAAATTTATCATTGCCAAGTCAACTGGTACCATGAAAGCAAAATTTGCATCCTCATGTATATCCTGTGGGGATAAAATACAATTAGGCAAAGAAATTGCCAAAAACAAAGATGACCAGTGGGTCCATAAACACTGCGTTGATAATACTGAGGGTTTGCCTTAGAAATTAATTAAATTGATTCTTTCTAAATTATCCTCTTGTTTTATTACTCTTGAATTGATTACATGCTAAACCTGGAAAAAATTGATAAAGATTGATTCAAATGAATATCCAGAACACATGCCCAAATCCATATTGCAATTGAAATCCGATTGATTATGTTTGATGTTATTTCTTGAATTTGGAATCAACCATGATCATACAACTGTTGATTTTATCCTTATGAGAAACTGATACTGAAAAATGTCTAAGATCCTCTGGCACAACGTCTACAATTTTTGCCATGCCAATATTTACAACATTTCCTGAATCATCAAATAGAAGCAGTTTAAAAAATACTGCCTGATAAAAATAATCGTCATTAGTATAATCTCCAGATAAAGTTACAATGTTGTTTTGTTTTTTACATATGATTCCACTAAATACATCATCAGCGAATTTTGATTCGTAAAAATTCATTGCACTTACATTAAGGTTAGGTTGCAGAGCAAGAGACAATCTTGCTTGATGTTCTTTTAACTGTTGATTTTTACTTGTAAGAGACATCATTGAATTAACTTCATCTGCTACTTTGGAGATGATGCCTTTTACAACAAGATATTCTATGGAATTCTGATATTCTTGTTCAGAAATAATTCCTTGGTTGTGCCAATTTACAAGATTCCTGACCCAATTTGGAAAATGCATTTTTTGGTCTACTTCCGGAGTAGATAAAAGTAATTTTTTGCAGTTAGGACATGTAGTTGATTGATGATTTGCCATCATTACAAGATAATTCTTTTTTGAACCGTCAAGGTTTGGGAAATCATTATTCCAAATTTTTAAAACATCAAAACAAATCGTAAAAACTTTTGATTCACCGATAAACACTCTGTCGTGGATATAATCACATTCTTCAAAGAGCTCACGTGAAGGTAAATCGTCGTATCTTACCTCTAATTCATCATCATAAAAAGTGTAATAATTATCTGCAATCTCAAAAACAGTATTATCTGCTGTACTTTTTCTAAAATTGGGTTCCATGACCCAAATTTTAAACAACTTGTCTGATACAAGAAAATAATCTAACCCATTGTTTGTTACATTCAATGTAATTTTTATAAGATTTGAATTATCTTGATAGTATCCTGGTGTATCGTCTAATGAAATAATCTGAAGATCAACTATTTCAACGTCAATCAAACTTACATCATAATCATTTGCAAAAGCTGACGGAATTCCAATCAAAACAAGTACCACAATTATAATCAGAATTTGATATTCATCCATACATCTAATCAAATCCTTGTGAAATCTTAAAGATTCCTTATTTTTTACTTGTAAATAGATATTATCCCCATGTAAAACACTTACGAATTAAATCCTCATCTTGTTTTTGAATCGATTTCAAAAATTAACCAATTAATAAGATCTAATTTTAACTCTATTTGAAAATCTTCTTGATCTCAATTAATCCTATTGATGTATTTTTTTGGACAGTAAGAAAAAATGAGAAAGATGTCATAAATCTCTACAATTCACTTTCTCCGATAATGCAACTTGCAACGGGTGGGTCAATGCTAAATTTTGGTTATTGGATGAAAAATATCTCTGAGCCTATATCTGCACAAGAACATCTTTGTTCGTACTTTGGCAAATTGGCAGAGCTAGAAAATGCAAAAAATGTAATTGATGTTGGAAGTGGATTATCTGCACCTGCAATTTTTTGGAGAAATAACTATGAAAACCTACATCTGTTTTGCATCAATATCAATTATGAACAATTATCTTTTTCAGGGTCTCAAAGAAATATTGAATTTCTAAACTCCACTTCAACAAAATTACCCTTTTCTGATAAATCTGTAGATCGTGTGTTGGCTTTAGAATCTTCGCAACACTTCAAACCTCTAAAAGATTTCGTTTCAGAATCAAAACGAATTCTAAAATACGATGGAATATTGACTTTGGCTTTGCCCGTAACTCTTCCAAGTGCTTGCTTTGCAAAATTGGGGATACTAAAATTTACTTGGTCATCAGAGCATTATGGATTAGAACATGTAAGAGAACTTGTAACCTCTGGTGGTTTTACAATTGACACTGAAAAATTGATCGGACAAAATGTTTATGCTCCTCTGGCTGATTACTATGTTGAAAATAGGGACAAATTAAAAAAATCAATACTACAGAAATATCCAAAATATGTAGAAAAAATACTGTATACATCTATTATTAAAATGAAAAAAGCTTCTGAACAAAAAATCATTGATTACGTTATTCTAAAATGTAGGATCTAAATTAAACACGTAGAATTCCACGTTCCAATAAATTTTCTGTTGCATTTAGATACTCTGATTCAGAAATTAAATCATTTACGAACCACATTGTGATTGTCTTAAACCATTTTGGTATGATGACCTCTTCTGATGTATATTTTTTCTCAAACATGTTAGTGTCTATTAATTCTGTTTTATTCCATGTAATGGTTGCACCTGTTTCTTTATGACTATCTAATAATACGAGCCCTGTTTCTTTATCAATAATTAATGTGTCTTGTTTTTCTGAATTTTGTGCAATCCAGACTTGGCGTGGTTTATTATTGAATTCATACGTTGTTTCCCCTATTACTTTTAAATCTGTAGTGATCATGTCTCCAAAATTAATTGGAGTTAAAAATATGAATTTTTTTAACATGCAACATTTATCCTCTTCAAGAATCATCCCATCATTATTCATGTTGATACTTGAGACTTTTTTTCCGTCTCTTGAAATTTTTTCTACTCCCATCAAAATTCCATCATCACCAAATGAATCTACAGTATACTTCTCTGTGATGTCTTGACCATATCTATCAGAATATGAATATTCCATAAAATCTGATTTTACAATACATAGTTTATTCTCATTGCAATCCTTTCCTGTGTTATTCAAAGATGGATTTAGAATGTGTCTTTCCATCATTGTTCTGATCTCAAACCCAAATGACATGTCTGTAATTTTTCCATCTACCCACATTTTTGCATCGCTTTTTACCCACTCTGGTGTTGTGTCTAATTTTTCTATGTGTCTTTCTCTAATGTATCCTGCATCGCCTAAATATTTTTCAATCTCCGCAATCAATACAATATCTCTCGCAGGATGAGTACTTTTCCAAGCTATATGCTCATACAAAATTACACATGCTCTAAGATTTGGATAATTTTGATGCGTTTCTGTCAGAGTTTCTACTCCCATGAATACATATTCATCATAAAAAAATTCACAAAATTTCAAAATGTCTTTTGGGGTTCTTACCTCAAAATCTGGATCATGAGCAAATACAGTAGATGTCTCCATTCCTATCATTACTCCTGTTATTACTAGAACAATCAATACTGTTCTCATTGAGATCTGTTTCTTTTTTTTACTTATTAATTACTTGTAGAAATTCTCTTAACTTGTTGACCGATGTGGAATTTTAATTCTAAATATGATTCCAATAAATTCTCTCAGCATCTGTCTTTTTGGCTACATTTTTATTTTTGATAAATTGACCTATCTCATTGTCTGCTCCAAATTCCACTACTCTCAAACTTTACAACGAAAAATGTTCTCAGATCCTCAAAGAATCCGAAATTAGATTTGCTGGAATAGTGGATAAAGATGGAACGCTAATTGCTGGCGGTTTCAAAGAAGGGCTTGTTCCTTATGAGGGTGATGAAACTAGACTGCATTCTTTTTTAGAATTTGTATCCAAAGCTTCCATTCGAAAAGAGTTTGATCAAAGTCTTGGTCCAATCAATTATCTTGCAGCAAGACGTGATAAGGCAGTCTTGGTGAGTTTTCCTTTTCCAATCACTCAAATTCTTCTTTTAATCTCAGCAGAACCTTCTGCCAACATTGAAAATTTGGCAAAGAAAGTAGTTAAAATTTTTACCAATGTCAATTAGATTACACTCTAGCAAATTCTTTAATATGTAATGGTTTTTTGTTCTTGCGTTGATTAAACCCCTTATTTTATTTTTAATATTGTTTACATCTGTCCATTTTATCTCTGTATTTGGTTCTGTTCAAAATTTTTCTATGGATAAATCTCTATATCATGAAGGTGACACTCTTAAAATTTCTGGCACTGTGGAATATGATCCTGCAATCCCATCTGTGATTATGCAAATAATCACTCCTGGTGGAACTGGTCTTGCTGGTATTGCAAATGTGTTGCCTAAATCTGATGGCTCTTTCTCTACTACTTTTCATGTGGGTGGCCCCACATGGCCTGAAGATGGAACATATACAATCAAAATATCATATGGCGGAAACCTTGAAAAAACATTCTCATATCAAAAATCATCTTTGAATTCAGAAGGCAATATTGATTCTGATCTTAATGAACCATCTTATGATCCAAATGAATTATTTGTTGAAAATCCTAAAATGCAAATACCCGATTTTCCCTCTTTAGATCATTCTCCTCAATATTATATTGACAGATACAACAATGAGCCAAGCTACAAGTCTTGGTTTGATTCTCAATTTCCAGAGAAATCAATCTATGATGTATTAGGATTCTCAACTTTTATCCCAGATTGGATTAAGACATATGCTAAATCATGGGCTATAGGTGATATGTCTGACTCTGAATTTATCTCAGGATTAGATTTTATGTTGGAGCATCACATTATTGTCATTCCAAATTTACGTTATTCAGAACAAAACTTTGTATCTGATATTCCAAATTGGATACGAAACAATGCTAATTGGTGGGCGAACGATTTGATTTCACAACAAGAATTTATAAATTCTTTAGAGTATCTAATAGAAGAACAAATTATTGAAATTAAATAATTGAAAAACAATCTTTAAAATCTATTCTTATTGGTGATCAAATAGTTTTAATCTGATAAAATTACAAATAAAATCATGAAAGCAACATTTGGCGCTGGGTGTTTTTGGCATGTCGAAGACTTGCTTCGCAAAACTAAAGGTGTAAAATCAACACAAGTGGGTTACATTGGAGGCAAATTGGCTAACCCTACTTATGAAGAAGTCTGCACTGATACAACTGGACATGTAGAAGCAGTACAAGTAGAATATGATCCAAATGAAATATCTTATGATGAGTTGTTGAATGTATTTTGGAGTAATCATGATCCCACATCACTAAATCGACAAGGACCAGATATTGGAAATCAATACCGATCTGCAATATTTTTTCATAACGAAGAACAGAAAAAAATTGCACAAAAATCCAAAGAAGAACTAGAAAAATCTGGAAAATTTCAAAAACGTATTGTAACCGAAATTGTGTCTGCTCCTGAATTTTATAAAGCTGAAGAATACCATCAAAAATATTTCCAAAAACACGGACTATCCTAAAATTATTTTACAATGAGCACTGGAATTTTTGATGAATGAATGACGTAATTTGAAACACTGCCCAAAAATAATTCTTTTATTGCGCTTCTTCCTCTTGATCCCATGACTATTAGATCAAATTTTTCTTTTTTATCATGAGCCAATTTTACAAGATTGTATCCTGTATCTCCACGCATCAGTTTTTCTTTGAAAACTATATCGTTCTGGGCTGATAACGTCTTGGCATCTGCCATCATTTTTTTTATTTCATTGTCCCATTTTTTGTTTATCGTAGTTATTCCTTGAAACTCTGAATGTGGTTGTACATTCATTGAGTAAGCACCTGTAACCGTAGCTTCAAACTGCCTTGCTATGGATATGGCCATTTCAAGTGCACGCATGGAATTTTTTGATCCATCTAAAGGAACTAATATTTTACTGATTTTTTTATTTATCACAATCCTACTTCAAATTGGATCTTAAAAAACATAGTTCTCTTTATCATACTCATGAAAATTTAGAAAAGCAATAAAAACCACTGATCGGCAATAGTAACTAAACTTAACTAGCTAAATAATTGACGCTAAAATGGTGCAAGAAAATTTCGTTGAAGTAGATGGAAATAAGATTAGGTATCTAGAGTCTGGTGACTCTAAAAAAGTGCTTGTCCTAGTTCATGGATTGGGAGCATCTGCTGAAAGATGGAGTAATGTGATTCCTAAATTTGCAAAACACTATCATGTCATAGTTCCTGATCTGATTGGATTCGGTTACAGTGATAAACCAATTGTGGATTATACTCCTGATTTCTTTTCAACATTTCTTGGGAAATTTTTTGATGCACTAGGATTAAAACGTCCTAATGTAATTGGTTCTTCTCTAGGTGGTCAAATAGCTGCAGAATATGCATCTGCTCATCCTAACAATATAGAAAAATTAATTCTTGTATCTCCAGCAGGTGCAATGAAACAATCTACTCCTGCATTGGATGCCTACATAATGGCTGCCTTGTATCCAAATGAGCAAAGTGCCAAAAACGCATTTGAGATGATGGAATCTTCTGGTAATGCTGTTGATGATGGAATTGTTAATGGATTCATTGAACGAATGCAATTGCCAAACGCGAAGCTTGCATTCATGTCGACTGTTTTAGGGTTAAAAAATTCAGAAGTCATTACACCAAGATTGCATATGATTAATTGTCCTACTTTGGTAATTTGGGGTTCTAAAGATCCAGTAATTCCAATTCAGCATGCAGAACATTTTGTATCTTACATCTCTAATTGTCAATTTTACACAATGGATGGCTGTGGTCATACTCCCTATGTACAAGAGCCTGACAAGTTTTCTTCTGTTGTTTTAGACTTTCTTTCTAACTAGATCAATTTATATACCACTAATATCCTTTAATTACCAATGAGTGGTAATTATAACCAATTTGATCCTTCAGAAATGTTCAAAGATTGGATTCAAAAAAATGGTCGTGCACAAGCTGAATTTATGAAAAATTTTGGTTCATTGATGAGCAATCAAAATACTCAAACATTCAATCCTTTAGAGACCCTAAGAGAAGTATCTGATAGTGCAAGAAATACTCAATCCGATATAATGAAGAATATGTCTTCTATGCAAAGTAAGAGTATGGAGACAATGTTTCAGATTGGCCAAATGCTCCCATCTTTTATGAATTGGGGTGCTTACAAAACAACTGTCAGCAGTAATGGCAGAATTTCGATTCCAGAGGCAGAACGTAATGCACTTGGATTAGGAGAGGGCGACTTGGTACAAGTCATAGTCCTTCCAATAGCAAAAAAATCAAAAAATAAGGAGGTGAAACAATGAGTAAAAACGAGCAAACACCAGGAACAAAAGATCTATTTTCCATATATCAGGAAAACATGGACAAACTATTCTCCGGTATTAGACATTCAGTACCACAGTATCATCAGTCAATTACTAATGTTCAGCAAGAATACCTACAAGCATATGAAAATGTTATTGATTCTACAATTACATTACAAAAAGAATATGCCAAGAAAGCAGGTATTACAACTAATATCCCACAAGCAACACTAAAAGTAATTCATGATACTACAGAAGAATTTGTCAAGGCAGCTTCAATACAAAACCAAATCACACTTGCAACAATCGATGCAACACAACAAAACATCAAAACATTCAATGACAATGCAAAATCATTTGCTGACCTAAACAAAAACATCCTACAATCCTGGATAACAGCATTCACCACAAAGAACAACTAGTGGTAAATTTTTATTTTTTCTTTTTTATTTTATGATCTTTCTGCAAGCCACTTTCCTAATTCTGGAAGTACCTTGCTTTGAGACAATGAGCTGGCAATCATGCCTACATGTCCTGTTGGATACATCTTCAATGTTTTATCTTCACTTCCAACTGCATAATGCAGAGGCATGCTGCATTCTGGTGATACAAGATGATCCCCTACTGCAACCTGTGTAAATAATGGCATGTCTATTTTTTTCAAATCTATATGATTTCCACCCACATACATCTTATTTTGAATTAACAGATTATCTTGGTAGATGTCTTTTATCCATTGTCTGAAAAGTTCACCTGGTATTGGAGGTGTGTCTCCTAACCATTTTTCTACTCTTAGGAAATTATCTACAAATTTTTTATTCTCTATATTTTTGAAAAAATTTACATATTTTTCAATTCCTTGCTCAAATGGTTTTAGTACTGAAAAGCAATAATACATGAATTCAGGAGGCATGTTTCCTATGATTTCCACCATTTTATCTACATCCATGTGTTTGGCAAGATTGCTAATTACTGTGGTATCTCGCCATCCATCAATTACTGGTGCTGTTGCAATATAGTTTTTCACGCTTTTTGGATGCAGTGATGCATATGCTGTTGCTATTGTAGCTCCAGTACAATACCCTTGCAGTGATATTTTTTCTGTAGATGTTTCATCTTTAATAAATTCCACACTACTATCCAAATACCCATTGACATAATCATCAAAATCCAAATACTTGTCCATACTTGTTGGGGTTCCCCAATCTAACATGTATACATCAAATCCTTGTAACAGTAAATTTCTGACCCAACTTTTTTCTGGATGAATATCTAAAATATGGTATCTATTAATCAACGCATATGAGATCAGTAATGGTGTTTTGTATTGTTTTTCTGTAAGTGGTCTGTAATGGAGTAATCTTGTCTTATCTATTTCATGCACTATGTCATGTGGAGTCACCTCTAAGATGATTTCATCTGGGGCAGAAACTAATTTTGGTGCATCAATGATATTTTTGCCAAATTTTATTAGTTCTTCTATAAGCTTAGGATCAAACTTTGATTCACTTTTCATTTTTTATACTCCCTTGACTTTTTGTATCTTTTTTCTTTAATTCAATTTCTAGTTTCGTTATTCTTTTCTTAAGAGCATGTATCTCTTTGTATACTTCATCAATTTCTTCTTTGCTTGGCAAGTTTGCAGATTGTAAAATAACATTTGAAATGTTGTTCCAATGCTTTGTAAGTTCAAGCTCTTTTGAGACTAGCTTTCCGTAATTCTCTCCAAATTTTTGCGAATCAAATAATTCTGTAAAATCATTATCAAAAATATCAATCCATATTCTCTTAAATGACTCCATTTGCTCTACATCATGTGGAACATCCGGCGCTTTCAAATTGACCTTCTTTTGTGCTTCACTCCAAGTTTCTGATAGCTGCTTGTAATATTCAGTCACCAATTTATTGAAATCCATTAGATTCTCATTGATTTGGATTAACTCAGTTGAGATTTTCTTGGAGTTTGAGGCAAATGCACGCATAGGTCCTATGGAGGTCAATGCCTGTGGTTTACTTGCCATTAAATGAATAATATCGGTCCAAAACAAGGAAAGATGCTTGTAATAGTCTGTAATGTCTTTTGGAGATTGTGATTCCACGGATTATTATCGTCATAGATCGCAATAAATAGATCGCTTGTATAATTAGACAAATGACTAACGTCGAAGACCTTGAAAAATTATGCCAAAAAATCATAAATCTTGATCCTAAGATGAGATCTGCCAGAATTATCAATAGCAGAGGGCATCTTGTTGCCGGGGGTATGAAGAAGGGACTATTAGCATTAGAATCTCAAAAACAAGATGAGATGATGTTTATGGAACTTGCACTTAGGGTTCGTATGAGACATGAGTTTGACAAGGAATTTGGAGAAGTTCATTTTTCAATGTCTTATAGAGATAAAGTAATTGTGATGAGTTTTCCATTAGCAAACGATGATGTTTTACTAGCCTCTTCTGAAAAAGAAACCGATTTTGGTAAAATTACATTTAAAATTCTTAAACTCATTGAACCACTCAAAAAACCCGTATTGGGAACTTTCTGATTCGTCTAATCATAACAACTTAATTCTAGTGTGACCCTTAATGATTGTGAAGACTGATTATCAAAACGTCACATGGACTGACATTGAAAGATTAATTAAATTACTTTCCAAAAAAATTCACTTACTCTCAAAAGATTTTTCAAGTATCTCTACAATCAGTCGTGGAGGTCTAGTTCCTGCAAGATTGTTGGCTGATCACATGGGAATAGATACAATACTTGTTGATAAAAATAAAATTCCGCCTGATTCTCTTTTTGTTGATGACATTTATGATTCTGGCAATACATTTAAAAAAATAATTCCTAAAGTAACTGACCCTTCCAATTTTGTATATGCTACATTATTTGCAAGACGAGGCAAAAAATATCCAAAACAACTTGTATATGCTGAAAAAACTAAAGGCAATGAATACATTGTTTATCCTTGGGATAAGCTTGAATATGGACGACTCAAAGATTTTGCACTGTGATTTTTGAAACTATTGTAATTTTAATGTGATTCCATACACTGTGGGAGTTTTCCTTCATGCCTGTCTTGATAGTCTTTTATCAAATCGTCTGTCATTTGTTCATAAGATGATGTTTGCATATATCTTACTCTTGTAGCTCGTGATATGCACGGATCTTTGTCTTTGTCTTGAATGCTTGTTTTGATATTTTCAGCGCCTCCTATGAATAAAATCTTCATTGATGCATGCATCATGTAGACTCCCGCTGATTGTGGTATTTTTGAAATAGTGTCTTCATTAAAGTCTAGCCAATCTGACCATGCATTTTGATTGTTTAACATGTTCTCACATTAGTTTTGAAGCATTTTTCTCAAACCAGCACATCTGTTTCTAATTGTGACCTCTGTTACTCCAGATGCAATTGAGATGTCTTTTTGTGATTTTACCTCACCTGTACTAATGCACGCCAAATAAAGTGCAGCAGCTGCTATTCCCATTGGGTCTTTGCCTGCTACCATTCCTATTTTTTTTGCTTGCTCTAGTATTGCAACTGCTTTTCGTTTGCTCTTTTCACTCAGCTCTGCAATGCTTGCAATTCTAGAAACTCCTTTGACAGGATCCACTACTGGCATTTTCAACTCTAATTCTCTAAAAATTAATCTATAGCATCTTGCAACATCTTTTCTTCTAATGTTGATTCCTTTGGCCACATCATCCAAAGTTCTAGGTGTTTCAGTATTTCGACATGAAGCATAAAGACATGCTGCTACTAGACCTTGAATGGACCTGCCTCTAACTAATTTTTTCTCCATAGCCTTTCTGTAAATATAAGCTGCTTTTTCTACTACTGAATCTGTTAATGCAAGTTTATCTTTTAATTTGTCCATTTCATTTAGTGCTTGCCTGAGATTTCTATCTGCAGAAGAATGTGCTTGTGTTCTACTATCCCATGTTCTTAATCTCTCAATTGAACTCTTCATTGACGATGAAAGTGGTTTTCCAGTAGAGTCTTTGTTGGCAGGGCCGATCACTGTGGATAACCCCATATCATGCATCGTAAGTGATGTTCCAGCCCCAACTCTTGTTCTGTTTGTATCATCGTTTGCAAAGGATCGCCATTCAGCACCTGTATCTGAAATTTTATCTGAAACTACAAAACCACATCTTCCACAAAATAATTCTCCCGTGGTTTCATCTGTTACCATTTTTTTATCGCCACATGAAGGACATTTTGGTCCAGAGATCGTTGTACTTTTTAGCATAATTATCCTAAATTTCTCTTTTAGCTTATTATTCATTTTACATAACTTCTGCAGGTTAATTGTGTGTAGGTTAAGCTAATGCATATTCTAATTTTATAGAATTAGAATGACTATTAATAATTAGGAATAACTAACTTTTTTAATTCACGTATTATCCTAATAGGCAATACGCATAATTTGGTTTTAACGATGTATACATTATGCTATTTGGATCAGATACATGTTCAAGCCCTATTGAATGACCTAATTCATGAGTCATTATTTGCTCCACTGTTTGTACATCATACAGCTGAAAGCTTCCATCACAATTGTAATCACCTAATGTAACTTCTACTACTCCCTTTCCAAAATGTGCATGTCCTAGTACTCCTTGCCCTATGTCTCGTACAACCCATGTGATCCATACATTTGCTTCGTGTTTTTGAGTGGTAATCTCAAATTTCACTCTGGCTTTTTGATCATTAGTGCTTAACTCTTGATTTTCCCAAAACAAAAATGAATTTTGCAATGTACTTACATGATCTAATGGTAGTCCTGATGGCTGTTCATTTACAAAAACTTTGTAATGAATCACATACACATCATCTATGATTTCATATGTTGGATCTGGAAAGTGACTTGATGCTGTTTTAACCTCTTCTTCAAAATTCCATTTTATGTAGTCTCTGAGGAATTTTTTTATAACTTCTTGACTTGGATTTGGATCCTCTATGTATCTTTTTTCATCAGAAACATTTTTTGAAATACTGCGAAGATATTTTTCAAACAAATAAAATTCATCATCTTTTTCTTTCTGGATTTCATCTTGTGATTTTTTGATATTTACAAGTATGATTCCTTTTTCCATCATATATTGTATGCCTGAAACAAAATCTTTATCATTTATTGTATCTTCAGCCCACCATGCTGCATTGTTTCGAATCCAGTCCGGTATTTTATCTGCGGTATCTGATTTTGTTTCTACTGGTGGAATCTGTATGATCTTATTTTCTATCATAAATAATAATGCTGAAACAAATTCCGAATCTTCAATTTGTCCTTCTGACCACCATTTTGCAACTGGTCTGACCCAATCTGGTATTTTTATTACCTCGTTTTTTAGACCTTCTGGTTTTTCTGTTGCAATGTATGGGTATTTTGCAATCACTTTATCTGTAAATTCTTTGTAATTATTTATCATAACACTGTCTGGTTTTCTCTCTATTGCTTTTTCAAAATAATACTTAGCTTCTTGGTATTCTCCTAAATTTCCAAAACCTACCCCCATTCCAGTAAGTGCTATAGTGTCATCCGGCCTGTACTGGAGAATCTTGAAAAATTCTTTTAGTGATTTTTCATGATATCCTGAATTACTTAGGGCAATAGCCTTCATTTTTAATGTGGATATATTGTTTGGTGCAATTTCTAAAATGTCGTCATAGATTACAATTGCTTGATTATATTCTCCTTTTACAAAGTGTTCATTGGCTTGTTTGAACATTATTTGTGCATCCTCTGATGTCTGCGCAAACACTGGAAACGAAATAAAACTGGATAATAGTAAAACCCCCACAAGAAAGATATGCATAATCAACGTGTATAATGCTTGATTTTGGATATATTTTATTTCTATTATTGCAAACTGCGTGTCTGTGCTACATTGTTACATTGTCTCTAAATTCTGTGATTTAGTAAATCTTTAATCTTTTAACAAATACTTGTTTCTAGATTAGATGTGACTGGTGTAGGTGAAGTAATCTATGAACTTCGTAAAAAGATTCAAGATATTCAGTTAGAATTAAACGAATTGGGAGGCCCAATTTCAGACATGCCTGAACTAATTATATCGTCAAATCTTTTGCGCTCAAATGAATACCTTACAAAATTGTCTAAAAAGCAATTTGAATTGTTATCTGCATATGATCAATATTCAAAAGCTTTAGAAAACATGATTGATGTGGTTTTTGACATACAAAATGATCTCAAAAACCTCTTAAAGGAACAATCCAAACTTATTCCAAATAAAACCACCTCGTCAAAAAACAAAAGAAAGTCTCTAATTGGAAAATCTAGATCTAAAAAACCTTCTAAAAAATAACCCCAATTCATCTTATTTTGAAAGATGTGTAATGTCTCCTGAAGTAACTCGTCTACTTTTGTTATTTTCTGATATGACTAGGGCACCATCATCATCTATTCTGATTGCCTTGCCTTTAATTTTTCCATTCTCCGTATGCAATTCTATGTTTTGACCTATCGTTGATGATTTTTTTGTCCAATCTCTGATTATTTTTTTAGTATCACCCATATTCAATAAATTATACATCTGTTCTAGCTCCGTCAAAAATGACTGCACTAGTAAAATTGGTTTAATTGTTTTATTTTGCTCGCTAAGTGATGCAACCCCGTAAAAATTCGGTGTACCTCTTAAGATCTTTTCAATTTGTTTGACATCTACATCAAAATTTATCCCGACACCTAATACTAGATTTTCAATTTTGTTTGATTCTAGTGATGCATCAACTAACATTCCAGCAACTTTTTTGCCTTTGATCGTTATGTCATTTGGCCATTTCACTTCTGATTTTATGTTCAGTGTTTTTTCAATTGCGTTGGATAAAGCAAGTGCAGAAGCTATTGGAAATAATGTAATTACTGATATGTCAAATTTTGGGTGCAATATTATTGAAAACCATATTCCTCCTTTAGGTGAAATCCATTTCCTGCCTAGTCTTCCTTTTCCACTAGTTTGTTTTTCTGCAATTATTATAGTTCCATTGCTTGCTTCATCTGAAGCCATCTTCATTGCTTGCTTTTGAGTGGAATCAATTGAATCAAAATAATATGCCTGTTTTCCAAATATCTTAGTCTTCAAACCTACTGTGATTTCCCACGGTAGTAGCATGTCTGTGTTGGATTCTAATCTGTATCCCAATTTTTGTTTTGATTCTATTTTATATCCTAACTCTCTGATTTTTTTAATATGTTTCCAAACTGCAACTCTACTTATTCTTAAGACATCGCTCAAATCTTGACCTGATAGATATTCTGTATTATGTGATTTTAGAAATGACAATACTTTGACTAATCCTGAATTGTCGTCTAAACTGTAAATCAACTGTTTCTGTTTTTTACCTCAAGTATAAAATATCAACTTAGAATCCGACATCAAAGTCAAATCCACCACCATCAGAGCCTCCATCAGAACCCATATCTGATGAGCTGTCTGCACCGGCATCGCTTGGAATGCTCTCTGCTGGCATATAATCTGTCATCATCATGCCCATCATGCTAAACATCATTGAAAACATGATCATATCCATTACCCCAAAGAACATCATCATCGGAAGTATCGACTTGTTATCATCCATGTACTGCTTTAGTTTTTGCTTATCTCCACTTTTATACAATAATGACATTTGATTCCATTTTTCTTCTAATTCGTGAATTCTTTGTTCTACTTCTTTTGATCCTTTGTCTGTAATTTGGATCTCTACTTTTTTACCAAACCAACTCTTTTTTTCTTCAACTTTGATTAGTTCTCTTTTTTCTAATTTTTCAAGAATGGCATTTAATTCCTCTGCATCTATTTGAGCTGCCTTTTGTATCTTGTCAAATTTCTTGGCTCCTTTTTTTATTGCCCCAAGAACGATTACGTCTTTTGGTTCTTCTGGAGTTGATTCCATGTGATTCTTACTTTGGATATTATTAAAATACCCTGCGATTTTACTTTGCAGTGTTTATTCCAGCAATTGCATGTCTTTTAATTCTGAAATTACATTTGGTATTCCTTGCTGATATGATGGAAATTTGAATTCGTATATTTGTGATATTTTCTCATTTGATACTTTAATTGACGTAGTGAGCAATTTTATCAAATCTCCTCCAAGTAATGCTTTTGCAACAAATATTGGTATAGTTCCTGGATGATTTGCACCTACAGTATCTGCTGTAAAATCTACAAATTCTTTGAATTTTGTTGATGTATGATCTGCTACGATATATGTTTGGTTTGATGAATTCTTTTCTAGGATTGATATCATGCTTCCAACTGCATCATCAACATGTACGAATGCTTTGTAATAATCACCTCCTTTTGGAAGTCTAAATGTATTTTTTAAAAGACGTTTTACCAGAATATCATAGAACCATCCTCCTGAACCATAAACATCGCCAAAATGTATTACTGTAAAATTAATTCCTAATTCTTTGCAATTTTTTTCAAGAAACTTCTGAGCTTCTAGTCTGATTTTCACAAAATCTGTATTTGGTTTGTATGTAAATGACTCATCAATTATTCTATCTTGTGTTTCTCCATAAACTCCTAGTCCTGAAATGTATGTGATTGCTTTTGTTTTGTCTTTAATATGATTGAAAAGATTTTTTGTTCCTTCTAAATTCACTTTTTCTAAAATTTTTTTATTTTTTTCAAGCGGTGTATGTGATGCCAAATGAAAGACACAATCAAATTCTGTATTTGGGATGTCTAGTTTGGAATCTGTTAAATCTCCTACTATATTTTTTGATTTATGATGCCCTGTCTTTCCCTTACGTATTAACGATGATACGTTATATTGTTTTTCTGCCAAGGCAGTAACCAGCCTAGACCCTATGAATCCAGTGGCCCCTGTAACTAGAATTGACTTGTTCACTGTTTTTTGATCTGAATGTGTATTATTATTGTATTTATGATGAATTACTATGATGATTTTTTACCCTGCATTCGCTTTTCAAAAATTATATTCAACTGTGCTTTAGATTTTTCATGGAGCATGACTCTTATACTGATGATGAAATTCGAGATATTCTTTCTTTAAAACACGTTGCAGTAATTGGCATGTCTAAAAATAACGACAAGGCAGCACATTATGTCCCAAAATATCTGTCTGAAAATGGATTTGATATAATTCCTGTAAACCCCACAACTGATGAAATTTTAGGAAAAACATGTTACAGTACTATTTCTGATGTGGATGATACTATTGACATAGTCGATGTGTTTAGACCATCTGATCTTGTACTTTCTGTTGTGGAGGAGGCCATAAAGAAAAATCCTAAAGTAATATGGCTTCAAGAGGGAATTCATAATCCTGAGGCAGAGGAAATGGCAAGAAGAAAAGGTATCAAAGTTGTATTCAACAGATGTATGTTAGCAGAACATCAGAGACTATTCTAAACATGGCTTCTTTTGATGCTTTTTACAATGATCTGCTTGAACTAGTCAATAAACATGAAAAAAGCAACACCCCATTAAAAGTTGAAAAAGATTTGGAAACTAACATTGTAAAAGTTTTTGGTGAAAATGTCACTGCATTAGCAAGAGCTAAAAATGGATTAAATGACGTGACTGAACTTGCATATGCAACAGCAGAACACCACCCCTATTGGAACTTACTTTACAACTGCTCAGAAATAACAAATATTGTTTTAGATAAATGGAAAAGTGAGCTTTCAAAAAAAGATGCAAGTGATATCGAGTGGTCACTAAAGGAATTAAAACAATCTCTTGAAAAAATTGTAGAAAAAATCAACGACTCTGATATCTAGGCAGAGATAAATATTCTTAGATTGCAATCAAATCATGCCAATTAAACTTGGACTTATAGGCAAAACAAATACTGGTAAAACTACTTTCTATAATGCAGCCACATTATCTTCTGAGGAAATTTCGTCTTATCCATTCACAACCAAAAAACCTGTTTCTGGAACCGCACATGCAATTACCCTTTGTGTTCATCCTGAATTCAAAATACAAGATAATCCCAACAATTCAAAATGTGTCGAAGGTTGGAGATACATACCAGTTGAGTTAATTGATTTGCCAGGTCTTATCAAAGATGCATGGAAAGGAAAAGGACTAGGAAACCAATTTCTTTCTATTGCTGCACAATCTGACGCATTACTTCACGTGGTTGATGCATCTGGTGGTATAGATTCTTCTGGAAAGATAACAGAGGTTGGTAGTGGTGATCCTATATCTGATTTTGCAGACATTGAGGAGGAATTAATAATGTGGTATCATAAAATTTTGGAAGGAAATCGAGATAAGGTTTCAAAATTAATTCGAACTGGTTCTAATACTGTTGATGCAATTACTGATTTGTATCGTGGCATAGGTGTCAATAAAATACATGTTAAAGATGCATTGGTTACACTTGGATTAGAAGAGAAGGAATTTGATGATTTTGATATGGTTAACAGCAAAAAACTTGCTGCTCATATCAGAAAAATTTCAAAACCCACTTTGATTGTTGCAAACAAAATAGATGTTGAAGGTGCAGATAAAAATTTCGCTAGACTGCGAGAGCGTTACAATGACTCTATTGTAATTCCTGTCAGTGGTGATAGTGAATTTAGTCTAAGAAGAGCAGAACAAAAAGGACTGATCAAATATTCTCCAGGTTCAGAACAATTTGAAATAATAAAATCTGGAGAACTAAATGAAAAACAAACAAACGCATTGGATTTTATCAAAAAAGGAATAATGGGCGAATACATGCGAACCGGTGTACAATTTGCGATAAATGTGGCTGTCTTTAAACTTCTAAAGATGAACTCGATTTATCCTATAGCTGATGAGAAACACATGGCAGATAAAAAAGGACGTGTGTTGCCTGACCTTATTCTACTAAAAGCTGGTGCAACAATTGCGGATCTTGCAAAAGAAATTCACACTGACCTTACCAAAGGACTACTTTATGGAAAAGATTTGAGATATAATTTGAGACTACCTGTGGACTATCAGCTAAGAGATAGAGATGTGGTATCTCTAGTTAGTGCCTCAAAAAAATAGTCTGTTTCTAAAATTATTCTGTGTTTTGACGAATGATGTTGTTTTTTCCATCCACGTAATTGCTACAAGTTTCACAAAGCCACTGTGTGTTGTTCTCTTCTTTTATCCATTTTGGCAATCTTCTGTTATTGCATTTTTCACAAAATAATGACATAATTCATGCTATCTCATCCTCTATTTGTACCGGCGTTAATCTGGTCTTGTTTTATGCTGGCTATGATTTGATTTTCTCTTCTTTTTTTAATCAAGCTGAACATTATCATTCCTACATTGATAATTGAAATGATTTCAATTAGGTCAACTCCGTACAATAGCCAATCGATTACTGGATGCACTCTTGATACTATTCCTGCTTCTAACATCATATCTGCATTCCAAATCATATGTGGAATTTGAATAAATTGTATTATTGCAATTATGATTATGCTTCCTAATATTTTATTTTCATACCAATTCCAAAACTTGTTCCATATATTCATAGATTATTTTGTCTCTGACAATTATTAAACAATGTGAAAATTAGACGCAACTAATTAGACCAGACTAATTTTCAATTATTTTTTACTTGTATGTGTCATTGTATGTCTGCAATGATCTTTTCTTTTTGCATCCAAATTGTTTTTCCTTTATGATCAATTAACTCTATGTTCATCTCATTGAGTTTATCACGAATTTTATCTGCTTCTTGAAATTTCTTTTCTTTTCTTAATTGCTCTCTTGTTATGATCAAATTATCAATTTCTTGTTTTTGCTCTAGTGTAATTTTGGGGATGACCAGTCCTAGAATTTCAAGCATTCTTTCAAATTCTGGAATGATCATTTTAGCGTCATTTGAGCCCAATTTTTCTTCAGCAGCCAAATAATTTACTTCCTTTACTAGTTTGAAAAATGCCAAAAGTGCAAGATGTGTATTAAAATCAAACTCTAACGCATTATCAAACTCATTGCCTATTTTTTCTGTTATTGATTTAATTTCACTGTTATGGCTTTCCTTACTTGCATGAATTAATTCATAATAACACACTTCAGCTTGACGCCATTTTATGAGGTTCTCTTTTAGTAATTCCTCCGAATAATCTATTGGTTTTGAATAATGTCCAGACAAACAAAATAATCTAATTATGTTTGACCCCCAATTATCCAAGACATGTTTTATTGATTTGATATTCCCTAGTGATTTTGACATTTTTTCACCATTAATTGTAACCATTCCCACATGCATCCAAATTTTTGCAAATTGCTTTGATGTAAATGACTCTGACTGTGCAATTTCATTTTCATGGTGGGGAAATATTAAATCTCTGCCGCCGCCATGTATGTCAAAATTTTCTCCAAGGTATTTGATGCTCATTGCAGAACATTCGATGTGCCATCCTGGTCTACCTTTGCCCCATGGACTATCCCAAAATGGTTCAACATCTGAAAACTTCCACAATGCAAAATCTAACGGATCTTTTTTTGCTTCATCTACTTCAATTCTTGCACCTGATTGCAGATCATCTATTTTCTTTTTTGATAATTTTCCATATTGTGGAAACTTTGATACTGAGAAATACACTCCATTCTTTGAGACATATGCTATGTCTTTCTCAATTAATTTTTTGATAAAATTCTTGATATCGTCTATGTGTTCAGTTGCTTTTGGGTAGTTTGTTGCACGCTTTACGTTGAGACTATCAAAATCTTTAAAATAGTTTTGAATATACTTTGAGCTAATCTGCTCCGCAGTTGTATTTTCTAATTTTGCACGATTAATTATTTTATCATCCACGTCTGTAAAATTTTGAATAAAATCCATCTTGATTCCCTTACTCTCAAGGTATTTTCTTAGAACATCAAAGACAATTATTGTTCTTGCATGACCTATATGTGATTCATCATAAACTGTAACTCCGCACAAGTAAACTCTAACCTTTTTTGAAATGTCCAGAATTTGTTCAGAGTTTGTAAGCGTATCTTGCAGCCTCATTAGTCGTCCCCAAATGGTTTTTGTTGTGTGTCTCTCTTGTGTGTACTGTTGAGATGCAGCTGATAGACTTTGTCGACTATTTGTTTTTCAATTTGTAACGTCTCAGCAGTTTTCTCTGCTGATAGTTTCTTGTCAAAAATACAATAAAGTATAGAGTCTATATCTTCATATGACATTCCTAATTCCTTTTCAGCTCCATGATCCTTCCATAAATGAGGGCTACTCTTTTTTTCAATGATGTTTTGTGGTACTCCTAAAAACTTTGCAATCTCTCTTACTTGTAATTTATACAATGATATTATTGGAACAAGATCTGATGCACCGTCACCGTATTTTGTAAAATATCCAATCAAATACTCGCTTTTATCACTTGAACCCAATACTAGATAATTTTTTGCATTTGCATAATAGTACAAAATATTTGCCCTTATTCTTGCTCTGAGATTTCCCTTAGCCCATTCACTCGGTTCTAAATAATTAGAGTATTCATTTACAATCGGTTTGATGTCAATTAACTTGTACTCTAATCCTGTAAGTGATATCATTTTCATTGCATCTTCTGTCTCTATACTTGGTGTGATTTGTGTATCTGGCATTATGACTGCAAGTGTTTTTTCCTTGAGTACTCTTTTACAAAGATATGCAAGCACTGCAGAATCAATTCCGCCACTTAGACCGAGAATCAACCCTTTTGCCTTGTGCTTCTCTACTTGTTTTACTAGGAATTCTTCTATGGTTTTTGTAATGGCTGTGTAGTCTTGATGAATTATCTCATCTAAAATTTTCTGATTCACTAAGTTATTTTCAGAAATCGTAAGAATAAAAGTTGTGCCAAGTATCCCATCTGAACTAGTTAATTCCGGAAATAATTATTGTCTGTAAATCTGCCAAAAGATATGTTATATCAGAAATGTACTTAAAATGAAACGTTTTTGATGTCTTTCTTATTATCTATCTTATCTGTTCAATTACAAGATTGCTAAAAAATATCATAGTTTCTATTGTTTTTTCACTATATTCTCCTTCGGTCAGATTAATTCTAATTCTATATCCATCTTTTGCACATTCTGAGAACAATAAATCATTACTTGACTCACTTGTTTTATACAATTCATAATATCCAATAGTGCAATTTTTTGACAAGTTAGAATTATCGATTATTTCTTCGACATTGCCATTGACTTGATTGAGAATATTTTCTACCGCATACTTGTGATCCCATTCCACAAACAATTCTCCATGCCACACTAGTATCTGAATAGTTCCGATCTCTGACTTCTGATAATTGTATGATGTAGAAGTTATTTCATTATTGCCGATCATTTTTGTAGTTGTAATCGGAGATTCTCCTTGTTTGTATTCCTGACTGGAATCTGACCATAATGGTGTCCACTCCTCTCCAATTTGATCTTGTTTTGGTAGAATTTTTGTTACATAATTATTCCATTCGATACTGTTAAAATCTACATTATTTTTTTGAATTGGTGTTTCTATTTGATCGTTTTGCTGTGAAATTATAATTAATGAAGATACAATGATCATAACTCCAATGATTAGCGCTTTTCTGTTCATTCTTTTGACATGATTTTCTCTTATGGTTTTTCAATCATCTCAAAATTTGTAGATGCACGTTCAATTTCATTGTAAATTAAAGTTATTTTGTAGATTCCGATCTGAGATTCTTTTGTAAAATGTAGTAATGTGTATACTTCTCCTTTCTTAGTTGCATATGTGGAAATTTTCTCCTCTGTGCCATCTGGTGTTATTATAAGCAATTCTATGTTGTCACCTCGTACGTAATCCTTCACATATCCAATAACGACGATTTCTTGATATTTGCTAGACGTTTCTGGTCTTTCTGCCTTTTCTAAATCTAGCATGATGAATTCATCAATTTCCTCTGCAAAAATACTATTTGACACCAATAATCCTAAAAATACAATTCCAAATAATGATGGTAGCCTCTTTTGTATCACAAGAAATTATGCTTTTTTATAATTAAAAGTATATGGCAAATATCCCATCAATGGGAATTCATACTGTATGATAATAAGAAAATGTATTTTTAAAAAATGACATAAACTGTTCCTAAAATGTCTTGTATTTTTCTAGTGTTACAGAAATTGATTTCTTTAGATTTTTATAAAAAATTCTTCTAAATGTCTACGTAAATCCCATCATTTCTTGCTTCAACAGGATATGTTGCAAGCTTTACGTCTTTGAGATAATCTTTCAATTCCCCTGTTTTGATATTATAATGCCAAAAATGTAATGGACACTCTACAATGTATCCTTCAAGTTTTCCTGGGGCGATTGAACCGTCCTGATGAACACAGAGATCATCTATTGCATGATATCCATCTTGATTAAATATCGCAATTTGTTTATTGTCAATTTTAAAGGCCTTTCCTTTTCCTGCTGCAATTTCCCCTTTTTCAGCAATTTTTTTCCAAGCCATCTATTATTTTCATGATTTTGTCATTTATTTAGATTCGCATGATAGAATTTTATACTCTTTCTGAAGCCAAATTGTATTGAGTAAAGTAAAGTCTAGTGCAAAATTGATTCAAGAAGGTAAATTATCTTATGAATGGGCTAGATCTCACATGCAAATTTTGGATAATACTATTAACAGACTAAAAAAATCAAAACCCCTCAAGGGTATTACTCTTGGATTTTGTTTGCACATTACAAAAGAAACATCTGTTCTTTTAATGGGTGCAAAGGAATTAGGGGCTACTGTAGCTTGCTGCGGTGGAAATCCTCTTACGACACAGGATGATATTGCCGCATTTTTGGCATCACAGGGAATTCATGTTTATGCATGGCACGGACAATCTGTAAAAGAATATGATTGGTGTATTGATCAAGTACTAAATCATAAACCTACTATTTTGACTGATGATGGTGCCGATATGAATGTAAAAGCACATTTTGATGACAGATATAAAAACATGAAAATTCTTGGCGCAACTGAAGAAACAACTGCAGGTGTTACTAGAATCAGAGCTGTTGAAGAACAAGGCAAACTTCGTTATCCCGTAATTTTAGTAAATGAGGCATATACAAAACACATGTTTGATAATAGATACGGGACAGGACAAAGTACTGTTGATGGATACCTGCGTGCAATGAACTTGCTCTTGGCATCAAAGAGAGTTGTAGTTGTTGGATATGGTTGGGTAGGACGTGGTGTTGCAGCAAGATGTCATGGAATGGGTTCCAAAATAATAGTGACTGAGGTTGATCCTGTAAAGGCACTTGAAGCTCATATGGATGGATTTGAAGTAATGCCGATGGCTCAAGCCTGCAAAATCGGTGATATATTTATCACTTGTACTGGAATGACTAGCGTAATTAGAAAAGAGCATATCTTACAAATGAAAAATGGCGCCATTATGGGAAATGTTGGACACTTTGACGTTGAAATAGATAGCAAATTTTTGCTTAAAGAATCAAAATCAGTAAAAAGAGTAAGACCCAATCTTGATGAATGCACACTCAAAAACGGTAAACGTGTTTATCTTATAGGAGAGGGTAGATTGGCAAATCTTGTTGCAGCCGAAGGACATCCACCTGAAGTAATGGCTCAGTCGTTTTCCAATCAGATTCTATCTGTTTTGTATATTCTCAAAAATCACACAAAGATTGGTAACAAAATTATCAACGTTCCAGAAGAAATTGACAAGCAAGTTGCAGTTGATGCACTAAAGGCAATGGATGTGAAAATCGACAAGCTCACTCCAGAACAAGTCAAATATGCACATAGTTGGTAAAACTTCTTAACTCCAATAATGTTTCAGACTTCAGATGAAAAATAAAGCAATCATTACAAGCGCATTGCCTTATGCCAATGGAGAAATCCATCTTGGACACGTCGCATCAACGTATCTGCCTGCTGATGTGACTACGAGATTTCTAAAATTAAATGGAGTTGAGGCTTACTATATTTGTGCATCTGATGATTTTGGCACTCCTATTCTGATCCAGTCTGAAAAAGAAGGAAAGACTCCTTCTGAATATGTTGCATATTGGAATAAACGTGATTATGATGATTTTACTGCATTTGGAATTGACTTTGATTTTTTCTACAAGACCAGTTCGCCTGAAAATATTGCATTTGTCCAAGATGTCTTTAAGAAACTCAATGCATCTGGTCACATCTATGAAAAAGAAATCATCCAGTTTTATTGCAGTAATGACAAAAAATTTCTTCCTGATAGATATGTCAAGGGTGTGTGTCCACACTGTAATGCCGCTGACCAATACTCTGATCTCTGCGAAAGCTGCGGACGCGTTCCTGAAGAGATATCTGACCCAAAATGTTCTATCTGCGGTCAAACTCCTACCAAAGAAAAAACTAACCATTTCTTTTTCAAGCTGAAAAATTTTGGTGACTCGTTATACAAATGGCTAGATGAAAATAACAATCTGCAAAAAGATGTAAAAAAATATGTTCAAAACTGGATAAAGGCTGGTCTGATTGACTGGGATATCACTCGTGATATATCTTGGGGCGTTCCAGTTCCTCTTGATAGTGCCAAAGACAAGGTGTTCTATGGCTGGTTTGATAACCACTTGGCATACATTTCTACAGCTGTAAAGTTTCTAGATGATAAAGGAATAAACGGAAAAGAATTTTGGAACTCTGCTGACATTTACCATTTTATTGGTAAAGATATTGTTTACCATCATTATCTTTTCTTACCTGCAATGCGTTTAGGGATTAACAGTGAATACAAACTTCCTGATTTTATTCCAACTAGAGGTCATCTTACATTACAGTCAAAGAAAATATCAAAAAGCAGAAACTGGTACATTGGTTTGAGACAATTTTTAGAATATTATCCTGCAGATTATCTGAGATATTATTTGGTTGCAATTAATCCCTATTCTCAAGATGATCTAAACTTTGACTGGGATGAATTTACAAACAGAATAAATTCTGAACTAATTGGGAATCTCGGAAACTTTGTTAATCGTGCATTAGGATTTACAAAAAAAGCATTCGATGGTGTAATTCCAGAACCTGAAAATTATGATGAAAAAGATACAGAGGCAGAAAGTAAAATAAAGAATCTCTCAGGCGAACTAGGATTATTAATGGAGCAAAATCATCTGGATAGAGCCCTGAAGAGAATTATGGAATTTTCATCATTTTTTAACCAGTATTTCCAGCACAAAGAACCATGGAAGAAAGGACCAGGAACTACAAACTGTGTATTTTTATCTGTGAATGCGGCTCGCAGTATCGCAATTGCATTGTTTCCATTTCTCCCAGAATCTTCCCAAAGAATTTGGGATCAAATTGGATTATCTGGCAAAGTACGTCTTAACAAATGGGATTCTATATCTGACATAG
>DASSYQ010000089.1:0-4141 GCA_035703205.1 Nitrosarchaeum sp.
TTTTAGTATGTTTTCTATGGCAAATCCTGCCATCCCCTCCATTATTGTAAAAGCTGCATGGTGTCTTTGAATCGGGCTTAGCCATTTTTTGTAAATATCTAACAATTGTGGAATGGCATTTGAAATTTTAGGATCAATTTCAACATGTGTGAAAGTCATCACGTCTGGACCTATCTGCTCAATTAAGAAATGATCTGGATTCAAAAAGAAAAACAGATTTGCTTTTTTGGCAAATGGAAAATCGTCTGGAACAGCCTGAAGCTGTAAATATTCTGAGAGATTGTTTACTGTTTGATTATCCAATTCCAAAATGATTCTTGCTAGTTCTTCGTTAATCAAATTGACCTGTGTTGCTGCATCTTTGTTTAATTGTTGTAACTTTTCTTGTGTTGAGTGAATCATCTCTTCCAATATAGTCATTTTCACTGCACCCAAATAACCTGAGTTGACATTTGAAAATCTTTCTTCATATGGCTCTCCTTGTTTGTGTAAAATAATCTGTGGGTATCTGGAAAGTACAAAATTATTCAGATAAATCACTGAATCCAAATAATCTCCATATGTAGTTGAAATTTTTGAGATGTATTGGATGGCATATGTTGAATATACCAAATATTTTGCAGTATCTTTTTTCATTAATTCTGCAATCTTGTTTTGATCTTCATTTGCAACTGCTTCAAACAACTCTCTGACATACTCTTTTGATTTTTCATCTGAGAATACTTTTTCACCTTTTAATTTTTTTAATTCTATCAAATCTGGAAACTTTATTTTCAAATTCTCTGAAATTTTAACTCCCAAAAACTCTTCTGCTTTTTTCTTTAATGTTGGAAAAATTCCTTGAGCTATTCTTTCCAACCCTTCAAATTTTACTTTAAATGAAAGATCGTCCTCTGCCATGTCTGCCAATTTGGCAATCTCTTTTTCTTCATTAATCTCTACAGATAACTGCCCAAATAACGCCTCTGCAAATTCTTCAAATTCTCCCAATTCGCATAAAATCATCAAAATACTCCATTTAACATTATTCCTCTTTATGATCTAAAATTATTAGTTCCATTTTGATTAGTTTGATATACAAAAATGCATGAATTCAGTCTAAATTTTCTAAGATGTGTTAGATGTGGTTCTAAATTAGAACTAGATGTATTTAGAAAAGAAACAGAAATTGAAGAAGGAATTTTGGAATGCAAGGAATGTGCACTATGTTTTCCAATAGTCAAAAAAATTCCTATCTTGTGGGATGATCTTTCAAAGTATTTCTCTGATCGTATGATGCTAGGTGGCAAATTATTTCATTCTGTATCTCATGATAAAATGAAAAAATTTCTAAAATCTGCACTATCTGATTCTAAACGAAATGTTGATGATAGAACATCCCTTGAAGAAAGATGGAGCAGAATATACCAAACCAGTCAAAAATCTAAATTTTATTCTGTAATTAAAAATAAATTAAATTCAATACCAAAATCAAATCTCGTTTTGGAATATGGTTGCTCTATTGGAATTGTGAGTGATTTCCTTGCAAACTCCAATCAAATTGTATTTGGAATAGACAGATCATTTAGTGCAATTAGCATTGCAAAGAATACTCAAAAAGATAATTTGGATTATTTTGTAGCTGATTTAATGTCTGATGTTTTTGGTAAAACAAAATTTGACTTGATTCTAGCATTAAATATTCTAGAATTAGTAGAGCCAACAGATTTGCTAAAACACATCTCTCGGCATGTTTCCAAAGGCACTGTTGTATTGTCTGATCCTTATGATTTTGATAGAGGTAAAAATTCAGTCAAAAAACCGCTTGATGAATCAACATTAAGAACAAATCTGGAAGAATTGGGGTTTGCTATTGATGTGAAAACAAAAAAACCATCTTACTTGACATGGAATCTAAAACTAAATCCACGCTCAACTTTAAACTATGAGGTGGATTTGATAATCGCACAAAAGTCAATGTAGTAAATTGTTAGAAAAAACATGGAATCTCTATAAGCAGCGTTGACGTAATACAAGTAACGTAGTAGTGTGAGTTTGCATATCCGTTAGGAAGGACTGAATTAACTACTCAGCTACGTTTGAAAATTCAAACCATGAATCCTTGCCTTATATCCTAGGTGTGACCTAATTGGGTATGTTAAAAAAACTATTTGCAAAATTGCAACGAAATAAAACAAAAACATCTGATGATGTAAACGCATTCAAAGAATCTGAAAAAAAGAAACTTGAGAAGGAAGAAAAATAAAATGAAGTATAATTGCAAGGATTGTACTTTTCATTGGGAAGGATGGATGGATACCTTTGAGAGGGTACTTGTTCATGAAAAGACTCATTTGAAAAAAATTCTGTGATTAACATGGCTGGTTATCTAGGTGATAAACAAACTACTCTTGTACATCATCTAGCCAACATGAAAAAAGAATGCAATATTGTGGAGATCAAATTAAAAGACAGACAATACTTTACTCCTGATACTTTAGACAATGCAAAATCTATGAATTTTTCTTCATGTATGTGGTGTATTGGAAATTAGTTTGATGTATTAGATTTTTGAAAAACTGTTTATTTGTTTTTTAAAATTAGTTTCCACATATTCACATATATTAAAATCATTTTGCTTATCTCTTTATATTAAAAATAATAATGATGATTGATGAATTATTACCTCACAATTATGATTGCTCTAATTGGTTTGTTGCCTATTATTGGTCCAAACATATATGCTGAAGAATTTATAGCTTCTATTCCATTTGGTGCTTTTGATCCTACATTTGAAACACCTGTTGATAATTGGTATGAACCTCCTGTGATTTCTATTCAAGATGGAGATATAGTTACATGGGTAAACAATGATCGAGAAGGACATACTATTACAAGTGGTAAGGGCTCCGGGAGATTTGGATGGATGGGAGGCGATAAATTTGGAGAACCAGATGGTTATTTTGACAGCGGACGAATCCTACCTGGAGAATCATGGTCCCATACATTTAGTGAAGAAGGATTGTTTGATTATTTTTGTGTAATTCATCCATGGATGGAAGGAGTAGTTTTTGTAGGTAAATCAATTCCTACTTACCCACATGATGCTGAAGGCAACAAAATAGAACAGTTTCCAGTAATATCTTACACCGCTGATGATTTAATTGAATTGGACATGACATGGGAGCCAAATGTAATCATGACACATGACAACGTATCATTTATCTTTCAAACTTATGATCCAATGACAAATTCAAATCTTGATAAAATGAGATATGATTTCATTGTAATTCAAAATGGAGTAGAATTATTTCGTGATACAGGACTCACTGGAATAGGTGGTGATTACAGAAATTTTATTTTTGACAAACCAGGATCAATAGAAATTCGATTTGAAAATATTGAAAGTGGAGGCACATCAGGAATAGAGAGTGCCGCAAGACTGCCTGCGCAAGATCTTTCTTTAAGAACAATTGTGTTTACTACAATGGTCTATGACAATCCAGAAAAAGAGATGCATCATGGAATAGTCGTTCAACCGGCAAAAAGAGTTGAACTCCAGTATGAATTATTGGCAGCAATAATTGCTGTTCCTGGAGGATTAGTAATAGCTCTGATTTTGTATATGGTATATGGAAAGCCAAAAACAAATTCTAGATAATATGCATATGTATCATTTTGTGCAAATCTGTTATGTTTTACAACAATTGTATGCCGGGGATGAGTTTTGTCAGATCAGTTAGATGCCCACTACTTTTGTTTATAAATAAAATAATAAAAAAGAGATTAATGATTGACCGTTTCTAGTTTATTCTGAATTCTATCATAGTAGAGATAGTATATCTTAGGTTAATTAAATAATATAAAAGATGTTGATATAGTATGTCAAGTAATTCGCGTCACAGCAACGTAATCATTAGAACAATGAGAAAAGACGACATACCTAAAATTGTTGAATTACAAAAAGTAGCCTTTCCATTAATGGCAGCAGAAGGTGTTTATTGGAAGCCTGAACAACTAGAAGCCCATCTCAAGATATTTCCAGAAGGTCAGTTTGTTGCAGAATATCATGATAAAATAGTTGGTTCATGCAGTAGTTTAATCATAAAACTAGAACCTGAATACAAGGAGCATACTTGGAAAGAAGCATGCGGTGACAGTT
>DASSYQ010000103.1:0-4291 GCA_035703205.1 Nitrosarchaeum sp.
ATCTGAAATGCCTACAGGTTCTCCTGTAGTAGCCGTTGGAGTTAACAAAGCAGGCAATGCTGGGATATATGCAATAAAAATTCTTGCAAATGAATTTCCAGAACTAAAAAAGAAATTAAAACAACATAAATTTGAACAACACAATTCAGTATTAAAAGAATCAGAAGAACTAAAAAAGCATGGCCTTAGTAAATTTGTTCAAAAAAAATTCAAATGAGTTTATGTCATTAAACTGAATTGGATATTTTTCTTTTGTAGTGCTTCAATTAGTTTGTCTGCCTGTTCTTTTCCCTGAGTTTCTAGACTCAATGTAACTCCTGCAGAGCCTGCACTAATGCTTGAGCTTAATCTATCATGTACAACTTCTACAATGTTTGCATTAGCTGCGCTAATTTCATCTACAATTTCTTTGAATGCACCTGGCCTATCAGGTAACAAAATAGTTAGTTTAAGTAAACGTCCCATCGTGGCCAAACCTTTGTCTACTATTTGACCTAAAAGATACATGTCTACATTTCCACCAGTCAATATTGCAACAACTTTCTTTCCAGGTGATGGTTTTGCTGAAATTAAATAAGCTAAACCTACAACCCCTGCAGGCTCTACTACAAATTTCATTCTCTCCATTAACAAAAACATTGCCTTGATAATCTCTGAATCGTCTACCAGTACTATGTCATCGATTAATTCTTTGATTATGGAAAATGTCATCTGTCCTGGTATTTTTACAGATATTCCGTCTGCGATAGTTCTTGCACCTCCACTTGATGTTAATGAACCGTTTTTTAGAGATTCGTACATTGACGGAAATGATTTTGATTGTACACCTATTATCTTGATTTTTGGATTTTTTTCTTTGATTGCAATTAAAACTCCTGCTGCCAATCCACCCCCTCCAATTGGAACATAGACTTCATCCACATCTGGAAGATCTTCTAAAATCTCCAATCCTATCACGCCTTGCGCTGCTATGATTTGTGGATCATCAAATGCATGTATCATTGTAGCACCGGTTTTACTTGCAATCTCTTTTGCCTTTGCAGATGATTCATCATAGTTTGTTCCCTCTAAAATCACATTTGCGCCGTAGCCTTTTGTGGCAGATACTTTTGAAGGTGATGCATTTTTTGGCATGACGATTGTACATGGTATTTTTTCTAAAGAAGATGCAAATGCAACTCCCTGCGCATGATTACCTGCAGATGCTGCAACTACTCCATGTTTTTTCTCTTCAGTTGACAGTAATCTGATTTTGTAATATGCTCCACGAATTTTAAATGAACCTGTTTTTTGTTGAAACTCTGCCTTTAGATAAACTTGTGAGCCTGTAAGATTACTAAAAGTAGGCGAATACACCAGTGGTGTTTTTCTTATCTCGTTTCCTCGCAAAGAATTTGCACCTTGTATCTCGTCATATGTTGGATTCATTGGAAATTCTGCTAGATATTGGAGATATTTGACTTCTTCCATTTTGGAATTGTGTTTTTAATTGACTTTTGTGCGCAGTTTTTGGGATTAGGCAACAATTCAAGACCATTGCAAAAAAATGTCACATGAGCAATCTTTGTCATATGATTTTTAAATCTTATTTATAGATGCTAAAATTCATTCAATATGTTGTCTGTTCACGTTTCTAATAATTTAGAAAATTCCTCTAAACGCTTAACAATGTTTTCTTTTACTGATTCTGAAATCTTTCGAGGATCAAATAGGCCCTCCTTTGTTTTATTTCGAATAAATTCTATATCAAATGTACACAGACATCCTTCCTCTCCAGTTATTAATCTGGTATCATCAATTAACACGGGACTAGTTTGATATGTTTCAATTAATAAATCGTCTAATTCTTTGATGAGTCTTGTTTTTTTATTTGACAAGTCTTGAAAATCTACTTCGATATCTTTCTCAATTTCTTTGTATATTTTTTCTCTAAACTCGTCATTTTCATAAAATATCTCAAATAATTTTTGATGATCAAAGTCTTTGTATCCTTTTTCTTTTAATTTGTTTAATACAAACTGATCACTGTTATCAGACATTTGCTGTTCTTTGTTTTTTGTCAAATCAATTATGTCAGATAATTCTTTTTGTAGTTGTATTACGCGTTGATCAGGTTTGTAATATAACAACACATGATATTGCAACGACATGTGCCCTGAAATGAGATAATTTCCTTCTCTTATCTCGAATTTAGTAAATATTCTTCTAATGTCTTCATTATTTGAAATTGAAACTTCTTGTATTGACCAATCTTTCAAATTTTTGATGATCCTTTGATAAAAATCGCTTACAAGTGCAGGATCAAAAGTTTTCTGATCAGTAATTGTTGCATCGCCTAACATCACCTTGATATCTGTTGATTTTGTAAGATCTATTATTTTTGCAAGAAATGTCTTTTGAATGTCCTCGTTTTTTTTATTCAATATCTGAATAAAATCATTAGATGACCTTGTACCTAACCGCACAAGAATTAACGAATTTTAACTGCCCTTAAACCTTAAGATCTCATATCTCTTAAATAGAAAAATCATGATAGATAATGCATGTCTGGAGGCAAATTCCACTGTGATCTTTGCAATTCTGTGATTTTACAGTATTATCATGAAGGTTATAAGGGGAATAGAGGGAAATGTCCTGTCTGCAATACAGATTTTCCACTAGAATAAGAATGATAAAAATGTCCAAAATAGATGAATCAAATAAATCTCAAATTGAGCAAAAAGATAATGTTTTGCCAGGTACATCCAGTCCTAATTTGATAGATATGTTGCTTGGTCAGAAGGAGCAAAGAGTTGTTGATTCTGAAACAATGATTCTGGAAACACAGAAACGAATTTGGGGCGCATTAAAACAAGGTTATGAATATACTGGAATTACAGATGAATCAGAAAAATTTCTGCGAAAAAATGTTTTTTCCAAATTTGATATTATAGTACTCTATGTTGATTTGGTTGGTTCAACTACCATGACGTTGGAATTGCCTGAAGACAAATTGGCAATCATAATCAGTTCTTTTGCTCAAGAGATGGCATCCGTGATTACTCTTCATGGCGGTTATGTGTTAAAATTTGTAGGCGATGCTGTAATAGGATATTTCGTTGCATCTGAGAATCCACTTTTGGCTGCAGATAACGCGGTAAGCTGTGCAAAATCAATGCTAACTGTAATTCAAAAAGGAATCAATCCAATTTTGAATCAATATGATTATCCAGATTTAATGGTAAAAATTGGGGCTGATTTTGGACAAAGCATAGTTGTAAGATACGGTTCAAACCCAGATGCAGCACATGTGGATTTGATGGGACCTGCCATGAATATCGCTTCTAAGATACAATCACTTGCCAAGCCAAACCAAATTTTAATTGGTGATGACATATATCGTAGACTACATCCAGCTTCTCAGAGTTCATTTAAGGAAGTTATGTGGAAAAACAACGAATGGAAGTACCGTTCAAGACTAACTGGCGAAATTTACAAAATTTATGAGTATCGTGGTTAGACAGTAAACTTTTCAGGACATTCAACATGTTCATAGTGATGTTCTGTGAATTTTTCTTGGATCACATAAATTACAATTTTATGTAGATCTTCTCCTTTGATGTTTTTGTTGCATCGAATACATGTCTTTGTTAATTCTGTCATGTGTAATTGCGATCTAAAATTGGAATCTATAAGGATCTGCGATCAGCTCAAATTGAGCTAAAATGACTGTAAATTAGCTATATGGTATATCAAACGCCTAAGGACAAGGCAAAAATATAGCAAAAACAACGCATTATTGTGGAAGATTTACCAATAAAGCATCTAAAAGACATCTATGGACTAAATCCAAACATACCTCATCTTGCATTACAATTTCCTAGACTGCCTCCAGGTTTGTCAAACCCAATCTTTAAAATTTTTGAAAATCCACTAAAAGAAAAATTTGTTGAAGACAATGCAACGATCAATAAAAAACTACAAGGATTTCAGCAGTCATATCAGAGATATGCCTCTGGATTATTGACTATGAATTCTGGCGTCGTTCCTCCTGGACACCCATTGTTTAGCAGGCAAAATTCAATCAGTGCATTAAAGGCAGAAAACGACAAATTGCTAAAAGAAAATTTAGAATTAAAGAAAAAGATAGATGAGAAAAAAGAATCTCATTGAGTGTAGTAATTCATCGACATATTGCACAATAACATCAAATTAATTTTCAAGAATCACTTTTCGGATTGGTAAGAATCCTTATTAATTTCAAATTTAATTTTGATCATGGCAAAGACTCCTGCAGAAATATGGAAAGACA
>DASSYQ010000099.1:0-3276 GCA_035703205.1 Nitrosarchaeum sp.
GATTTCTTTAGAAACAGATGCCAATTCGTATAAAGAAGGAGAGACCATAGTAATCTCAGGCAAAGTAGGCACTGTCATAACAGGTACTCCTGTAACGATGCAAATTTTCAGCCAAGGTAATCTGGTAGATATTGCGCAGATCATGGTAGCAGAAGATGGTACTTATTCACATACAGTTATTGCAGAAGGTCCACTGTGGTCTAAAGCAGGAGAATACACTGTAAGAGCATCATTTGGTGAGGGAAACACAGCAGAAACTAAATTTAGTTTTTCACCAAAAACAGCATTATCTACAACAAGCATATTTGAAGTAGATGCAGGCAATTACGGTACATTTGATGTGAAATATTCCATTGAAGGTGGAACTGTAAAAGATATGCTAATAGATGAAGATATTTTTGCATTAATAGTAATAGTTGAATCTACAGATGAAGGATCGATTTCATTAGAAATTCCAAGAGAAGTTCTAGATGCAAAAAAACAAGATAAAACAGATGACACATTCATAATAATAATTGATGGGATTGAAGCACCATATCAAGAGACTCTAACAGATTCTGATTCCAGGATAATTACAATTAACTTTGAGCAAGGAGATTCAGATATCGAAATTATAGGTACAACCATAATTCCAGAATTCGGTGCAATCGCAGTTATGATTCTAGTAATAGGAATTATGACTACAATATTTGTTACAAAAAATAAGTTTCAGATTCGTGTTTAGAATTTAGTTAAAAAGAATATTTTTCCTTAAATGGTGATACAGAACGAAGTTCAGCAGTTACTTTTTTTAATACATTAATTGTTTCGTCAATTTGTTCTTGATTGTTAAATAACCCAAGTGTCAATCTTAACGAACCAGTAATCTGTTCATGTGAGAAACCCATAGCCTGTAAAACATGAGATGCTTTTTGCGTATGCACTGAACACGCAGAGCCAGTTGATGCAGCTATACCATACTCATCTAATTTTATAATCAAATCTTCACCAGCAACTCCAAGAAAAGTAAAATGAGCGTTGTTGGGTAAACGATTTTCAATATGACCGTTAAGAGTAACGGATGAAATTTCTCGGAGAGTTTTTGCAACAAGATCATCACGTAGTTTTTTCATGTGAGAAATATTCTCAGATAAATGATGTTTGGCAAGTTCACATGCTTTTCCAAATCCCACGATATTTGCCACATTTTCAGTGCCTGAACGTAAACCGTGCTCTTGACCCCCTCCTAAAATAATGGGATCGATGTCAATTCCTTTTCTAATGTATAGTGCCCCAATTCCTTTTGGCCCATTAATTTTATGAGAGGATATAGAAAGTAAATCCACACCTAGTTTTTTTACATCGATTGGAATTTTTCCTACAGCCTGAACTGCATCTGTGTGAAACGGAATGTTTCGTTCATTGCATATTTGGGCAACTTGTGCAATTGGTTCTATTGTTCCCACCTCATTATTTGCAAACATGATTGAAACAAGACTAGTATTATCAGAAAGAGAATTTTTCAAAATAGATAGATCCACTACACCGTAATTATCTACAGGCAAATAGATCACATCAAATCCATCTTTTGATAATTTTTTACATGGTTCCAGTATTGCGTCATGCTCAACTGATGAGGTAATTATTTGAGAGTGTGGTTTTTTTCCTGCAATTCCATAAAGTGCAGTATTATTGGATTCAGTTCCACCAGAAGTGAATAAAATTTCAGAGGGATCAGCATTGATCAACATAGCAATTTGTTTTCTAGCTTTTTCTATGGCTTTATTGGCCAATCGACCATAACGGTGTATTGATGATGGATTACCATATTGTTCTTTAAGATATGGCAGCATTGCTTCTAAAACATCTTCATGGATTTGTGTTGATGCTGCATTATCTAGATAGATCAATCAGTAATCACATTAATTTTTCCTGGTCTGTATCCATCTGGATCGATTTGAACTGATAAAAATCCTATTAGTTTTAATTTATCAGTTATTTCGCAAAATATGTCATCTTCAAAAACAGAAATTTGATCTTTATTTACTTCTATTTTAGCAATTCCATTAAGATCTCTAACCCGAACTTGTTTTAAATTTGTAATTTGTTTGACAATTGTTTCTCCTAATTCTATTCGAGTTAACTTTTCAGTTGTTACTCTTTGCCCCCAAGGGATACGTGATGCCAGACAAGAATTAGATGGTTTATCATGTATTGATAATCCTATTAGTTTTGCAGTATTTCTGATTTCATTTTTTGTAAAATTTGTTTCTACCAAGGGACTTCTAATGCCATTTCTTTTTAATGCCTCAATTCCTGGTCGATAATCACCTAGATCATCCAAATTAGTCCCATCAACAATAAATTTAACATCGTGTTCTTTTGCAAGAGCAATTAGATGATCGCCCAGTTCCATCCTACAATGAAAACATCGGTTGGAATCATTCTTGACAAATTCTTCATTTTGAAGTTCATCATAATCTAAGAAAATTTGTTGTATTCCTATCTCTGAACAAATTTTTTTGGCGGTTTCAAGTTCTTCTTTTGATAAAGTTTTGTAATCAGCAGTGACTGCTATTGCATATCTGCCTAATTTTTGAAACGCAGCATATGCCACAAGTGCACTGTCTACACCTCCTGAAAGAGCAATCATCACCTTGTTTTTGTTTTCAAACCAATCGATTAGATCATCAAGCTTATTCATAGTCAATACCTCGCTGCACAATCTCTTTTCTAATCAATGATTCTGTTTCCTTTATTGATTTTTTTAATGTAGTTGAGATAGATTTTAAGTCATCGAATTCAATTTTAAAGTTATTTTTACCTTTAAATGACGAAACTTTGTATCTTACAACAAATTCTCTTCCATCAAGAATTAATTTAATATCACAAGATGTCCTTGGCACAATAAAACGATTTGAAGTGGTCACTCTAATTCCCAAAGTGCCAGTTTCAAGTACCAAAATATCCATGATTTCATACATAGAAGAATCATCACAAATTACAGATATGAGATTTGTTGGTCTTCCTTTCTTTGTGATGCCATGGTAAATAGAAACATCTTTGGCGCCCTTGTTCATTATCTTTTCAATTAAATCACCCATGATTTCTCCAGATACATCATCGACATTGGTTTCTAAAATTTTAACAGAGTCCAATTGAAAATTATTTTTTTGTGTTCCTCTTACAATCTTTAAGACATTTGAAAATTCATCAAAATCTTTTTGTCCTGCACCATATCCAATAGATGTTATCTGTATTGAAGGATAGTAATCCATTGATGTTTTTGAGAGATTT
>DASSYQ010000102.1:0-2649 GCA_035703205.1 Nitrosarchaeum sp.
AACAATGGTGTTTAACAATTCACATCTCAACTCGGAGCTTTTAGCTATACAGGCAAGAAAACAAAAAGTCAACATCAAAGTTCACAGAGCAGGCTTGATGGCAAATTATAGAAAATCAGTAGAGCGAGAATTCAAAGAGGACAGGTTGCAGGCCATATCATGCACGCCTACACTTGAGCTTGGAATAGATGTAGGAAACGTGGACTGTGTGATTTCATCTACCATTCCTGTAAATAGATTAATTCAGAGAATAGGAAGGGCAGCAAGAAAAGGACAGCGCGGGTATGCATTCTTAGCACTTGGAAATGATCCTATTTCACAGTACTACAAGAATCATCCTGAAGATTATTTTGAAGATGTTGAAAAAACATACATTGATCCAAAGAATCCATTTGTAGAAGAATTTCAGGTATTGGCAATGGCTTGTGATAGACCAATTTCCAAACACGAGTTAAAAGAACATGAGGAAGTAATAGAACGACATCTAAAGGAAGGAACCCTGTTACTGCACAATAATAGGATAATACCAAATTTTGATAAAATTACTTCTTTGTTAAATGATTACAGCATAAGAGGTATTGGAAAATCAATAGACATTTTCCTAAACGAAAAAAAGGTAGGAGACAGAGTGCTTCCAATTGCTTTAGAAGAACTTCACAAGGATGCAATCTACTTTCTTGCAGGAACTAGATACAAAGTAAAAGAATTGGGATATCCACACAGAAATTTTGCAAGGCTTGAGAGAATTTCCAGAGATTATCCATACTACACTAAAGCATTAACAGAAGAATGGCCGACAATTGAAATTATTTTTGAGAGAAGAAAAGTTTACGGAGTAGAAGTTGCGTTTTGTAAATTACACATACAAAAGAAAGTCTACGGTTATGTCAACATTGAATTGGGACAAGAGATTACGCAGGGGCAAAAAGTTTTACTAGATACTCCTTTAGAATACAACTTTATCACGAAGGGAATTGTATTTCATGCACCAAGGCCAGTAAAAGAAATCAAAAAAGCAGAAGATGAAGACTATACAGAGGCAAGTGGGTATCATGCAACAGAACATGTCGTAATTGAAGGTAGCAATATGATAACAGGAGGAGTATCTCAAGATTTAGGAGGAATATCACTAGGGACATCAGGATTAATTTTCATCTATGATGGAGCAATTGGAGGAAATGGTGCAAGTAAGGCATTATTTGACAGATTTGAGAATGCACTTGAGAGAAGCATGTTCATAGTAAAGGAATGTCCATGTCAAAATCAAGCAGGTTGTCCTCGATGCACATTTTCATACAGATGCGGAAATAACAATGAATTTCTGCACAAATATTCAGCATTAGAAATTCTTCAAAGAATTAACGATGGTGAAGAGACCAAACTTATAGAACCAACCGAAGGCGACAGACCGCTAGTGTAAAATCAAAATGGGATAAATACAACAAACATCCAACAAAGGTATGGAAAAAGTTGCCATAGTAACAGGAAGTTCATCTGGAATAGGATATGAAACTTCGTTGGCACTTGCAAGAAATGGATTTTACACATTTGCCACAGTTAGAAATCCCAAAAAAGCAGATAAAATATTACAAGTGGCAAAAAAAGAAAATTTGAACATAGAGATTATTGAATTAGATGTAGATGATGAAAAGTCAATTAGTGCTGCCATTGAAAAAATCATTTCAAAAAAACAACGCATTGATGTTTTAGTAAATAATGCAGGTTGGGGTTTGTTTGGCAGTGTTGAGGATGTATCGATGAAAGATTTCAGAGCACAGTTTGAAACCAATTTCTTTGGAATAATCAGCATTATTCAAAAAGTTGCACCAATCATGAGAAAACAAGGATCAGGTATAATTGTAAATGTAAGCTCAGTTGCCGGAAGAATAGGTTTTCCAGGATCACCTGCTTATATCAGCTCAAAATTTGCATTGGAGGGATTATCAGAATCATTAAGATATGAATTAGGACAATTTGGAGTAAAAATCGTAATCATAGAACCAGGAGTCATCAAGACAAACTTTTTCTCATCCATGAAGATCGCCGAACCAAAACCAGATTCACCATACAAAGAGATCACTGAAAAAGTAATCATGGGAATAAAGATGATGGCAGAGTTGGGAACACCTCCATCAGAGGTAGCCACCACAATTTTGAATGCAATTAAGGAAGAAAACCCAAGACCAAGATATATCGTAGGAAACGATGCACAGATGTTTTTAGAAGCAAAAAAGACAAAAACAGATACGGAGTTTGAGAATTATCTCAAAAAGGAACTGTTTTCAAGTTAAAAACAGAACTACGTTAAATTGATATACACATAGAATAGAGTTTTTGTCAAAGTCCGCAATTTTAGATGATGAAAATGAAATGGAAAACACTACAACATAATGGAATCCTGTTTCCACCTGCTTACGAAGCACATGGAATCAAGATAAAGATCAAAGGAGAGAATGTAGACCTTGATCTGAATCAGGAGGAGATGATATACCAATGGGCAAAAAAGAAGGATACTGCATATGCTCAAGACAAAGTGTTTCAGAAAAACTTTACAGAAGATTTTGCAAAAACTCTGCCATCAAAATTTAAGAATATTTCATATCAAGATATTGATTTTTCACATGCTTACAAAATAGTAGACAAAGAAAA
>DASSYQ010000106.1:0-2052 GCA_035703205.1 Nitrosarchaeum sp.
TAGTTTTTCTGGAGTGACTTCTCCAATAATTCTTACAGCCAGACCAGGTCCTGGAAATGGATGTCGCATGAAAAGTTTTTCTGGAACACCTAGGATTTTAGCTATTTTTCTTACTTCGTCTTTGTATAGATCACGTAACGGTTCTAATATTTTCAAATCAAGCCAATCTGGTAGCCCACCAACATTATGATGTGATTTTATCACCGCAGCTGGACCTTTTGAAACCCCACTCTCTATTACATCTGGATACAATGTACCTTGTGCAAGCCATTTGAAAGGTCCATTTTTTTGTGCAAATTCAGTAAAGACATGAATGAATTCCTCGCCTACGATCATTCTTTTTCTCTCAGGATCTTCTACGCCTTTTAATTTGCTTAGAAAAACTTGGGTGGCATCAACTGATGTAAAATTCACATTAAAATTATTTTTGAACATCTCTTCAATCTCTTTTTCTTCATTTAATCGCAAAAGGCCATTATTTACAAAAACACACTTTTGTCTATTACCGATTGCTTTGTGAATCAATAAGGCTGCTACAGTAGAATCTATTCCTCCACTTACACCACATAAGACATTTCCTTCAATTTTTGAAATTTTTTCTACCGCCGCATCGATAAATCCCTCCATTGTCCAGTCTTGTTTAGCACCACAAACTTTCAAAACAAAATTCTTGAGAATCTCTGTTCCTTGTTCTGTATGAACAACCTCCGGATGAAACTGAATTCCATAAATTGATTTTTCTTTTGATGCAATCGCTGCAGCCTTTGCGCTTTCCGTATGTCCTATAACTTTGAATCCTGGTGGAATTTGTTCTGCTTCATCACCATGACTCATCCATGCCCTAACTGATTTACCAACACCGCTTAGAAGATTCTCATCACTATCAATTGTTAATACGGATGATCCATATTCTTTGTTGGCTCTTTTTACTTTACCGCCAAATTTATTTACAATTAACTGATGTCCATAACAAATCCCAAGTAATGGTAAGTTCATATCAAAAATTTTATTCTCTGGAACAGGCGCATCTGAATTATACACACTAGATGGACCTCCAGAAAAAATTATTCCTTTAGGATTGTGTTTTTGTAATTCTTCAAAACTGATATCAAAAGGAACAAGCTCTGCATATACGGAAAATTCTCTAATTCTCCTGCAAATCAAATGGCTGTATTGCGACCCAAAATCTAAAACTACTATCTTATCCATGAAATCACTTTTTGAGGTTTTCAAGCATACGTGTAAGTGACCATCCTGCTGTATTGATTATTTCATTAACTCTCTCTTTTTGCCTGTAATTTTTGATAATTATTTCTCTAATGTCTGAACCATTTTTGTTAATTATGTAATCAATGACTGATTCTTTTTGAATTCTGCCATTTTCTGCTTCTGCAGAGTCTTTTCGTTTCATCTCACCAATAATTCTATCAATAAAAAACGATTTGAAGGGCGGCGTATCTGCATTTATCTCCATATTGTCTTCTAAAACTATTGAAACTTGATCAGGTGTTATGTAGGCATTTGCAATAACTTTACCATCACTTCCACTTGTTATTGGAATTGAGCTTGTTTCTGGTTTTTCAGTAGATGCAATCAAAGTCTTTGCGGATGGTTCTAAAGTTTTTACTGTACTGAGAGCAGAAGCTTTTGTAAAACTAGATTCTTTTAATACCAAATCTAAAATTGTCAGATTTTTTTCTAACAATTCTATAGCATTTTGATGCTTGTCAATTTGCTTGATCAAATTATCTCTCATGGCAACAATATCTCGTATTTGTTCCTCTGAGAATTTCATAATTTCTTTCATATGGATATGGGTATTAAATGCATTCTAGGTAATTATAATATCAAGATCATTATATGATATCTTTTCAAACCCTCCAATTGGGCTTGATGTTGTAAATAACTGCGATCTAGTTTTTCCTGATAGCCATTCCAAAAGTGATTTGCCTTTTCTTAGTTTCTTTAATTTGATTTTTCTCTCTGCCGCTTTTGTCTTAGAGTATCTTCCTATTTTTTTTCCAAAATCCATTCCAAACAAAATAACTTTCT
>DASSYQ010000043.1:0-7634 GCA_035703205.1 Nitrosarchaeum sp.
AAAAATTATGAATTTTATTCCAAGGAATTTTCAGAATACCTAAATTCGTATTACCAACAATTTGGAATACCACATGATAAAGGCGAGAGAGGAATCATCTCAAGGCCCACAACTGAACAAATTTTTCAGTATTTCAACACAGTCACTCAAAGAGTAGAACATTTTATCAGAACAGAATTACACCGCAGTGATGCAATAAAATTAATCAGCATGGGATTTCATCATGAGTGTCAACATCAAGAATTGTTAGTTTATGATTTGCAACACCTACTAGCAGAACAATACAGACCGGTTAGAAAAAATGAAAAACCACGCTCATCGGATTTTGAACAAAAATCAATAGAAATCAAAGAAGGATTATACACAATGGGGTATAACGGAGCAGATTATTGTTACGATATAGAATTACCAGAACACAAGGTATATCTTGAAAACTATACCATAGATACATTTCCAGTAACCAATGAACAATATATTGAATTTATGGAGGATGGTGGATATGATACTTACAAATATTGGCTTTCAGACGGATGGGAAAAAGTCAAACAGAATGGATGGAAATCTCCAATGTATTGGGAAAAAACAGGGGATCAGTGGAAAATAAGAGATTTTCTAGGCATTAGAAAAATAAATCCAAAAGAACCAGTTTGTCATGTTAGCTATTATGAAGCAGACGCATATTGTAAATGGGCGGGAAAGAGGCTACCAACAGAAGCAGAATGGGAAAAAGCTGCATGTTGGAATGAAGAAAAACAACGAAAAACAGTATTTCCGTGGGGAAATGGACAACCAACAGAACAAAATTCCAATTTGTTAGAATCATATCTTTGGGGATGTGCAGAAATAGGATCATATCCAGACGGTATGAGTCCGTCTGGATGTCACCAAATGATAGGAGATGTGTGGGAATGGACAGCATCAGAGTTTATTGGGTATCCTGGATTTAAGACAGGATTTGAAGAATATAACGACAAGTGGTTTACAAATCAAAAAGTATTACGTGGAGGATCTTTTGGTACACCTAAAATGTCAATTCGTGGAAGCTATAGAAATTTTTTCAGATTGGATGAAAGATGGCTATTTTCAGGATTTAGATGCGCAGGTAATATCTAGAACTCAAGCGTTTTTTGAAACCAAAGTCAATGCAAAATAGTTATTTTCATCTAACCAAGTATTTTTAATACTAAATCCAGTTTCATGCATTAATTCACATATTTGAGATAATTTGTATTTATGAGAATATTCTGTGTGAATCAATTCATTTTTCTTTAGGGATAATGAAATGCTTGCTTTTGGAATAAGAACATCTTGAGTCACCAAAGATTTCAAATACATTTCGATTCTTTGATCATTTTCATTGTATATTGAGTGATGAGCAAAATTATTCAGATTAAAATTAGCATTTAATTCATCGTTAATTCTAGATAAAACATTAAGATTAAACTGAGCAGTGATTCCTTGTGAATCATCATATGCGTTTTCTAAAATTGTTTTATGTTTTACCAGATCCAAACCAATTAAGAAAAGATCATCATCTTTCATAGTAGAATTGATTTTTTTCAAGAAATCTCTTCCGTCATCAGGCGTAAAGTTTCCAAAACTAGAACCCAAAAAAACAATCAGATTTTTTTTGTCATCATAATTTTTTAGAAATTCCAGACCACCTTCATATGTGTCAATTATTCCAGTTATACGAAGATTAGGATAATCTTGTTGAAGCAATGCAGAACTTTCAGTTAAAATCTCAGAGATGTCAATTGGAAAATATTCAATTTGTTCTTGAATTTTGTTTAACATGTCTAAAATTAGCCTTGTTTTTACAGAAGAGCCACTACCAAGCTCTACTAATCTAAAGGAACAATCAAGATACGAGGATAGTTCATTGTTTAGTTTTTTTAGAATGCTTATTTCTGATCGTGTAGGATAGTATTCTGATAAAGTGCATATTTTTTCAAACAATTCAGAGCCTTTTTTATCATAGAAGAATTTAGGATGAATAGACCTAAGATTCTGATTTAAACTAATTGATATTTCATCTGCAAAACTCTTTTCAATTCGAGTAGAATGGGGTTTAAAGTATTGCAAGGAAGAGTCTACTCGGTATTTTTTATAGTCTAGATTTTTCTGGATTGTTTTACTCAAGTATTAATTTAGATGATTTTTACATAAATTCTTTATCCAAAGATATAGGCATAAGTGTATTTCTTGATATACTTCTTTATCTAATTCTACACGTTGGATGAAATTTTAAGAGTAGAACATTTGAGTAAATTTTTTATAAAGAAAGGTATTTTCAGTAAAAAAATCATCACAATAAAAGCAGTAGATGATATTTCATTTTCTCTAAAAAGAGGAGAAGTTTTTGTATTGGCAGGAGAATCAGGATCAGGTAAATCAACATTAGCAAAATTAATTCTTAAATCCATTGATGCGGATTCAGGTAAAATACTATTTGAAAATCATGAAATTAAAAATGACAAAAAGAGCTTGGAAAAAATTAGAATGAATTGTCAAATGATACATCAAGATCCATATGATTCAGTAAATCCACGAATGAATATAGCAAATATTGTTTCAGAACCACTTGAAATACATAAGATTGGAAATGGTGAAGATAGAAGAAAAAGAGTTTTAGAAGTACTACACGAGGTGAAACTTGAACCAGCAGAAGAAATTCTAAAAAAATATCCACATATGCTCTCAGGAGGGCAAAGACAAAGAGTGGTGCTTGCAAGAGCATTGGCATTAAGACCAAAAGTAATTCTTGCTGATGAGCCTGTTTCTATGCTAGATGTATCCATAAGAGCTGAGATGCTGGAATTAATGCAAGAATTACAAAAAAAATATCAAATTTCTTTCATATACATTACTCATGATTTAGCAACTGCTAGATACTTTGGTCAAAAGATAGGAATATTGTACCTAGGAAAAATTGTCGAGATTGGAGCAATTGATGATGTGTTGTTAAAACCAAAGCACCCTTATACGCAAGCCCTTATTGATGCAATTTCAGAGCCAGATCCTGAAAACCTCAACAAAGAAAAAAAGATCAGAATCAACGAACCTTTAGATATTGATGTTTATTCGGGATGTAGATTTAGAGCAAGATGCCCATACGTTATTGAAAAATGTGAAAAAGAACCAATCTTGAAAAATTTAGAAAATGATCATGCTGTTGCATGCTATGTTAATTTAGACTAGGATGTTCTAACAGAAGGCATTCGTTTATCTTTGTAAGTAACAACATAAGAGACGCCATTTTTGGGATAAACTCCATAGATGAGTTTAGCCTTTTGCACAACAGAGTCTTTTAGAGAGACCATAATGAATTGACTTTCCTGAGAACGTTCCTCAAGAATTTTTGCCAATCTTTCAGAATTTGGTGCATCAAGATGGGCATCAACTTCATCAAATAGGTAGAAAGGAGATGGCTTTAATTTTTGAAGTGCCAAAACAAAGACTATTGCAGCTAATGTTTTCTCACCACCGCTAATTGATGTGGATTCTCTTTTTGGTTTATTTGGGAATTGGATCAAATAAGAAATTCCAGAATTGAAAATATCATCTTCGTTTTGTAATTCAAGCCAAGCATTACCGCCAGTCATTTTGTTAAAAATAAGACGAATTTCTTTATCCACTTTATCAAATGCATCCAAAAAGGTTTGGCGTTTATCTTTTTCAATATCTTCAATGAATTTTACAATAGAATTTCGTTCTTCTTCCAATGAATTTTTACGTACAGACATGGAACGGTATCCATAAGAGACTTCAAGATAGGTTTCAGGAGCTTTGGCATTAAGAGCATTAAGTGAGTTTAATTCAGCAGTCAAGCCTTGAACTATAAACTCAACATCAAAGGTCTCCATGTTTTTATCAAATCCAAAAGATGAAAGAAGAGCATGTAGTTTGGTTTCATTTTCTATTAAATCACGTAAATCGCGGGTTAAAGAATCGCATTGCCTTTCCAAAGAGTTGATTTCTTTTGTAAGTTCTTTATCTTTTTCAGAAAGAATTTTTAATTTATCATCATATTCCTTAAGTTGCCCAATAGATGAACCAGACGTAGAAATAAGATCCTGTTCTTTCTCTCTTAATTTTACAAGCACAGCGGTTTTAGATTCTTTTTTAATCTCCAGTTCTTTAATTTTATTTTCTAATTCTTGGCGTTGTGAAATTAATGAGTATTCTTCATCATAAAGACTTTTTATTTGAGATTTTTTTCTATTTTCTTCAGTTTGTAGTGTAGTTAATTGTGAATCTTTATCACGGTATTCATTCATTATTGTTGTGTATAATTTTTCAATTTCAGATTTCTTTACATTTACTCTGGATAATTCATTTGCAATGCGTGTTTGCTCGCCACTTGCATAGTTTTCTTCAACGATTGTAATTCGTGTGTTAAGTGAATCTATATGAGATTCATGTGTAGAAATCTCTACAAGTAGACTAGTGTTTCTTTTATTTAATTCAGAGATTCTTGTGGTGAGTTGTTGTTTCATATTGATTGCAGATGAAATTCTGGATTGTAGATTAGAGTAATTCTCTTCAGTTGATGCAAGTCCTTGTTCTGAAAGAGATAATCGCTCAGAATAACTCTGGATAGAATCATCAAGTTTCTTCAAAGAGTGTTTTTTCTTTAAAACATATTTTTTAAGAAGACTGATTGATTCAAGCAATCCATCAATATCTGTACTCATTGAGATGATTTTAGTCAATTTTGAGATTTTTGAGTTAATATCAATGATTACAGCGCCGCCTTTAGCCTCAAAATACTCCCCATCCAAGGTTACAGCCTTATGACCAAGTTTTGAGATACGATATGCAGAATCTCTAGAGTCAGCAAGAACTACATTTCCAAAAAGAAATGTCTTAAGAGCAGAATATGATTGGTCACATCGGACATAATCTGAGAGCACGCCTATTACGCCAGATTCTTTTGGTAATTCTAGTTTGAATTTTGGAATTGCGTCAAGTGGAATTATTTTTAATTTTGGAAGATTTTTTGAACGGGCGACTTCTGCAATACCAAGTAATGTTGCAAAGTCTGGCACAACAATTGCCTTAATCCAATCAGAACTTACAGCAAGTACTGAACGTTCGTATTGTTTATCCCAAGAAATCATTTCATATACCAATCCAGTGATACCTAGTTTTTCTGCATCTTCTTTTAGTTTGGCAACAGTATAATCTTCATGCATTATTCCTTTTACTGTTTTTATTTTTGTTTCGTATTGAGCTGCAGCTTTGCTTGATTTTTCTAAAATTAGATCAAGTTCTTCTAAATCATTTAGGGTTTTGGATTTTTTTGAATTGAGTTTAGAGATTCTGGATTTTAATTCAGAGATAGATGCATTGTGATTATTGATCATAGATTCCAATCTTAGTTTCAATGTAGATAGAGATACAATATCACGATCCAGATCATATAGCTTTAAGGAATTAGATTTGATTTTAATTTGAGATTCTTCTTTTTCATTTTCAACTTTGGATAATTTTAGTTTGGTTTCATTAAGTTGATCAGAGAGAGATTTTATTTTGTTATCGATTTCAGATTTTTTAGATGCAGCTATGGATTGTTCTGTTAAAATTTTGTTTCTTTCAGAATCAAGTATTTCTAAATCATCGTTGATTTTTTTCTTTTTTATGTTGGTTTCATTGATTGATTCTTGAGACTGCAAAATTTTAGATTCAATTTCTTTTCTAGCTAGTTCAATAGATTCAATTTCATTTTTAATTTCAGGAATTCTAAAATCAATCTGTTGTAATCTTTTAGTAGATGCAACAATTGCACTATTATCTATCTCATATTGTTCCATTGCAGAGCTTAATTCAGAATCAATGGCAGCCTTAGCCTGGCTATAATCATTGGCAGCAGTCATTAATTTTGACTTTTCGTGCTCAAGGGAATTGATTTCGCTTCTAATCAGAATTCTTTGATCATCAAGTTGTTTGATTTCAGAGGTGATTTTGGTAAAGGTTTCCTCCTTTGATGATTTCTGACTTGTGATTGCTCTGAGTTTATTAGATGCAGCAATTGCTTTGTATCGATTTAGTTCTCGTTCAAGTATATCATGGCGGAGTTTTTGATTTCTTTCTTCTTCAAGTTCATCGATTCGTTTTTTGATTTCACCCATTTTTGCAAGAGCGATTTCCAGTCTTCTATCAGCGTCATCTAGTTGTTTGATTGCCTCTGTTTTTTTCTCATCAAAGTAAGATAGTCCAATTAAATCTTCAATGGTGTTTCGTTTTTCTTCTGACGTGAATTCAGATATTCTTGTAACAGTTCCTTGTTGCACTGCATTTAGTTGGCCTAATCCAGCATTTGCAACGTCTAAAAGATCCAATATCTGACTTCGGTTTGCAGGTTTTTTGTTTAGATAGTATGTATTCTCACCTTTATCATCCATTTCTCTTGTAATTTCCACCAGATCAGAATCAATCGGAATTTTTCTGTCAGAATTATCAAAATGAACACTAGATCTAGCGATTTTAGGCCCATGACGATTACCTTCTATATCATGTAATAGAGAACGAAGTTTATCAACTCTCATCATTTTTGGTTTGTTTTCACCCAAGGCAAAAATTATTGCATCAAGGATGTTACTTTTTCCAGAACCGTTAGGACCAGAGATGGAAACTAGACCAGGTTCAAACATAACTGTAGTATTTTTAAATCCAAAAGATTTGAAGCCGAAGATCTCTACTTTTTTAATATGAACCAATACTGTTAATTTCTCAATTGGTTGGATAATCGATAGTTAACAAGTTTAGTTGACATAATTGATTAATTTTTCTTGGTATACTATCATTTTTTTCGTAATGGTGGTTATTGTAAAATTAGATCAGACGCATGCATAGATTTAGCCATGATAGTTTTAGCCTAAAAATTGAGCCTATTACAGATAGAAATTTCATGTAACGTATGATTTTTTTTTAGAGGAAGATGACAGATTAGAAAATTTTGTTTTAAAACATGATAAAGATCATATCAATATTTAATAAAAAACTAAAGTCTAATTATTTACCTTCGACAAATTTTTCACATTCCATTTTTGCTTGAACGTCAGACATTTGTTCAAGTGGGTGTTTCATCAAATAGGCGCTAGCTGGAATGATCGGACCGCCTACACCTCTATCAAGAGCAATCTTTGCTAGTCTAATAGCATCAATAACAATGCCTGCAGAATTTGCTTTATCATCGACTTCTAAACGAACCTCCATATTGTAAGGTATGTTAGCCCATTGTCTACCTTCAATTCTCATAAACATGAGTTTTGTGTTACCTAAAAATGGAATAAAGTCAGAAGGACCAACGTAGATTTGATCATCATCCAGTCTGTGAGCAAGTTGACTTTGAACACTCTCGGTTTTAGAAATTCTCTTGGAAGCCAATCTATCTTGTTCCTTCATGTTTAGAAAATCAGTGTTACCTCCAACATTAATCTGATAAGTTTTTTCGATTTTAGTTCCACGATCACTGCATAATTTAGCTAATGTTCTATGAACTATGGTAGCACCTACTTGACCTTTAATGTCATCACCAATTACAGGGATGTTTTTTTCTTTGAATTTTTTAGCCCATGTTTCATCAGATGCGATAAAAGACGGAATACAATTAACAAAAGCAGTACCAG
>DASSYQ010000098.1:0-15991 GCA_035703205.1 Nitrosarchaeum sp.
GTGGTTTGTTTTGATTAGGTTGGTTTGATTTGTTTTGTGGTTTGTTTTGATTAGGTTGGTTTGATTTGTTTTGTGGTTTGTTTTGATTAGGTTGGTTTGATTTGTTTTGTGGTTTGTTTTGATTAGGTTTTTCATTACGTAATGTTTGGTATAATTTGAATGCCTGATCAACAGTTGCATTTCCATGAACAATGGATCGAACAGCTCTAATCATTGCTACTGGATGCTCAGATTGCCAGATATTTCGACCCATATCTACGCCTACTGCCCCACCTTTGATTGCATTGTATGTCAATTGTAAGGCATCTCTCTCAGGAATCTTTTTTCCACCTGCAACAATAATTGGAACAGGGCAAGATTGAACAACTTTTTCAAAATTATCACAATAATAGGTCTTGACAATATGAGCCCCTTGTTCAGCAGCTATTCTACATGCCAATGAAAGATATCTGGCATCTTTTCCAAGTTCTTTACCGACAGCAGTTACTGCAAGTACGGGAATTCCATATTCTTCTGCCTCATTAACCAATTTTCCAAGATTTACAATAGTTTGATGTTCATATTTTGAGCCAACAAAAATAGACATTGCAAGAGCACTTGCGTTAAGTCGTATTGCATCTTTAATGCTAACAGTAATTTCTTCTTGTGATAAATCCTCACCAATAATACTTGAACCGCCAGATACGCGTAAAACCATGGGCACATTAGTAGAGGTTGGAACAGAGGTTCTTTGTACACCTCTTGTAAGCATTAAAGAATCACAGTATTTTAGCAGGGGTGCAATTACTTTTTTTGGATTTTCTAATTTTTCAGTTGGTCCTAAAAAGTAGCCATGATCAACTGCTAACATTAATGCACGATTATTTTGTGGTTTGATAATTTGTGAGAGTCTATTTTTTAATCCCCAATCCATGTCTCTTCGATTTTGAAAGAATAGAAATACCTTTCTTAAGCCTTTCTTATTTTGTAATAATTATTTTCATTGCATTTTCACCACTTCTGGCATGATCAAATGCTTTTTGAGAATCTTCTATAGAATATGTATGAGTTACTAATTGTTTAACGTCTATTTGCGATGATTCTATTAATCTAAGAGCTTCTTTGGTGTCATTGTCAGATGCAGCATAACTTGTCACTAGAGTAATTTCTTTAGAATATATTTTACTCATATCCAAAGTAAATTTTGCATTCTTTGAAGGAACACCAAACATCATCACTGCCCCACCTTTGCGCACCATATCAATTGCATCTTCTAATGCCTTTAAGCTACTTGTTGCAACTATTGCCACATCCACTCCTCTTCCTTCAGTATAATCCAGAATTCTTTGTTTTCTGTTTTCATTTAGAGAATTAATAGAATCGGTAATTTTGAATTTTTTTGCAAATTCTAATCTAAAATCATTTACGTCAAAACAGAAAATTTTTGAAAACTTTTTAGATTGTGCAAGCATTACATGCATCATGCCTGTAGGACCAACACCAAAGATGGCTACAGAATCTCCTTCTTGATAAGAGTATTTTGTCCATGCTCTAACACAACATGCCAAGGGTTCAATCATTGCAGCTTCTTCAAAACTCATAGAATCAGGAATCTTGAGTACGCCGCCATGATCCACATTCCACTTTGGTACAACGTATTCTTCAGATAGACCACACGGAGAGAGATTTGTTTCATAGTATTTTGGACACATTGTTTCATTACCATGTTTACACAAGTGACAAGAATAGCACGGAACATGATGATGAGTAAATACTCTATCACCTTTTTTGAATGCAGTTACATCAGAGCTAACATCAATGATTACTCCTGCAGGTTCATGGCCTAATCGCATTGAAGGTTGTCCGTATTCTCCAAATACTTTTTCTAAATCAGAGCCACATATACCACATGCATGCATTTGCACTAGAATATCTCCAGAATTCAACACAGGAATTTTTGTTTCGTTAATTGCTATAATTGAGGGTTCTTTCACAGAGGCAGTTTTCATATCAAAGATTTAGAAGATTGAATATAAGTAGATTAAATTATACACCTAGAATCTTTTTGAGCATTAATCTGTAATCAACCTCAGATTTTTCGCTTCCAACAGAAGGCAATGCAAAAACCAAAGTTGATTTTGTTGCTCTGAGTGCCGTTAATTCATCACTAATAGATTCAGTCATATCATCACTTACCAATACTAATCCAACATCAGAGTCATCAGTTAGTTTCTTGATTTCATCCAATGTTTTTTTAGGAGTATCTGAGATTATTCCAGGTACACCTGCTAATTGGAAACTAGTAACAAATGATTTGCTTCCTACAGTGAATATTTTCACAGATCAAAATTTTGTTCATTCTAATTTAACCCTTTTTGGAAGGTACTAGATCAGGAAAGATTGATTTAGTTTAAGAAATCAAACAAATCATGACAAAAATTGACACTCAAAAAAATGTCTATTTGTTCACGCATGGAAGAATGGATCTGCAAGAAAAAGCAGTCAATGTCCTAATCTCAAAAGGATTCTCAAAGGAGAAAATCATTATGGCATTACCAAGCAAAGTTGGAAATGTGGGAGACTATATGGCAATGCTTTGGATGCCGCCTACTCCAGATCACATAAAAATTCAACACATAACCAAAGTTGAAGAAGTAAAACCTGAAGGAATGATAGGACTGTGGAAAGGCGTTTCAAAAGAAGATATTGAAACTATTCCATTAGGATAAGATCAGCTAAATCCAGCGCCAAATTCATCACCCTTTTGAAGAGGGTCACCCGAATCTGAATTTTTTAATTTCAAATAAAGCAATGATTCGTATACTAACTTCATTGTATCCTCGTCATTTAGATTTGAATTTGATTTTACTTGATCTTTGTATTTTTGTAATTTCTGTGCATTTTGCTCATCAATAGATAGCCCATCTGTTTCCATCATTGTTGCAATTTTTTCAATTAATGAATTGTATTGATTTTCATCCATGATTATTTTGTATTATTTCTAGTTATTAACAAGTTCTAATAAGAAATGTTTTACAAATCAGAAATCAATCCAGAAAGAAAAGAATCATACTCCTCATCAGAAAATCTAATGATTTCTATTTTGTTTTCTTTTTTAGCTAGATATGTAGATTCTAAATGATAGCAAGTTGCTTTCCCGTTCAATCTGCCAAAATAATATCCAAGACAAGAACAATATTCAGCATCAGGATCTAACCAGTGTTCTTTACCTTTTCCAACTACGGTCCAGATTTTTCTTTGACTGGGTTCAAAAAGATGTAGTTTGACTCGTTTTTCAGAAACTACAAATTCAATTCTCTCAGAATCTTTGGTCACAAGAATTTAATCTAAAGTCTATTGTATATCTTTGATGCTAAAAACAAGAATTATCCCATCAAAACCAATAATGGTTCTAGAGGGAGAAAAAAAGAATCTCATAGTTACAGATATTCATATTGGATTTGAAAGTGCTTTTGCATCAAATGAAATTTTTATTGGAAAAAATACAGCAATTAATGAAACAATCCATGAATTATCAAGTGTGATTGATTCAGAAAAACCGGATGCACTTATTTTATTAGGAGATGTAAAATCAAGTATCAAAAATATCTCAAAAAGTGAATGGGAGGAAGTTCCATTATTTTTTCAGAAAATAAAACAAAAATGCGACATAATATTGATTCCTGGGAATCATGATGCAAACATACAGAGACTAGTTCCAGAAAATATCTCAATGATCGGTTCAGCAGGCATGGTAGAAGAAAATATTTTGCTTACACATGGACACACGATGCCTTCAGAAAACTTTTCTCATGTGGATAAAATCATAATGGGCCATGTACATCCGGTATTTTTTCAAGAAGATTCAGTAATGAATGGACAAAGAGTATGGGTTTCAATAAAGACAGAAAAGCAAAATATTTTTCCAAACAAATCAGGAGACATAGAGATAACAATTATTCCATCATTTAACAGATATTTTTATGCAACACATAAAAAAAATTACAAAAAATCAATTTCGCCGATAATAGAAAAGATCAAACAAATATCATCTGCTAGAATTATCACATTAGATGGAACAATTATAGGAGATGAATCAATAATTGATCAAGTGTTATAGTTGAATTCAAATCAAGAGTCAATTTTTGTTGTAAATGTTGCTTTGTGAGCACAGTTGTAACAACGTTGTTCTTTTGCCCAATCCTTTACCTTTACATTGTAATCAATACGGACTTCGTAAAAAGAACCACAGTTTTGACACATGATGTTTACAGGATATGTGTTTTTTTTCCATTCTTCACTACTATCGCGTTTAAATTTTTTAGTTAGATCTTGTCCTTTGTCAGTAATTCTATACAACGTTAAATCATGAAAGCTAGATTTATCTTCAAATGGAATTCGTCGTACAAGACCATTTTCATCCAAAAATACCAAAATGTCTTTTAATTTGAATTCAGCAATTTTTATTTTAATAAAATTTTTCTTTAAGCTGTCTCTAAGATTAGCATAAAAAAGTCCATCGTTACCATATTTTTCAAGGCGAGTTAAGACCTCATCTATTTCTGCATCTGAAAATTTTTTAGCCATGCTTTTCTATAAATTAGTAAAGTTTATGTTTTTTGAAAATAACATGCGGTTATATTCTGTATGTAATATGAGATCAGTTTATCTCATCATATGGCTCAATAGGATCTTTTGTTGTTTTATTGTCTTTGAGCCATTCTAATGTCTTTACAAAAGAATCAGCCAATTCAATAGTTGTAAGAACCGGAATTCCCAACTCTAATGATTTTCTTCTAATTTGATATTCATCTTCGAGCATTCCAACGTATTTTTCAAGCGTAGATGTACTAGGAATATTTATGATGAAATCTATCTTTCGTTCATAAAGCAAATCTGCAATGTTAGGCTTTCGCATAGGTTCTGAAATTTTGTGAACTACTTCAACATCTCCAAGTTTTTCTTCAAAAAATTCTGCAGTATGTTCAGTTGCAAGTATTTTAAATCCAAGGCTTTTCAATCGAGCAATTGGTTGCAATAATTTTTCTTTATTTTGAGAACCGCCTACAGTGACAAGTGCCGTACCTGTCTTTGGCAGAGTGTATCCTGCGGAGGTAAGTCCTTTAGCCAATGCATCATAAAAGCTAGTACCAAAACATGCAACTTCTCCAGTAGATTGCATCTCTACACCCAATCTAATATCTGCCCCCTCTAGTTGCATAAAGGAGAATTGAGGTACCTTGATTCCAAAATTGTGAATTTTTTGCCATTTATTTTCAGGTAATTTAGGCAAGGGTTTACCCAAGATTGCCTTTGCTGCAAGTGAAATAAGATTAGTCTTTACAAGCTTTGATACAAATGGCATGGAACGAGATGCTCTAATGTTTAATTCAATCACATACACATGATCATCGTGGATTAGAAATTGCAAATTAAATGGTCCTTTGACATTAAACGTTTTTGCAATCTTTGTAGAGTATTCAGTAATAGTTTCAATAGTTTTATTGTTTAGCCTCCATGGAGGAATGCACATCATGGCATCACCTGAGTGAACACCTGCACTTTCAATGTGCTCAACTATGGCACCAATGATAACATCAGTTCCGTTACTAACTCCATCAACATCAACCTCCAATGAGTTTAACATGAATTTTGAAATAACAACTGGGTGATCAGGGGAGACATCAGTTGCTTCTTTAACATATTTTTTTAATTCATCTTGTGACCATACAACTTTCATTGCAGCACCAGACAATACATAAGAGGGCCTAACAATTACTGGAAACCCAACATTTTGTGCAAAACTTTTTGCTTCAGTAATATTTGCAAATGCTTGCCATCGGGGTTGTTGAATATGCAGTTTATCTAATTCTGCACTGAATTTGGAACGGTCTTCTGCCCTATCAACATCATCTGCAGAAGTACCCATTATGTTAATACCATTTTTTGCAAGACCTAACGTTAGATTATTTGCAGTTTGACCTCCAACACAGGTAACTATACCTTTTGGATTTTCAAATTCTGCAATATCTAAGATTCTTTCTAAAGTTAATTCTTCAAAGTATAGTCTGCTACAAATATCATAATCAGTTGAAACAGTTTCAGGATTACAGTTTACAACTGAGACATTTTTTTCTCCATTTTCTTGCAAACCCCAAACCATGTTTACTGTACCCCAATCAAATTCTACACTACTACCAATACGATAAGGACCTGCACCAAGGACGATGACGCCTTTTTCATCAGACTCTATTTTGATATCATTTTGATTTCCGCCGTATGTAAGATAGAGATAATTTGTGACTGCTGGCCACTCAGCTGCCAAAGTATCAATTTGTTTTACAGAAGGTAAAACTCCTGCTTTTTTACGTATTTCACGTATCTCTTCAGCAGATTTGTCTTTTGCCCGAGCTATTTGTTTGTCTGAAAAGCCCATTTTTTTGGATTCCCAAAGTAATGGAGTAGTGAGAGGTTCTTGTTTTAGTTTTGATTCTACATCCACAATATTTTTTATTTTTTCAATAAACCAAGGATCAATTGCAGAAAGTTTGTATATTCTTTCAACAGATATTCCCATCTTAAGAGCTGCGGCCACATAATACAAAACCAAATCATCAGGATGAGAAAGATGATCTTCTATTTGCTCTTCATCATATGATTCCATATTTGCTCGATTTAGTACAAGACCATCATTTCCGATGTCAAGCATGCGTATTGATTTTTGTAATGATTCCTCAAAACTTCTTCCAACTCCCATAACTTCACCGACTGATTTCATGGTAGGGCCCAGTTTTCGTTTTACAAGATCAAATTTTGCAAAATCCCATCGAGGATGCTTACATACAATATAATCCAAAGAAGGTTCAAAGCAAGCAGTTGTTGTTTTTGTGATTCTATTTTCTAATTCTGGTAGTGTATATCCTAATCCAATTTTTGCAGACATGTATGCAAGTGGATAACCTGTTGCTTTGCTTGCAAGTGCTGAAGATCGTGATAGTCTGGGATTTATTTCAATTGCAACGTATCTGTCAGAATCAGGATCTAAGGCATATTGAATATTACATTCACCTACAATTCCAACGTGTTTGGTTGCACGTAAAGCAGCAGTACGAAGCATATGGTATTCATAATTATTAATTGTTTGAGAAGGTGCAACCACAATGTTATCACCAGTATGAACTTTCATTGAAAGAACATTTTCCATATTACAAACAATTACACTATTTTCTTCATAATCCCGCATTACTTCATATTCTATTTGTTTCCAATGTCCAATGTATTCTTCAACTAAAACTTGGCCTACAAGACTTGCTCTTAGTCCTCGCTCAACAATTTCATGTAATTCAATTTCATTGTAAGCAACACCACCGCCCTTACCACCAAGAGTGTACGCCACTCGAATAATTACAGGGTATCCTAATTCCTGAGCAATTTCTTTTGCATCTGTAAAATTTTTAACGGTTCTACTTTTCAGAACTGGAACATTGCATTGATTCATAGAGTCTTTGAAGAGTTGACGGTCCTCAGTTCTTTGAATTCCAGGAATTTGTGTGCCTAAAACACGCACCCCATACTTTTCAAGTATACCTGCTTCTGCAAGATTAATACCACAATTCAAAGCAGTCTGACCCCCATATGCTAGCATTATCCCATCTGGTCTTTCTTTTTCGATAATAGATTCTACATACTCGACATTTACAGGTAGCAGATACACTTTATTTGCAAATCTTGTGTCAGTCTGAATTGTTGCAATGTTTGGATTGATCAGTATACTTTTCAGTCCATCTTCGTGTATTGCTTTGAGGCATTGGCTTCCGGAGTAGTCAAATTGACGGTCGTTTTAGCGACTCTCGCCGGCTTCTCCGATTTTTATTGCCCCACTACCAAGTACAAGAATTTTTTTTATCGACTCATTCTTCGGCAGATTTGCCTTCCTCCATAAGGTGTTTGAGTTCTTCAAAGACGAATTTACAATCATAAGGTCCTGGTGCAGCTTCGGGATGAAACTGAACAGCAATGCAATTCTGTTTTTTGTGTTTTATTCCTTCGACTGTTTTATCGTCTGCGTTTGTAAACCATAAATTAAATTCAGAAGCATTCAAAGATTCAGGAGTTATTCCATAACCATGATTTTGACTTGTGACATAGACTTGATTATTTTCTAAATTAACACAAGGTTTGTTTTGTCCACGATGTCCATATTTTAATTTGTAAGTTTGAGTATTTCCAGCAAGACCAATGATTTGTGCACCTAAACAAATTCCAAGAGTTGGAACATTTTTTTCAATTAGTTTTTTTGCAGTTTCAATAGTATCAGAACATTTTTGAGGATCACCAGGACCATTGCTAATTACAACTCCTTTTGGATGATATGACATAATTTTTTCAAAAGACGTATTCCAAGGTAATTTTATTACTTTGTAACCAAGATCACGAATATTTCTCAGTATTGCATTCTTTGTACCAGTATCAATTACGACAACAGACTTTTCTTCAGACCCATATACCACTTCTTGTTTGGTAGATACAGCATCCATAAATTGTTCTGAATTGTAATTAGGTGCAGATGCAAGTTGTTTTTTTATTTCATCTACATTAATTTCAGTATCAGATACTACTAGAGCAGCCATCATCACTCCTCCGCTACGAAGATTTTTTGTTAAGGCTCTTGTATCAATTCCAGATATTCCAGGAATTTTTTCATTGTATAGCCATTCATCAAGAGTCATAGATAGATTCCAGTGACTAGCAGTCAAAGAGAGTTCATGGACAACTAACCCTCGTAATTGAATTCTATCAGATTCAAAGAATTTTGAGATTCCATCTTGATCTTTAATCGAAGGATCTGGTACACCATAATTTCCCACAAGGGGATAGGTAAGTGCAAGGATTTGCCCACTGTATGATGGATCAGTTAGAGTTTCAGTGTATCCCACCATGCCGGTATTAAAGACAATTTCACCAAAAACAGTTGTAGAATAACCAAAGCCCATCCCATCAAGGACAGTACCATCATCAAGGATCAGCTTCCCAAACTTGTTTGCGTGGACTGATTTCTTTGTAGTAATTGTGACCCTCGACGAGTACTTTTGATTATAGATTTAAGTTTTTTGAAGGTTGATCGCAAAATGAAATTAAAAATTTCTCATAGTGCTCTGAATTCTTCACTCCACTTGTGATATGCACGGATCATTTCAAGTGAAACGCTTGGTTTTCTTCTTGCCATAATTTCTTTAAAGTCAGAAGTGGTAAGTTCACGTGGCTGTATTGGAGTTTCACCAGCTACTGGCTCATGATAATCGGGAGAATTGAATATCTCATGGACTGCCTTAATTTGTGCTGCTTGACAAACGTCTTTTATATCACTGGCACTGTATCCATCAAATAATTTTGCAAGCTCTGTTATGTTGACTCTAAGATCTTTTCTTAGTGGAGCAGTGTATTGTTGGAATAATTTTTCTCTTGCTTCTTGAGTTGGAAGTGAAACGTAAATTCTTTTTTGGAATCTTCTAAGAAATGGCCAATCAAGGCTCCAAGGTTTGTTAGTTGCACCAATAACATAAAGCATCAAATCCTTACCTTTACCGTTAACACCATCCATTTCTGTTAAGAATTGGTTTTTTGTTCTTACTTCTCCTCCAACTTCACTGCTTCTAGATCCTAAAAGAGAATCAACTTCGTCAACAAAAAGGATTACAGGTTTGCCTTCTTTCTCAGCATAGCTTCTTGCCATAGTGAATAATTTTGAAACATTTTTTTCAGCCTCACCTAGCCATTTACTCATCATGGATGCGGCATCCACATTTATGAAATATCCGTCCATTTCATTTGCAGTTGCAGCTGCTAACATGGTTTTTCCAGTTCCAGGGGGACCATAAAGTAACATTCCTTTTGGCCAGCCTAAAGGAAACAGATCAGGTCTTTTTGTAGGATAAACTATAGATTCACGCAATGCATTTTTTGCATCGTCTAATCCAATTACTTCATTCCAAGTAACGTTTGGTTTTTCTTTCATTACAAGTTCTTCAAAGTCATTTTCATCAGTTTGTCTTTGTACAGAAGCTTGTTGTTCTTTGGGTGAAGCATTTGGATCAACTGCAGGTTCCACTCCACGTGACTCTTGAAGTGCTTTTATTCGATTATGATATGAATTGCATCGGTCTTTGTAAATAGGATTAAGTTTGCTTGTTGGATACAGTTGTAACAGTTTTACAAGTGAATCAATTGCATGTTGGTAATGTGTAATTGCCATGCCTCGTGCTCCTTGAGAGTCAAACTTGATTGCCTCCGAAGCATACTTGCTTGCATTATTTTCTAATTCTTGCGGTGCTAAACTCATCTATATCACTTGTACAGTATCCTCTTGAGAATTTTGTTGGTATTCAGAGGTGTTAATGTGTGTAGTAAAATTGGTTAAATTTATTGAACCAGTTTTAGGTTCAGCATCAGTAAATTCATCAAGATATGATTTTTCAAGATCAGATTTTTCCGAAATTTTAGAATGCATGTTTTTGACTTTATTAATAGAATCCTCAGCAGACAAAATTAATTCAGATATTTCATCATCTAGGGACTCTATTGATTGGGCAGATTCTGTGATAATAGAAACAAAATGTTGCAAGATTGAACTGGTTTCTTTCTTATCCTCATACTTGTAGAGCATAAAATTTGCCAGCCCTACAATTTTATTTATATCCTGTAATTCCTCTAGGGATAATTTATCAATTTTGACATCAGGAGCAGATACAGATAGTTTTTTTTCAATTTTTGCAGATAGTGATTGAATGTGGTCTATATCTTTTGTAAAATCACGTTTGGGGCTAAGAAAATTCAAGTATTGCATGCTTTAGAAAAATCAAGATTAGGGTACTGCTTACTTATTTTAGAGTCCACCATCAATTTTACTTCATTTAGTACCAATGAAGATTCAAGATTGGATTGACTAAAATCAAATCTAGCCTCAGTAAGAATTGCAGAATCAAAAAGAATACTTCCCAAATGAACAGATAATTCAGAGAGGGACTGGCTGCAATCAGGAAGCAAGTTGAAAAGTTTGGCACTTACTGTTCTTATCATAGGAATTGTAAAGGGTAAAAGGTCAGGAATACTAGTTATTCCAGAAATAGAGCCCATTTTCTTTTGAATTTGAGCAAGAATTTCCAATGAAAATACAATAGTTCTTTCAAAATCAAGTGCTTTGACATAAGTGTGGTCGTCATCATCTAGTTCTAAGAAATTTCGATTTAGTTTTTTTAGTTCGATTTTTTTTCTTTTTAAAATATCAATAATATTATTTAGTAAAACACGTGAATACTCAAGTCTTGGAACAATAGTAACGGCATGAGATACGTTTACGCATTCAGTTCTGCCCAAATTTGGATTGCACATCATGACAATTTCAAAGCATTAATTCCATATTTCAGGACAGTGTCACAATTTTATCAGTAACTGCAGTAACACATAAGCGTGGTTACAATTTTGAATTTTTTTGAGTATTTGTGTAAAGGAATTTAGCTCTCAAGATTACCTAATCATCTGTAAAATAGAAACTATGGTAAATGAGCACGCATTAACTGTCAGTCTTGAAGAATTTGGTTTGAGCAAGTACGAGGCTCAGGCATATGTTGCACTTATTTCAAAAGGAACGATATCCGCAGGAGAACTTGCATATTACTCAGATCTTCCAAGAACCAAGATTTATCCCACATTACTAAAGCTTGAAAATAAGAAGTTGGCAATAATTTCAAAGAGCAAGCCAATCATGTGCACAGCAATCGCACCAGAAGATGCATTTGATTCAATCATTCATGAACAGATTAACAAAGTAAATGCAATGAATGCATTGGTTTCGAATCTAAAAAAAGCAAGCGAGGAAAGTAGAAAATCCAGAGGATCTGAAGAAAAAAGATATTTTCAAATTAATGCAAATAATGTTTTAGATCAAATTAGAGTAATGATTGAAGGTGCAAAATCTTCAATAAACATAATGGTAGATCAGTGGGGATTGGGTTTACTAGAAGAATGTAAAGAGCAATTATTGGCGGTTCTTCGTAGGAATTTAGAAGTTAGAATACTACTTCCATCAACACAGATTTGTTCTGAATCATACAGAGCAATTCCAAATGAGGTAAAAATCAGAGTATCAGATATAGTACAAAATTGTTTTGTTTTTGATGAAACAGAAGTACTTATGGTTGACAATGAAAACGGCAAGGGTGCAATATTTTCATCAACAGAAGTATTGGGAGTAAATCAAAATAGAGTATTTGCAGATATTTGGAGAAATTCAATTAAAACAGAATCACTTGCAGACATGACAAAAAATGAAGCTCAGGAAGTTTACAAAATTATTCGCATCATCAACGAAAATGGATTACCACATATTCTAAACTCGGCAATGATTTCAAAAAAATCTGATTTTGAGATGCTCAAATTACTTGAAAAAAATGGAATCAATTTGAAGAGTAAATCTATGGATGAAATAATTGAAATCATGGACGCTACCCTGCAAATCATGTGTTCAGGTCATGTCAATTTTGATGCAAATACAAAAAATATAACGGTAGAATCAAAATTAAACAGTGGTCATTCATTGCCATGGACATCTATTTTAGACGAATGTCTGCAAAAACAGGGCTATAAAACAAGAACAGTATATCAAAACAACAACAGTAAAGGCGAAAAAGTACTCATCAAAATAAGTAAAAACTAAAATCAGATAACAAATATTTACAAATATCGTGATTGAAGAAAAAATAAAATCTATCGGGATAAAACTTCCAGTTCCACCAAATCCTGCAGGATCTTATGTTCCAGTGGTTAGAACAGGCAAGTTGCTTTATGTTTCAGGTCAGATTCCAATGGAAGATGGAAAAGTAGTATTTACAGGAAAAGTTTCAGATGCAAATATTGAAGATGCACAAAAATCAGCTATAACTTGTGCAATAAACATACTTGCTCAACTCAAAAAAGAATTGGGTGATTTAGAGAAGATTTCCAAAATTATAAGGCTATCAGGATTTGTAAATTCAGTTCCAGAATTTACGCAACAACCAAAAGTGATCAATGCAGCTTCGGATTTGTTTTATGACATATTTGGAGAGTCTGGAAAGCATTCTAGAATTGCAGTTGGGGTATCAAGCTTACCGTTAAATTCAATGACAGAGATTGATGCCATTGTAGAAATAAAATAACACAGATGTTGAAATCTAGTTTAGTCTCTTATTGAATTCTTTAAGAAATGCTTGAATTTTTGGTTTTGGGATAACTGCTCCGCATGCTTTATCATGTCCACCACCAGAACCACCGAGTTCAGTTGCCAATGAATTTACAATTTTACCCAAATGAACTTTGCAAGATCTTGATCCTCTGACAGATACTGCATAGATGCCATGATCAACTCGTTCTTTGTAGGCAACACCAACATCTTTTCCAGATAGACCCAATACAAAATTGACTGCACCACTTGCTCCAGAATCAAGAATTTCCATGTATCCAATGTTCTTCATAGTTTTCATTCCTTTTTTGACTTTGGCAATTATCAGAGCTAGTTTTTCAACTTGAATTTGAGCAAATTCAAAGGTGTTTGGAATTTCATGTGGGAATTTTGAATCAGCCAATTCTTCTACCAGATACAACAAATAATCAGGGTCTTTTTGGTGTCCTACTATGTTGTAAGTAAGAACAGTTGCATTAATCAAAGTAAATTGTCTATCATAGATTTGGAGTAACTTAGAACCTATTGGTCTGTCTTCCATATAATCAGTAATAGCAGCGCACGCTGCAATAAACGGAGCTTGATCAGAGAGTTTTGATTTGAATGCATTGTAGACCTGAACAGTAGTGCATTCATTGATATCATGGATCATTTTGACTTTAATTTTTTCTAATTCTTTTGTAATTTTTGGATCAATATCATGATGATCAATGTATGTTACTGTAACATGATTCTTTTTTAGAACTCTTAAGAGCTCAACAAATTCATCTTGATTTTTTTTACTTAGACCCAAATCACAAATATATAATGACCTTAATTTTTCATCTGCACAAACTTTCTGTATTGCTTCCATCTGTCCAGGATAATCAACTAAAACAGTATCACCACCAAATGCCTGTCTAATTAATGCCGCAGAACTAATACCATCAGCATCTTCTTTATGTGAAATACAAATAACTTTGGTTCTTTGTTGTTGAGTTTTTGTTTTTGTATTAATTTTTTTCTTAACAGTCTTTGTTACTTTCTTTATTTTAGATCCGACCATTATTGTCGATTCACTTGCATACCCTCATTTAAATCAAGAATGAGTTATTGTTTTGATTCTTGAGATTCTTGTTTCATGCTTTGATTTGCCATGGATGTGGAATTTACAAATGCATCATAAAATGACAATCCATTCATCTGAGTTTGAATATCAATTTCTTGAATTTTGCGTAATTCTTCTCCAGACGCAGTCAAAACTAGATTATCCAGTTTCTCTAAAAGTTGTCTTTCGGCAGGAGTCATTTAATTTTTAATTTAAAATAATCATTTATGACCCAGAGTTGTCATATTAGACTAATTACTAAACTTCGTAGACATGTTTTCTTGCGAAAATATAATAAAAGATTTCTCAAAGGATGTGCGTGGAGACAAAAAACATAGGTTTACGTGGAATAGAAGTTGCAGATACAAGAATCTCAAATATTGATGGAGAAAAAGGCAGACTAATTTATCGTGGTTATGACATTTTAGAACTCACAAAAAAATCAAGCTATGAAGAAACAGCATATTTGTTATTACATGATGAATTACCAACAAAAGAGCAACTATCAGAATTTAATTCCAAGCTAAAAGATGCAAGATGGATTACAAAAAGAATGCAAATCAACATGGGGAACTGGAGAAAAGATGCAGACCCCATGGACATGTTACAGGCATTTGTTGCAGCACTTGCAGGGTATTACGATGAAGAATTTGCAACAAAAGAAGCAAGTTACGATAGAGCCATCAATTTAATTGCCAAAGTACCCACAATAATTGCAAGTTGGCAGAGAGTCAGAGATGGATTAGAGATAATTGATCCTGATCCAAATTTGGATCATGCTGCAAATTTCCTATATATGATGTTTGGAGAAAGACCAGATAAAGAAATTGAGAAGATTTTTGATACATGTTTAATTCTTCATGCAGAACATACATTTAACGCATCTACATTTGTTGCAAGACAGGTTGCATCAACTAGAGCACATATGTATTCAGCAACAAGTGCAGCTATAGGTGCATTAAGCGGGGAATTACACGGAGGTGCAAATACAGAAGTAATGAAAATGCTTTTAGAAATAGGAACTGTAGAAAATGTTGATTCGTGGATCAAAGAAAAAATTAAGAATGGAGAAAGAATAATGGGAATGGGTCATGCGGTGTATAAAACATATGATCCTCGGGCACAAGTTCTAAAAGAATTATCAAGAAAGCTTGCTACAAAAACAGGTCAGCCATGGTATGACATTACGGAAAAAATAGAGACAGTCACAATTGAAGAAATGAAAAAGCAGAAAGGAAAAGACATCTATCCAAATGTGGATTTATACAGTGCATCGATTTATTACATGTTAAAAATTCCAATGGATCTCAATACTCCAATTTTTGCAATATCAAGAGTTGCAGGATGGGCAGCTCACATAATTGAGGAAAAATTTGCAGAGGCAGCACCAAAGCCTGCATTGTATAGACCAAAAGCAGTATACGTTGGAAAATATTGCGGGCCAGATGGCTGTGAATACAAAGAACTTGATTTGCGAAAGTAATTTTTAATTTCTTGTGTTAAGCCATTCTTTTGCTTTAGAATTCACATCGTGTTTGTATAATACTTCAAAAACCATATCATAAAATGTGATGCCTTTTTTTTGTGCCTGATTATCTAACCAACGAATTCCATCAGCCAATTCAGGATCATATTCTGAAAATTCTACAAGCTCATCAACCATTTTTGAAAAGAAGGTATGAGACTCTAACATGTGTTGTTCTTTGAAT
>DASSYQ010000006.1:0-11187 GCA_035703205.1 Nitrosarchaeum sp.
TGTTTTTGTTTTGTTGCTGCCATCTTCATGTTACATTTCTAACCTCTTTCTTTCATAGTATCTTTCAGGATCAGAATAATACTCCATGATGTTGTTTGAAACTTCTTTGTGATCACGTATTTCGTTTTTTACCATCCATTCTAATGCTAGTCTTCTCTTTGTTAACTCATAATTGATTTTTTCATCAGTATCTCCGTCACGTTCTTTAATTCTATTAAAAACAACACTGTCTCCCATGAATTCATGTCTGTCTTCTCTTGGATTCCATTTGAATATCTCATGTGTTTTAATCTCTCCTGTTTTATGATCAATTCCGTCAATTTCTGAAACCTGAATTATTCTTCTAGCTGATTTTTCTCCAATTCTTATTTTTAGCTGCAATGTAATTAGATCAAGACTGTTTGCAATCAAAGATTTTGGAACATCCATAGGAGATGATGTCAATCTGGTTAGTGTGGCTTCTACTGAATCTGCATGTATTGATGAAAATCCTCCGTGACCTGTTGCCATCGCTTGAAATAGTGTGTATGCCTCTCTCCCTCTTGTTTCTCCAACAATTATGATATCTGGCCTTTGTCTGAGTGCAGCTCTTAGCAAGTCAAATTGATTGATCTCTCCAATTTGTGTGTCTGTAAAGCTCTGTCTTGAAACAGCTGGAATCCAATTTTCATGAGGCAGATTCAGTTCCTGTGTATCTTCTATGCTGACTACTTTTTGACCTGGTCTGATAAATGTCGCCAACGCGTTTAACGCAGTAGTCTTTCCACTTGCAGTACCTCCGGCAATGAGCATTGTTGAGCGTTTTTCAGCAAGATACCACATGTATGCAGCGATATCTACTGACATTGTTCCGAATTTGATTAAATCTATTACTGTGATTGGGTCTGCTCTAAAACGTCTAATTGTGAATGTGCTTCCACGTTTTGTAATCTCATGACCTAGTGTAAGATTGATTCTGCTTCCACCAGGTAACGATGCATCAATAATTGGGTCTGCAATTGAAACATGCTTTCCACAAACATATGCCATTTTTCTTGCAAAATTATTCAAATCTGTCTCTTTTTCAAAAATTATGTTTGTGGGCATTGATTCATGTTCTCTATGCCAAACATAGATTGGAATATTTGTTCCATCACAACTAATCTCCTCAATCATATGATCTCTCATTAATGGTTCAATTTTTCCAAGATAGATAAAATCACGTACTGCAAAATAATTTATTTTTTCAATGTTTTTTGGAGGTATTTTTAATCTGTATTTTTTTATCATTGTGGCAATTTTGTTTTTTAATCTACGTTCTGCTTCTTTTTTGGATTTGATTTCACCTAATGATACTGAAAGCTCTGTCATTAACAGCTTTTTGATTATCTCAAAAGCTTTTTGATCTCTTTCAGATAATTCTGGCTCTATTACCTGATATCTTAATCCGCCTTTGGCTGTAGGATCTTTGATTATCCCCGCATGAATTTCATTATTATCCCAATCTAATTTTGATAGTGTCATGAACTGCGGAATTTTGTTTTTATTTTCTTCATTTGATTTAGATGTGTTTTCTGGTAACTTTTTGTTTGATTTTATACTACTTTTACTGTCAAACTGAATTTTTTGTAATGCTGAAATTTTGTCTTTAAATATTTTTAGTCCCATTTTTAGGTATTTTAATACACGATGCGTGTTTTAACACTTGTTCGTTCATTTGAACAACATTTTGCTTTTACTATAGACTAGGTTAAGAATAGTACCATGGTATGTGCTATTTCAGTATGTTGTGAGGTGTACCGTTGATGTTTGGCCGAAAATCTAGTGAATCAAAATCCAAACCTGAGGCTAAATTCCCAAAAATAGACAGCCTTGCATCCATTTTGAAAAATGAATCCACTTCTGTACAAAATACTGAAGAGCCTATTTCTAGTGTAGATTCCGAGTCTGATTTACCAAAACCTTCCACAAGTAAATCTGTGAATCTGATTCAGGAAGTTCAGAAACTTGCTGATAAGACGATAAAGCCCTTTATTGATTACACTGAAGGCTGTATCTTTTATCCAATACTGACCAATATTGGGGAATCTCAGGATAATATCTCGTATTTGGATGATTTGGTCACAGATGGCATTTTAGCCAAACATATCTATGAAAAATTAATTGTTTGTCCGCAACATCCGGATGTCTTTTCATCAAGTATGAGATTGTATTGTCCTAAATGCCATTCCATGAATGTTGAAAAATTAAATCTATTTGAGCATAAAAAATGCGGTTATATTGCCGAAAGCAAGAATTTTGATTTTTCAAACACTGAACATTCTATTTGTCCTTCATGTCTAAAAGAAATTAAAAATTTTGAAAAAGAAATCCGAGTTCCTGCAATGTGGTATCAATGTGAAGATTGTAACGAAAAATTTGATAATGCTGTGATAAAGCTCCACTGTAGAAAACATGATCATGATTTTGATACAAATTCAGGAAAATTTATTACTACATTTTGTTACAAATTAAAGAATTCAGATATTTCCAACATCTCTGATACCACACAAATAAAAGATGAACTGGTAAAATTATTGCGTGGGTTTAATTTCTCAGCTGAATTAAACAGTCTTGTAAAGGGGAAAAGTGGCAATACTCATGAAATTCCAATATTTGGAAAAAGTAAATCAAACAATGACTCTATTTTGATTTTCATCAAAAATCAATCTACTGGAGTTGATGAATCTGATATGAATTCTATCTTGATTCCAAAACTGGATATTGATCCAAAAAATACCTTGCTTGTTACAGTATCTGATGTCAAAGAAGGCGTTGAAAATTTGGCCAAACACTACGGAATTAATTTAATTTCTGATCCTGATTTTTCAAAAATAATCTCACGCGTTGAAGAATTTGTTTCTGCCTGGTATGCAAATAACGGTGGACGTAAATGAGATGTCCCCCATCTAATTCTCTAAAAAATAGGCGTGCGGTAAGCCAAGTTATGGGAAGTGTTGTAATTTTAGGTGTTGTAACCTCTATTGGCTCTGTTGTTTTGTTTAATGGTATGAATCAAATCAATGCTTTTTCATATGATCTGTCTTTTCATGACAAGCCAAAAAATGAAGCATATCGTGAAAAACTAATGTTTGAGCATGTGAGATTTGATCCTGACACTAATGATATCATTTTGTACCTTGCAAATATTGGAACAACTGAATCTACAATTGAAAGCATTACTGTAGTTCAGCTTGACACTCAAAATATTTTGGTGGATTGGGAAGAAGGCGTCAGTTCTACTATCCAAATTAAAGATTCTAGTGATCCGATAATCCTAAATGCAAACATTGCTTCTGATTGGAAAACATATGTTGTTTCAAATCCAAACTCTGAATACAAAATATCTATAACCACTTCTAAAGGAAATTTCTTTTCCACTGTGGCTAGTCCATTTAATACATAGGATTAACATGAACAATAATCTTAAATTCAAATCTTCACTGGAAAAAAAATCTAAACTTTGTAAACGAAGAGGGGTGACAGATATTATTTCTACAATGTTGCTTATGGGAATAACTGTAACTGGTGCTAGTACGTTAACGTATTTTGTAAATGATTCATTTGTTTCTGGAAATCTAGCTACTTCGTCATCATTGGATACTGCTTCAAAATCTGTTCAATTATTGGCATACGACACAAGAGATTCTTCAACATTATTGCAACTATCTAATCTGGATAATTATTTGGATCAAAAACTATGTGGTATTTCTTGTATGTCTTTCTCTGATAAAATTCCATCTGATGGTGGCACCGAATTTATTGTGATTAAAATTAAAAACAACAGTATTAATTCAATTTTTCTTGAAAACATCCAATTAAATAATGTAATCCATGAATGGGATTTTCAAACATCTGGAGATACATTGAATACTCTTCAGAGTCTATCCTCAGGCGGTAATTATCCCCACGATGGAAAATTTTCAATATTGCCTGCCTCTTCTAATATTCAATCTGAAAGCAATGAAATTCAAAGTGGAAAAACAGTCAATCTTTTGATCAAACTTGGTCCTGAAGATCAAGATATCTTGCTAAACAAAGGAATTCGTGTTTTACTCAATGTTGGCGGTATGCATCCTGTTGAGTTTTTAATTGAGAGTGGCAACGCACGATGATTATGTCTTCATTTTCTTCTAGGCGTGGAATTTCATCTGTTGTAGGTGCATTAATTTTTACTGTTTTGATGATTGCTGGTTTTTCTGCTATGAGTCTTGCATTGGATTCCCAAACAGATATTGTAAATACACAACGTGTAGTGGCTGACACTGAACTAAAAAAACAACAAGAACAATTTGAGGTTGTAGTTTCTGCAGATGAAAATAATATCTTAAATGTCTCAGTTGATAATAGTGGTCAAAATCCTGTTGAAATATCACGTGTATGGATAATCAACAAAACCCTAACAACTCAACCTGCACAACCATTCTCTGTTAATTCTAATGATGCGTTTATCCCAACTGGATTTATGACAAATGTTCTTTCAAGTCAACCACTTTACATGATTCCAGATACTTATGACATCAAAGTAATCTCTGCACTTGGTACTGTAAAAGTTACCGAATTTACTGTAGGTACTACTTCATCTAGTGGTTTGAGATCTGAGATGATCACTGATCCTCCAGATGTGATTATTGGACAAAATGTTACTGTTGCAATGATTGTAACAAACATAGATAGCACTGAAATCAAAAATGTTCATCCTGATGATCTTGATTTTTCTGCAACCGGTGCTGGGGCTATTCTGAATTCAACTACACATACTCCGGAATTTGTTGATCTGAAACCAGGTGAATCTGTAATGTTTTCTTGGGATTATCAAGTTACAGGAAATAGTGGTGATAATCTGACTTTCTCATCACATGCAATAGGCGATGGAGGTAAAACCAGTAATGGTGTCTCCGATATGAGTACATTACGTTTGCCTACTGATGGCGGTACTGGTCAGGTGCCAGTTGATATCCTTACTGATGAATTACTTGCAAGACCACAACTATTTCTGACAATTCCGGGTCCTGCTGGAGAAGCTAGTTCTGCAAAATCACTATGGGGTGTAAATGTTGTAAATCCAGTTAATTCTACTATGAAAGTAACTAAAGTATCTGTTGTACTTATGGGTCCTGGATTAACTGGTTCCTCTTCTCTAGTTAATTGTGATGGTCATGTATCTGTTGAGGGGACAGATAACTGGACTTGTCCTGTAAATACGATTATGTGGGAAAACGTTGCAACTCCAATTGTGATTCCGCCATTTTCTGTAAAGTCTTTTTCAGTCCAAGTCACTCCAACACTTGGTAATTCTATTTCTACTATGGAAGCAATGATGGTTCAAGCAAATGTGTTTTCTAATTCTGGTGCATTTGGGAAATCTGGATATCAAAGTACAATGTTAGATGGTAATGGGGCAATAGCCAGTGTTTATCTTTCAGATGTTGTGGATTCTGTAACTAGTTCTAATATGAAAACTTCCAGATCTGCCATTGCACCAGGTAGTACTCAAACATTTAATGTGGTATTTGCTGATCTAGACGGTGTTGATTCTACGTATGTTAAATCTGGAGGGCAATTAGTAATCAATGTCCCCAAGGGCTGGACTGATGTAACTATTTTAAATAATTTTGGATTTGATACAGGAGCTAATTCTCCAACAATAATTGCTTTCGGTGACGGCTCAAATCAAATAACTGCAACACTCCCAACTTGTACAACTACATGTATGGGAAGTAATGCCAATCCTTCTAACACAATACAATTTAGTGCAAAAGCTCCTACAGTTACTACTGATAGTATGTATGTAATGTATGTTTTAGCAATTGGTGAGACTAATAGTAACTTCACTCTTGGTCCCGTGTCTGAAGTTGTTTTACAAGTAGACGCTCCATAATCTTGTTCATTTCAAATTACAAATGAACACATTTACAAATTGTAGTGCATTTTGAACACAGATCCCTTTAACATCTTTTTGCGTTTTACAAAATCAAGAAATGACATATCTAACGTCAAAACAAAGAAAAACTTCTAGAAGAGCAGTTGCTCCAATCATTGCAACACTTCTTTTAGTTGCTATCGCAGTCGTAGGTGGAAGTATTGTCTTTGTGTTTTCACAAGGATTCTTTAGTTCTGCTCAAGTAAGCGGTGCTCCAAACATCGAATCTCTAAAGTTTACGGGATATGATGCAACAGATGGTGCAATCCTTAAACTACATGATGGAGGATCAACAACAGCAGCTACTGGTTCAGCTGGTAACGGATTAACTACTGGAGAAAGAGTTGCAGTATATGTGCAAAATCAAGGTGTAAACAAAGTCACATTAGGTGAAATTAGATTTGCTGGAAGTGTATATTCTTATACTCCAGGAACTACCTTAGCAGGTTTTGTCAACGGTACAGGTGCAACATATTCAATTCTGACACAAAGCCCAGGTACATTAGTTAGTACAACATCTCCTGAAATACAGGCTGGTCAGCAAGCAACAGTGATACTTGATCTTGCTGAAAATGTAAAAACTGGAAGAGATGCACAATTCAAATTGTCAACATCTAACGGTGCTGTCTTCGTAGGAACTGTAATAGCAGGACAACAAAGTGGATAACTCCACCTTTTTTTCTTTTTTATGGAGAACTAAAAAATGACTCAAAAAAAATCACTCTTCTGGCTTTTATCATTAACACTTTTGCTTACTGTCCAATTGCAAACTGCATCTGCACAAAATCTTGAAGCACTGCCTGACTATTCAATAAAACTTGCAATATCTCCTTCCCATATAGAAGAAGGTCCACTTGATCATCCTATAGGCTATGTTTATGTTCTAAGTAAAAGCGGTGTTCCAATCACTTCTTCTAGAGATGTTTCTATCTCCTTGATCTCTGATGATCCACTTATTGCATCAGTTCCTGAAAAAATTATTCTAAAAGCAAATGAAGAATATGCGCAATTTGATGTAACTACCGGAACTTTAACCGGAAACACAGTGATCACTGCAACTCTTAATTCAAAAACAGCATTTCAAAAGATTCAGATAGGTAATACTGAAACTCATCTTCCAGATGATTTAGTTTTAGAACTGAATCTGCCTACAGATGAAATGCATGTAAATTCAAAAATGCCGTTTTCTGTTTATTTGAGAAATTCTGATGGACATGTGATTCGTGCTCCATTTGAAATTGATGTCACTTTAGAATATGAAAATTCTTTAGCTGTTCCAAACTCTGATGTTTTAACCATAAAAAAGGGTGAATATTATGCCTGGGGAACCATTGAAACCAACGAAAAAATTGGAAATACATTTTTGCGTGCAATTCAAAACGAATCTAATTTAGATACTGCAAAAAGTATCAAAATATCATCCACTCTTCCAACCTCTCTGAAAATTGATGTTTTTCCAAAACTAATCCCAGCTGAAGTCGAAAAAAAAATTGATATTTTTGTCAGTGTTGTTGATTCTGATGGAAATCCAACTATCACCCCTGAAGATATCGAATTAAATTTTTTCTCAAATGATCAATATTCTGTGGGAGATAAATTAGATAAAACTATGAAAGAAGTAAAAACTATCATAAAAAAAGGACAATTTGGTTATTATCTAAGACAGGACTTGAATCTTTCAAATTTACTTGCAAATGACATTATGATTGGAGTTAGTGCTAAAGGGTATGGTGTTGCAACAGATACTTTTTCAACAGTAGGAACATCTATCAACATAGATAATGACAAAATAACTGAAAAAGATGTAAAACTTTTTGTTCCCGAAAGAATCCCTAGCAATGCAACTGCTATAGTTACATATCAAATCAATGCAGTAGAGAATGATGACGATGATGATTTAGATGAGGATGGTAACCCTATACCTGATACATCAGAAAATACAGAAGACACTGAAGATGAAGATAAAATTATTCTTACAATGAATGATCTAGAAGATGGTGAATTTTATCCAGTTCAAACAAATGAAAACTATTATGCAGATGGTTATGTAAAAAAATTGGATGTCATTTCTGGCGATAACAAATTAATTACTATAAAAGATATCGGTAAAATTGAAGTAAGTAATTCATTTGGTACTGCGATTATCTCTGCTGGCCAAAAAAGCGGTTCTGTTTTGATCTCTGCATCTGTTCAAGGTGTAGGCTCTGATTCTGTTTTAACTGAGGTTGTAAACACGCTTGAGCAAAAAGAAGCCCGAATCTTCTCCCCAACTGGGTCTGATAGTATATTGTTTGATAGAGATGGTAATTTTGATGTGTTTTTAATTGCAATTGACAGTCAGGACAGACCAAAAGTGTTAAAACACGACTCAAAATATCTTATTACGCCTACTAATGGCATAATTGAAATAAAAAAAGATTCTACTTTTGCATTTTCTAAACTTCGCAGTGATTCATTTACAATAAATGAAGAAGAAAATGTAATTGAACTAAAAGTAGTTCCAATAGGTGAAGGTGCTGATTTATCACTTGAAACACAAAAAACCTTTGTAGCTCAACCCTCATCTAAAATACTTGTGTCTCTCCCGTTGGATACAATTAATGCAAATCATGAAAATAATATAGGCATTGTACAAATTGTTGATCTTCAGGGAAATCCTATAATTCCTTCATTTGATGTTAAATCCAAAATTACCTCCTCTCATGAAGGCATTGTCCAAGTGATTGATGACGCTGTGATCCCATCCGGAATTTCTTATGCCTCATTCCCAATTGAAACTACTGGTGCAATTGGAACTACTGTAATTTCAGCTAGTGCAAAAGGTGTGATTGGAACTGAAAGTGAAATAAGCACAGATTCTTCATTAACACAATTAAAAATTTTTACTAGTGGATTGGATGAGATAATCCCAGTTGACAAACCAGTAGAAATTAAATTGTTTATCGATGATGCAAATGCTGAATCTGTTGCAGGTGCATCAATTAAAATAGAAACTGATGGAAATTCCCTAGTTGAGCCAGATGTGGTTCGAACTGGTCCTGATGGTAGTGCTGTAATTCAGTTAACTGCAACAAATGGTCCTAGTATCTCTCTTGATCTTATTGCCACTGCAGAAGGATATTCAGAAGGAAAGGATACATTAACAATCAATGTTGATTCTCCCGATAAAACTTTGAATGCAGTAGATCTTGAATTGCCTGAATGGATTGTTTATGTAATAATTGCTGCAATACTCTTGATAGGTGTCCTTGTTGTGCTATTTTTGAAAAAATCAAAGGCACCTGTAGAAGAAGAATGGGAAGAAGAAGAAATTTAACTAGACTGAACCCTATATGGATAATTGACACTCTCTGTTTGGTTAAGAGTAATTCGTGTCAGATTTCTTTTGGCATCAATCATAGCTGTCTCTGTTGGATTGGCAATAAATTGGCGTCTAAATTCAACTATTGACCCATTTGATGCCATTTTGACATTTGCAGGTGTTATGGCACTACATGCTAGTGTTGATCTGTTAAATGATTATTGGGATTACAAAAGAGGAATCGATACTGTAACAAAGAGAACTAAAATGAGTGGTGGAACTGGTGTTTTACCTGAAGGTCTGTTAAAACCATCTTCTGTTTACCGTGCAGGAATTGGATTTTTGATATTGGGTTCTGTAATCGGGTTTTATTTTGTCTTTACAGATGGAATCATTATTGCAGCAATTTTGGGATTTGCAATTTTGTCTATCTATTTTTATTCCACTAAAATTGTTGACTCTGGACTGGCAGAATTTTTTGTTGCAGTAAAGGGTACCATGATTGTGCTTGGTACATGTTTTATCCAATCCAATCAAGTCACAACAGAATCTATTTTGGGTGGAATGGTTGTAGGTGTTTTATCCTCACTTGTTCTTTTTATTGCATCTTTTCCAGACTATGACGCAGACAAATCTAAAGGAAGAAAAACTCTAGTCATTGCAGTTGGAAAACAAAAGGCAACATCTCTGTTTTGGGCATTTCCGATTTTTTCATATTCTGTTATTTTTATTGGAATTCTTATTGGTGCTTTTCCACTCTTGTCTCTTATCGCTCTATTTGGCATTCCATTAGTGATAAAGGCTGGATTTGGTCTGAAGAGAAATTTTGATTCTGTAGACAAACTAGTGCCCTCGATGTCTGCTACATTAATGTTCAGTAGGGTTACAGGTGTGTTGTTTGTGCTTAGTTTTTTGATTATTTTCTAGTTTTAATGCTTTAGACATAAATTCAGTTATGCTTGATAATTTCTATGATTTCAGGCTTTGCTACATCTGAGGGAACAAAAAAATTCCTCAAAAATTCAGGTGTAAATCAACTGAATTTTAAACAAATTCACAATCTTACGTTATCTAATGTTGGTATTGGGACATATCTTGGAGAAACAAATGAAAAGACTGATGAACTTGTAAAAAATGCCGTTAAAAAATCAATATTGTCTGGAATTAATGTAATTGACACTGCAATTAACTATAGGGCACAAAAAGCAGAACGCTCTGTAGGAAAGGCAATCTCTGAATTAATCACCGAAGGAAAAATTTTACGTGATCAAATTTTCATTAGTACAAAAAATGGCTACATTACAAATGATGCAGACGTAAAACAAGAATTCTGGGAATATATCAAAAACGAATACACGCAAAAAGGAGTGATAAAAGAAGGTGACGTAACATCTGGATATCATTGTATGACTATTCCATATCTTAATGATCAGCTAGAACGTAGCTTGAAAAATTTGGGATTGGATTGCATTGACTTGATGTATTTGCATAACGCTGTAGAGGGTCAAATCAAAGATATCTCAAAAGAAAAATTCTTGGAAAATCTCAAATCTGTCTTTGAATTTTATGAACAAAAAAGAAAAGAAGGAAAGATCAAATTCTATGGCATGGCAACTTGGGAATGCTTTCGTGTATCTTCTGATAATCCACAATATCTTTCACTACAAGATACTGTTGAATTGGCAAAAAGTGTCGGTGGTGAGAATCATGGGTTTAGATTCATCCAACTTCCATACAACATGTATTATGATCAGGCGTTACTTGTAAAAAATCAAACACTTGATGGAAAACTTGTTTCTCTACTAGAATCTGCATCTAAATTGAATGTAGGTGTGTTTACAAGTGTGCCGTTAATGCAAGGAAGACTACTTGTACCTGGTGCCATGCCCGAGTTTAATGAACTAAAACCATCACTTCGTGCATTGCAGTTTATTCGTTCATCTCC
>DASSYQ010000074.1:0-15051 GCA_035703205.1 Nitrosarchaeum sp.
TAACTGCATAAATTAAATTGGATGAAATATGCTAATCTTATATTGCAAAATAACTCAGAAAATTTCACCATTAGAGAAAAAAGCCCAGGCGAATCAAGCGCAGATGTAATAGTTAGAATGTTCCCATCTGATGCAAATCCGGCTGGAAATGTATTTGGTGGAGAAATTCTCAAGCATATTGATATGGTTGCAGGAATTGTTGCTCAGCGACATTCTCAATCAAATGCGGTTACTGTTAGTATGGATAGTGTAAATTTCATAAAGCCTGTTTTTGTTGGTAATGTCTTAAAACTAAATGCAAGAATAAATTATGTTCATAACTCATCAATGGAAATTGAAGTAAAAGCTGAAGCAGAAGACATTGTAACCGGAATCAAAACTATTACTGGAACCGCTTTTGTAACTTTTGTTGCATTAGATAAAAACGGAAAGCCTACACATGTGCCAAAATTATTACTTAAAACTGACGAAGATCGAGTAAAATTTGCTGAGGGAAAAATGAGAATGGAAGAAAGATTAAAGAATCGTAAAAAATCTAATGTTTGATTTTAATGGATCAGTTTAAGAGTCTCAAAAACCACTAACAATTATGAATTCCGAAGAAAAATCAAATGAATGGGATTCCCTTTGGCAAGAGTATTCAAAATCTCTTGAAAACTGGAAAACTTTGTTTGAACAAATCCAAAGTGCAACTAATGACATGCAAGCCAAATTTAATGAGGTATGGGAAAAAGCCACCAAAGAATCTAGTGTAGATACCATGAAGCTATTTGGTGAAAATTGGCAAAAGTCTCTTAGTGATGTTGGAATGAAATCATTTAAAGAATTTGGAGATGCTTGGCAAAAATCACTTAATGAAGCTAACGCATCAACATTCAAACAATTTGTAGAGAATTGGCAAAATACACTAAATTCATCTGGAATGGAACACATGAAAGCTTATGGTGAAATGATGAAAAAATTTGCAGACACATGGAATAACATGTGGCCTAAACTCAAATAAATCATAAACTATGAGAACCATTTCTCTCATTATTTATCGAAATATCACTACTTGTAAAATCTAAACTATCTATTCCCAAAATTATGTCCATGTTGTTAATTCTCTAATTTTTTTTCTAGCCTCAACTAAGAATCGCTTCATTCCAGCAATGTAAATTTTAGAAGCATATGCAATTTCTATGTGTTGATCATTTTCTTCAATGTCTAAAAATGTTGAAACTGTGACATCTTTTTCATTAATTTCTGGTTCCTGATTATTGCTTCTTTTATAATTAATTATTTCTAAAAATATTGGTATTTGTCTTTTAATTTCAATTTGTAACTCTTCTTTTGATCTTAATCTCTCATTCTTTAAATTAGTTAATATCTCTTGATTTGGATCTCCAGCATATTTCTCCTTTGCACTAATCATGATCTTAATTTTTGGTAGTTTTTTATTATTCTCTATCAGTTTACAACTTTTTTTAATAAAATTGGGATACGTGTGCTTATGTTCTTCATCATATTCCTTATTAAACCATAAAGCAAAATCGATAGCTTTTTGATCGTTTTTCTCTTTTGCTTTTTCTAAAAATGCTTCTTTGCTGTATTTTCCAGATAAAAATAAACCAAAATCTCTATTTGCTTCTTCAAAAATTCCAACATATACTTTATTTACAAAAGAAAGATATGCATTAAAAAAATAATTTACATAATATGGATCAGGTTCAAATTGGTTAATCTGTTTTAGAATAGCCTCACATTCTTCAATTTTCTCTTCAACATTCATTATTCTTTGCCTGAATTGGTTGCAAATTTTGATTGGCTCTTTAAATTTTGTGCAAGCTCTTTGAAAATTTCATTTACACTTACATCTACAAAGTTTATTGTAGCATTTTCAATTACTATTTGCTTTTCAAATTTTTCTTTTATTGCAAAAGATACCGAAGACCAATGAAGTATTCCCTTTAACTGCTCCTCTACTGTGACATTTGTTGTTGGAAAATTTGCAGGAGAAAAAACAATTCCATTTGTCCACTGCATAGTTGGAATAGCACCTCCCGATGATCTAGTACTAAATGCTATTTGTTTTACCCAATCATCAAATCTGTATTCTATAACTTCATGAATCACTAATTTCTTCCAAGGCTCAATTGATATTTCCATTTGTAATTGGACTGGATAAAACCAATTATAATCTTATTTTTTGTGGCTAACTAGGTGTAAGTCTTTTTCTCATACACTAATCCTTCTAAATTCGTCAATTACTATAACACTACATGACTAGAATGATGATTATAGATAATTCTAAAGAATCACGTTTACTGATGAAAGATTTTCTTTTGGCACATAACCATAAGGTTGTAGCTGAGGCAAGTGATGATGTTGAGGCAATTCAGAAATATCACTCTGAAAAACCTGATCTTATCTTCTTAGATTTGACAATGCCTGAATTTGGATTGCGTATTTTAAAAAAAATTCGATTTCATGATCCTACCTCCAAAATTATAGCAATTACTAACAATGATGATGTGAAAATTTTTGAAGAATGTACAAATTTAGGCGTTCTTGCATTTGTCATAAAACCAATTGACTTGAACGATGTTTTATCTGCAATTTCATTTTCAAATGAAATAACCTAAAATGGTTATTGAGTATTTATTTAAATTTAAAAAATATTAAAGTTATTCATGATTTGTTTGCCAAGCTTGATTGAATTGTTTTATTGCTTCTTGATATGATTTAATTGAATCATCGCCAGAAGTTTTTAGAAATTTTTCCCATTGCTCATTAAATTTTTTAATTGCGTCTATGTTAGTTTCTTTAAAGATATTTTCAATCATCTTTGTTTGCTGTTTTATATATTCAGGACCTATTTCTTGCCAAGTATTTTCCCAACTTGAACTAACTTTTTTTAAGAGTTCTGTGTCTGATTCTAAAGCTCTTTGACATGCATCATGATATGTCATCAATGTATCGTTTGTAGCTTTTTGCCATTGCGCAAGTGATTCTTTCCATACGTTTAGTGCAGAATTGTATTCTTTCCATGCTTTTTCAAATTCAGGCTTGTTTGCTAAAGGTTTTGTCTGTTTTATTGGTTTAGAAACTAATTTCTTTACAGGCTTCTTTTTTGGACTAGTTTTTTTCTTTGTAGCCATAAATTAGATTAAAAATAGTAGATGTTAAAGTTTTCAATAATTACACAATATGAAAATCACAAATTATCTATTTTTTGTCAAATTTTGATGCTTTTTTAAAATCTGGTGCGTATTTTTCCTCTTTATTCTTTAGTAAATTATAATGATATTCGCACAAATTTCGCGTTTCTTTAAATCCTATTTTCACTGTCTGTATAGCTTTAATCTTACATTCTGATATACTACATTTCAATACTTTTTGTTAATTTTATCTCCTAATAAAATTATAAAATTATATTATTACCAACAAAAACATTTTGATTTCTTGTTAAATGCTAATATGTTCTTATCTTAATTAAACAAATTATCAATTCTTGTTATCTTTTTATGATTGTAAAATATTAAAAAATTATGTCAGAAGAAGAAAAAGGAAAACGATTCCTTGAATTAATTGATCAACAAAACAATATTCAATGGAATATTATTGCAAAACTAACTTCATTAATCAATTCCAAATGGAATTCTTCTCAATTACAAAATGAGATAGAATCTCTTATCGAAAAACATTCTGAAATTACAAAAGAGATTAACAGTCTAGATGAAAACAGTATTTTATAATGCAGAATCTATCATTAATGCTATAAACAATACTGCCAAATAGGGACTAGAAAACTTAAACAAAGTCCATGATGCTTTTTCCATAGGTTTTGCAATTACCCATGCTGATAATATGATCATTAAAGCACCTGATGCTATTGCAGTCCACAAATACACTGCTCCTACCATTGGCTCTCCATTTTCAGTTGTTAAAAAGAATGGTGCAATTGAAAATAACACCATTACAAAAGTTGAACCAGCAATTGCCCTTGCTGATGTTTTCTCAGATTGTACAGCTGTTAGCATTGGAACATTGACTTTGTTATAATCATCTTTGAAATGTAAAGTTAGAGCCCAAATATGCATTGGAATCCAAATAAAAACAAGTCCTGCCATTGCTAAACCCATAGTCCATAAATCCGTCATAGTGACAGCTGCCCATCCTATCATTGGAGGAGAACCCCCGCACAAACCACCTAAAATTATGTTAGTTCTAGAATTTCGTTTTAATACATATGAATAAACAAGAATGTTGTTTAGTAAACCAAATGCAATAAAGGCTGTTGCCCAAACACCTTGTTCTAAAGTGGTTGTAAATGAAATGCCAAATGCCAATACAAGAGAAATTCCAGCTAATACAAGCCCAAAGTTTCTAGCTTTTTCAGCAGGATAGATTCTTTTTGATGGAAGAGGTCTGTTCTTTGTTCTTTCCATTATTGCATCTATGTCTCTATCATGATAATTGGTCAGAGTGTTGGCTGCAGCAGAACCTGCAGCAACAGAGAATAACATCAATATCCATGTAGCAGGAGAAACCTCAATTCCATAAATGTTAGATGCAGTCAAAGTTGCTCCAAACGCAGTAAAAACTAGTAAATACCAAATTTTTGGTTTTGTTAATTCATAATATACTGCAACACGAGATTCAGATTTTTGTTTTTGCAATGCTAGCCACTATCCTTTAATGACTTATATGGCATTGCTTTTGCACGAGACTTCATTTCAATAAAAGACTCTGATGACTGTATTCCTTCGATTCTTCCTATTTTTTCAGATACCATCTTGTGCATCTGATCCAATGACTTTGCATACATAGTTACTAAAATATCAAATCTTCCTGTAACTTCTGCAACTTCTCTTACTCCATCTATTTTGAATAATTCTTCAATTATGTGATCTCGTTGTTTTGTATCCATGTTTATTCCTGTTAATGCTTTTACATTATAGCCAAGCTCTGCATCATTTACAACAATTGTAAAACGTTCAATTAATTTCCGTTTCACAAGACGTTTAATTCTTGAATACACTACTGATGAATTAACATTAATTTTTTTTGATAGTCTTGGAACCGAAATTGATGCATCATTAGATAATTCTGATAAAATTTGTAAATCTAATTCATCAACTTTTACCATTTAAAACACCCGAAACGATCTAGATTTCTGGATCTTATAAAGTTATTATTGTAAAAATTACAAAAAATAGTCTAAATCTTACCTTTTTTGTAAAGCATCTCTGCTAACAAAACAGCACCTTTTGCTGATCCCATTTTTTTATTGTGTGAGAATAACACATACTTTAGACCATGATCAAATAATTGTTCTTTCTCAACTCTTCCAATTGTTGTAGTCATACCATCACCAACACTGCGTTCCATTCTTGGTTGAGGTCTGGTTGGATCTTCATGAAATGCATAATATTTCTCAGGAGATGACGGAAGACCTGATACTGTACTTTCTTTATTGGCGTCATCGTAAACCTGTTTTGCAATTTGTGGATCTATGTCTTTTTCAGTTTCTACAAAGACTGATTCTGTATGACCATCAATTACTGGAACTCTGGTACACGTACAACTTACCCTAATGTTGGCATCTTCAATTTTTCCATTCTTTAATTTACCAAGGATCTTTCTTGTTTCAATTCTTACTTTTTCTTCTTCTTTTGCAATGTATGGAATGATGTTATCAGTAATATTCATTGCAGAAACGCCAGGAGCGCGACCTGCACCTGATATTGCTTGCATTGAAGTCATCATTACCTTTTTTGCACCATATTTTTCATAGAGTGGTTTTAAAGTAATTACCAAGCCTGTAGTTGTACAATTTGGGAGTGGTGCAACCCAACCCTTCCAATTTCTATTCTTTTTTTGTATTTCTAACAGTTCTGCTTGTTCGTCATTGATTCCAGGAATTAAAATAGGTACATCTTCTTCATAACGATAAGCAGAGCTAGTTGAAATAACTGGCAATTGTGCTGCAATTTTAGTTTCAATGTCTCTTGCAGCGTTTGATTCAACTGCAGAAAATACCAAGTCTAATTGTGATAAATCTAACTCATCGATATTTTTTACAGTCATCTCTTTAATGTACTCCGGAATTTGCCCATCTACCTCCCAAGATATTATTCCGCTATTGGGATCTTTTATGGCATCAAGATACTTTTTTCCGGCAGAGCGTTCAGATGCTGCAATCTGTGTAACTTCAAACCAAGGATGATTATTTAATGACTGTACAAATTCCTGTCCTACAGAACCTGTAACCCCTACAATTGCCACTCTTTTCTTATTCACGTTCTAAAAATTCTTTTACTCAATTAATAATCGTTTTCTGAATTTGACCAAAACATACTATATCTGCACAGGTTATTTCAAATTATGAGGATAAACCCCAACATCTCTAGACATAAGCAAATTCCTCATGGAGGACCTTACTCAATAATTCATCCAAGTGATGATATTTTGGATTTTAGCTCAAACATCAGTCCTTTGGGCACTTCTTCATTGGTGCGTAAAACCGTAAAAAATAGGTTAGACACAATTCAGATTTACCCTGACTCAGAATCTACATATCTTAGAAAAAATCTTCAACACTACACCGGAATATCATATTCTCAAATCATAGTAGGAAACGGTGCAACGGAAATAATCTACAATTTCTGTCAAGCCTTTTTGTCAAATAAAACATCTGTTTTGATTCCAATTCCAACTTTTGGTGAGTATGAGTCTGCAGCTAAACTAAGTGGTGCCAAAGTATCGTTTTTTAAAACAATGAATCTAGAAAAAGATACTGACGACTTTATTTCCAAAATTCCAAATAACGGGTGTATTTTTATTTGTAATCCCAATAATCCTACAGGTACTCTGATCCAAAAAAAAACTTTGCAAAATATTATCATATCAGCAAGTAACAAGAAAACTCTGGTATTCATCGATGAATGTTTTATTGAACTAGTGCCAGATCATGATGAGTCAATAATTAAATTCATCAAAAAATACGACAATTTGTTTGTTTTACGTTCTCTAACAAAATCATTTGCTCTAGCTGGTTTACGAATTGGTTATGGTATAGGTTCAGAACAAATGATTTCTGTTTTAAACAAAATCAAAATTCCTTGGAATGTTTCAGGATTAGCACAACAAGCAGCGTCTACTGCTCTTTCAAATTCATTTTATTTGATTAAAGCAAAAAAAATAATTAAAAAAGAATCATCTTATATGATTAATTGTATTTCTAAACTAAAAGATTTTCAATGTTATGCTACTTCAACAAATTTCATTTTAATAAAAACAAAAATGAAATCAAAAACATTGCAAAAAAAATTACTTGAAAAGAAAATTTTAATTCGTGACTGTAGCACCATTCGTGGATTAAATGATAATTACATTAGAGTTGCTGTAAAGACAAGAAAAGAAAATGAAAAATTAATCAAAGCTTTGGAGAAATTATGAAATCACTAATGATTCAAGGCACATCATCAGGTTCTGGAAAAACAACACTAGTTACAGCACTATGTAGAATTTTTGCAAATAAGGGATTTTCAGTAGCACCATTCAAATCTCAAAATATGTCAAATTATGCCTACAAAACAAAGAATTTTGAAATATCTCGAGCCCAAGCCATACAAGCAATAGCTGCTAGATGTGAAATTACACCTGATCTAAATCCCATTCTCCTAAAACCTCTTGGAAATTACTATAGTGATGTATACCTTAATGGAAAGATGTTCAAGAAAATGCATGCTACTGAATACTATCAAAAATTTGTTCAAACTAAAGGATTGCATATAGCTACAAAATCACTCAAAAATCTTCAAAAAAATCATGATCTTATAATTTTAGAAGGAGCTGGCTCGCCAGCTGAAATTAATTTGAAAAAATCTGATATAGCAAATATGAAAATGGCAGAAATAGCTAATTCTTCTGTATTACTAATTACGGATATTGATAGAGGAGGTTCATTTGCTAGTATTGTAGGTACCATGTCACTTTTAGAAAAAAAACATCAGAAATTAGTCAAAGGCTTTGTTATCAATAAATTTCGAGGTGATATAGATATTCTTAATCCAGGTTTTAAAAAAATACAAGAGATAACAAAGCGTTCAATACTGGGTATAATCCCAATGATTGATTTGGATATGCCTGAAGAAGATTCTTTGGGTGGCAAAGCCAAGAATATCACTTGGAATAAAAAAAATCTAGATAATATAGAAAACGAGATTGATAAGATCAGTAAACTAGTAAATTCAAATTTGAATATCAAAGAAATAGAGATGATGATTAATTGATAGCTGAATCTATACTTGTAGTGTGTTTTGCACTTGCATTAGATTTTGCTGTGGGAGATCCTAAAAACAAATTTCATCCCACTGCTTGGTTGGGTTCTTTGATTGCAATATTAGCTCCACACACAAAAAATTCATCAAAAAATTTAGAAAAACTCGGTGGAGTTTTCATCGTTTTGATTTCTAGTGGAATTGTTGTATCTTTGCTGCTCTTTTTAGATATTGGAATTAAATTAATCACTGTAGATTACATGTATATTATAATTTCAGTAATTGTAGGTGGCATATTACTAAAAACAACTATGGCAATAAAGGGGATGGAAAGACATGCCCTTATTGTAATAAATGCTCTAGAACAGGACAATATTTCTTCTGCTCGAGATAATTTATCTATGATTGTAAAACGAAATACAAAAAATCTTGACAAAAATCATGTATTTTCAGGCGTGCTGGAGAGTATTAGCGAAAATACTGTAGATGGCATTACTGGACCTCTTTTCTACTATGCACTTTTTGGTTTACCTGGAGCATTTGTATATCGAGTTATCAATACTGCAGATTCTATGATTGGATACAAGACTGATATTTTCAAAAATGTTGGATGGTTTGCAGCAAATTGTGACACATTTTTGAATTACATTCCATCAAGACTCACAGGATTCATCATGATACTTAGCGCTATGATTCTTGGAAATAATTGGAGAAAATCTTATGAAATAATGATTCGAGATGGAAGAAAAACTGAAAGTCTGAATGCTGGATATCCTATGGCAGCTATAGCAGGAGCATTGGGAGCAAAATTTGAAAAGATTGATCACTATTCGCTTGGTGATGGAAATATTTCATTTACCAAAGATCATGTGAAATCAGCCATTTCGATAATGAAGGTTACATCAATATTGTTTTGTGGAATTGTAGTTGTCCCAATTATTTTCCTTTTATCCTATTTAGGATGGTGGATTCATGTTTAAAGAAATTGGTTCTGTCTTTTCATTTCTGACTATTATTCCAACTAGCAATTCAAATCTTGAAACAATTGCAAAGTACATGTATTTTTTTCCAATTGTAGGAATTGCGATAGGCTTGATTGTTGGCTCAATAGGATTTGGGCTTTCATTATTTTTAGATCCATTAATAGTAGGTTTGTTAGTTGTAGCTTCATTTGCAATAATTACTGGAATACATCACACTGATGGTCTAGCAGATTTTGCAGATGGCTTGATGGCAAAGGGATCAAAAGAAAAAAAACTTGCAGCAATGAAAGATCTCTCCACCGGTTCTGCAGGAATAGTCACAATAGTATTGTATGTTGTTGGATTGATTATAGCAATCTCATTATCTTCAGGATATCAATTGTTCTTGGCAATTTTACTTAGTGAGATATTTGCAAAATTTTCCATGGTTTTGATGGCAAGTATTGGAAAATCTGCATCTTTAGGCTCAAATTCTCCATTTGTTGAGCTTATGAAAAATAAAAAGAAATTGATATTGGCAACCATCATTACTCTAATTCCATTAATTGCTCTTGGTGGTTCCACAGGATTGCTCTTATTTGGAGTAGGTGTGGCATTGACCATGTTCCTAGTTGTCCTAACTGCTCGTAGCTTTGGCGGGATTACTGGAGATGTATTGGGTGCCACAAATGAACTAACTAGATTAACATCTCTTCTAATCTTTGTTTCAATATGATTGGTATTGTAATGGCAGGTGGCAAAGGAAGCCGAATGAGATTGGATGGAGAAAAACTACTTTTAGAATATAAAAAACCTGTAGTCCTTCATGTGATTGATGCACTAGTGAATTCTAAATGCTTTTCAAAAATATTAGCAATTACCAGTCCCAATTCACCAAAAACAAAGGAATTCTTGGAAGAGAATAACATTGATCTCTTTAACACCCCAGGTGATGGATATGTTGAAGATCTTAATTTAGTTCTTAAATCATTAAATGATTTTGTCTTGATTACTTCTGCTGATTTACCGTTTTTAGATGGAGATATTGTTAAAAAAATTGTAAATCAATGTAATTTAGAAAATGTATGGACTACTATACTTGTCACAAAAAAATTTCTGGAATCATTACACCTTTCTTCTGATTATTGGCTTGATTTTGGGAACCAACAATGCTGCTATACTGGAATTTCATTAGTAAATGCAAAGAATATTTCAACACTGGAAAACATATCTGAGAAATTCATGATAATTGATGATAAAAGAATCGCTTTTAATCTAAACACAAAACAAGATTATGATTTACTCAGCACTACCTGAGATTTTTCCATTAATCTTTGCTTTAGAACCTGTTGGTTCTGCAATATTGTTTCCGCAAGAATTGCATACAACAGCTTGTGATGCATGAGAGTACACCACTTGTAATTCACCACATTCATTACAGTTAACTTTCTGGAACTTGCTTGAAGGCTTTGGGATTTCAATATGATCTTTTTTCATGCTGCCACCAACTCAAATTTTCTAATTCTAATGCCTATTTTGTTATATTTCTTTTTACAAACTGTACATGTCATAATAGGAGTAACCTTCTTTGTAGTCTTTGCAGGCTTTGCAAGTTTTGGGAATTTCTGTCCACCATACCCTCGTTTACGTTCAGCGTGTCTACGTTCTCCTCTTGCAGAACCTCTTCTTTTCCCAGCTTTGTATATTGAGACCTTCTGTTCAGTATGTGTTTTACATTTGGCACAATACTTACGGATAGTCTTGGGTATGTTCATATCAAAAAAACCTCTTCAACCGTAATTTAAGCATTGAATCTATAATAGGTGCAAAGTGCAAGAAAATTTGTGACTTCGAGCCTAGCACATTCGATTTCTTCATTAAATTCAGTGGCAATGGGAGACAAAAAAGCAGATCTTGTCCTAAAAAACTGCTCTTTACTGTCAGTTTACACCAGAGAGATCATTCCAAAAATTCAGATTGCAATAGTTAATGATAGAATTGCATATGTTGGTCCAGATGCAGGACATGCAATTGGACCAAAAACAACTATCATTGATATCAAGGAAAAATACGTTGGACCTGGCTTTGCAGATCCTCATTTACATATTGATCAATTTGTCTTGCCTTCAGAACTTGCAAAAAAATCTCTTCTATGTGGTGTAACATCTCTTTTCTCAGATCCCATCGATATTGTTAGCGTATCTGGTTACAGAGGATTCCAAGAATTTCTAAAACTTGGTGAAGATTTACCAATCAGAATATTTCAAGTTGTTCCAGGAGGACTTCCAGTAGATGAAAAATTCAGTCATAGCAAAACTTTATCCTTGTCACAAGAAAAATTAGCAGTCAAACACTCTCATGTTCTTGGATTAGGTGAAGTTTTTTCATGGACCAAAGTGACACTTCGAGATCCAAAAACAATGAAATCTTTATCTGCTATGTTAGAGGGTGATTGCATAATTAACGGACACACAGCTGGAGCAAGCGAAAAAAAACTCAATGCATATGTTGCATCTGGAATACTGTCATGCCATGAACCCATAAATTTTGATCAAGTTTTAGAAAGACTTCGTCTAGGGATGTGGATTATGATAAGGGAAGGATCGATTAGACGTGATTTGAAAGAAATTATTCCACGTATATTATCTCATGGAACAAATCTTGAGAGACTGATGTTTTGCTCTGATGGGCTTGATCCAGCAGATATTACAAAATATGGCCATATTGATCATTGTGTAAGAGAATCCATCAAACTAGGTCTAAAACCAATTGATGCAATATCTATGGCTTCAAAAAATTGCTTTGATTATTACAATATGGGTAAAGATCTGGGCGGTATTGCACCAGGAAAACTCGCAGATGTTTTAATTTTTGATGACTTGAAATCCGTCAAGCCAAACAAAGTCTTTGTTGGTGGAAAACTGGTTGTTTCAAATGGGACCATTGTTACCTCTATAAAGAAAAAAACAATTTCTCCTTGGATAAAAAATACGGTCAAACTAAGAAAACTCTCCCCCAAAGACTTTGTTATTAAATCAAAAAAGAAAAGTGTTCTTGCAAATACCATTTTTATGCAAACTGAAATTATAACGAAATTAGGTTCGGCAGAACTATTAACTCAAGAAGGAAATGTTTTAGCTTCTTTAGATAAGGATGTATGGAAGGTATCTGCTTTGGATAGAATTCATGGAACAAACAGACGTACTATAGGATTTCTTGAAAACTTTGGAGCAGACATAGACGCATTTGCATCAACTTGGAGTTTTCATGAAAATGATATGATTGTGATCGGCTCTAATGATTCTGATATGTCTATTGCTGCAAATACTCTTATCAAAAATCAAGGAGGTCTGGTTGTTATAAAATCTGGTAAAATCATTGCATCATTACCATTACAATTTGCAGGAATTATTTCCACTGATCCATTTGAAAAAGTTTTATCTAATTTTGAACAGATCAATAATTCAATTGTAGATTCTGGCTGCAAGTTTTCAAGGCCACATCTGATCCCACTTTTCCTACCTTTTCTTGCTCTTCCCTCAATTCGTATCCTCTCTGGAGGAATTGTAGATGTTAAGAGACGATCTTACATTACCCCAATCAACTAAGTAATGTTAAAAAGGGGGATAGAGCGGACTGTAGCTTATCTTAATGGCATCAATTCAACAAACACCTAACGGTCCAGTTTTAGTTCTAAAGGAGAGCGCACTACAACAAAAAGGCAAAGACGCTCAGCACAACAACATTGCAGCAGCCAAATTAGTTGCTGAATTAGTCAGAAGCAGTCTAGGTCCAAGAGGTTTGGATAAAATGTTAGTTGATTCCTTGGGAGATGTTACTATTACTAATGATGGTGCAACCATCTTAAAAGAAATTGACGTTCAACACCCAGCTGCCAAAATGATGGTAGAAATAGCAAAAACAGTTGATAATGAAGTAGGTGATGGTACTACATCATCAGTAGTCTTTGCAGGCGCTCTTTTAGCTAAGGCAGAAGATCTCCTCAAAAAAGAGGTTCACCCATCAGTTATTATCGAAGGATATCAAGCAGCAGCTGAAAAGACACTAGAAATTTACGCTGAAATGGCAAAAAAGATCAAGTCTGATGATAGAGAAACACTTCTCAAAATTGCTACAACTAGCATGCAATCAAAATTAATCTCTGAAGACAGTGATGTACTTTCCAAAGTTGTAGTCGATGCAATCTTAAAAGTAGCAACAAAAAAAGCAGAGACATATTCAGTTGATCTTGAAAATATTAAAGTTGAAAAGAAAGCAGGTGGTTCTATCACAGACACTCAAATCATCAAGGGTATTGTTTTAGATAAAGAAGTTGTACACAGTGGCATGCCAACTAAAATAGAGTCAGCAAAGATTGCATTATTGAATTCTGCACTAGAAATTGAAAAAACTGAGATGAGTTCAGAAATAAGAATTACTGATCCTACACAAATGCAAATGTTTTTGGAAGAAGAAAACAGAATGCTCAAGACAATGGTTGACAAACTTCATCATGTTGGCGTTAATGTATTGATCTGCCAAAAAGGAATTGACGACATTGCACAACACTATTTGGCAAAATATGGCATTATGGCAGTTAGACGTGTCAAAGAAAGTGATATGATAAAACTAGGTAAAGCTACTGGTGGACGTGTCATCTCTAATCTTGATGATCTTACAGAAAAAGATCTTGGTATTGCTGATTTGGCTCATCAAAAGAAAGTTGAATCTGACAAATGGGTATTCATTGAGGGATGTAAAAATCCACAATCTGTAACTTTGCTTATTCGAGGTGGTTCACAAAGAGTAATCGATGAGGTTGACCGTTCAATTCATGATTCTCTGATGGTAGTAAAAGATGTAATTGAAAAACCAGAAATTGTTGCAGGAGGCGGAGCACCTGAATCCTATGCCGCATCACAACTAAAGGACTGGGCAGATAGCTTTGATGGTAGAGAACAACTTGCAATTAAAAAATATGCAGAGGCATTGGAAGTAATTCCTCTTACAATAGCAGAAAATGCTGGAATGGATCCTATTGATACAATGGCTACACTCAGAGCAAAACAAAATCAGGGTCGTAAATGGACAGGAATTGACGCAAGAAATACACGAATTGCAGATATGTTATCAATTGATGTTGTAGAACCTATTGCAGTAAAAGAACAGATTATCAAATCTGCAACTGAGGCTGCCTGCATGATTCTTAGAATTGATGATGTAATCTCCGTTTCTGGCGGACGATAAGCATCAATACAGTTTAGCTAAAACTTAAGCAATCCTATTTTCATCAAGTTATTGTTGTATAAACTAGGAATAGATCTTGGTGGGACTAAAACAGAGGCAATTCTGTTAGATGAAAATCTTAACACAATTCAAAGAAAAAGAGTTTCAACACCACAAAATGATTATCATGAAATACTAAATACAATAATTTCACTATCTGCAGAACTTTTACAAAACATTGAAGATTATTCCATAGGAATTTGTACACCTGGAGCAATTTCAAAAAAGACTGGTCTGATAAAAAACAGCAATACCCAATGTCTTATAGGAAAACCACTCAAAGAAGATCTAGAAAATAAACTAAATCAAAAAATCTCTATGGAAAATGATGCAAATTGTTTTGCACTAGCTGAATCAACAATTGGTGCTGCCAAAGAATTTGGTGTCGTTTTTGGAGTAATAATGGGTACTGGTGTAGGAGGAGGCATAGTTATTGACAGAAAAATTCATCACGGTAGAACCAATATTGCTGGAGAATGGGGACATCACACATTACATCAAAATGGAAATGATTGCTATTGTGGAAAACAAGGTTG
>DASSYQ010000109.1:0-3002 GCA_035703205.1 Nitrosarchaeum sp.
GTTGAGAAATCTCTTGACAAATATGGCATGATGTGGAATGTGCCAAAAATTGAACGTAAAAAGAGAATGGAGCAACTCATAAAAGATTTTGATCTAATGGACATTCGCAAGAAAAGAAACGAGGATCTATCTATTGGTCAAAGAAGAAGAGTACAGGTAGCTCGTGAATTTATGCATGACATGGAACTTTTATTTCTAGATGAGCCTACTGTAGGATTAGATCCCAGCGCCAGAAGAAAATTATTGGATTATTTAAAAAACAAAGTAAAAACAGGTTTGACAATATTTTATACTACTCATATTCTCAGCGAAGCTGAATATCTCTGTGATGAAATAGCTATCATAGATAAAGGAAAAATTCTTACTGTCGATACGCCTGAGGCTTTAAAAAACAGGTTTGGAAAAGAAAAAACAATCAAAATTCATCTACTAGAAAAACAATATGAAATAACAACTTTGCTTTCAGATATTGCTGACTGTAAAATTGATTTTGATAGTGGAACCAACATTGTAATTCATTCTGAACAATCCGAATTGATATTATTACAAGTTTTACGAATTCTAAATGATAATAAAATTGAGATAGAGGATCTTTCTGCGGTCCCTACAAATCTTGAGGAGATCTTTTTAAAAATGGTGAGTGATAATGCATCCAATAATTAGACTTGTTAATAGAAATTTAACAATTTCAATTAACCCTGGATTTTTAATTTGGCAAGTAATATTTCCTTTAATCTATATTTTTGTTGCAGGTTATGCTTATACATCATTAATTGAAGAAGTATCTTTTGGTAACAAAAGTATTGATTATCCAGCATTTTTGGCATCTGGTATGATCGGGTTTAACATCATGAATAGTACTCTTATCTCAGGAATAATAATTTGGAATGATAGAAGACATGGAATGTTTGAGCAAATAATGTCAGGTCCATTTACACGAACTGATTATATTTTGAGCAATATTTGCACCATTGGAATTGTGGGATTAGTAAGCGCATCTTTGATTGCACTTGTTGGATATCCTGTGTTTTTTGAATCAATTGAATTTACTGTACTTACAATCCCTGCGATTATCTTTGCTGCAATAATTGGCTCTATACTGTTTGGTTCAATCGCGTCAATAATTTCTACCAGATTGCGTTCCAGTGAGGGATTTAATGTAATAATTAACACTGTTTTTCTATTTCTTGCATTTGTTAGTACTGCATTTTATCCCGCTTCAGGTTCACCAGAACCTCTTAGAACAGCTTTTTACCTAAATCCACTTACTTATTTGGTTGATATAATACGTGCAGGTATTTTTGGTAATATTACAGAATTTGTAATTATTGAAATGGGCATTTTAATCGTGATTGCATCATTGCTTTTCATTATTGCAACAAAATTACTTACCAAGTTAGATTTTTAATTATCAGAATTTTTAAAATCACTGAAATTCTTGTACAATTCATTTATTTTTTAAATATGGTAGCCCGGCCCAGACTCGAACTGGGGTCAAGGGCTTCAAAGGCCCCTATGCTTGACCGCTACACTACCGGGCTGTTAAAACGAGCACTCCAATTCCCTTAATGAACTTTTTATTTACGTACATTTCTGACTAAAAATCAATTCATGATTATGTTTTAATGACTTGCATTAATTTTTGAATGGGATCTTCCATGCTGTTTGAAATTTTTCTAGCCTTTTTTCTATAATTCTCATCATGTGATTCGAGGAATTTTTTAATTATTTTATTAATTTTTTTCGGATTTGTTTCTCTTTTTATGAGATTATTTTTTACCAAATATTTTTCAACAATATTTGGTACTGCATTATAAGAAATAGTTGGAACTCCAAGTAAAGCTGATTCTGCTGTCATAGTACCTCCTGACCCTAGAAAAATATCAGTGTTATTTAACAAATATTTTCCATCATATGACATCTCCAAAATTTTTACTTTATTACCAAACAAGTTTTTTAGGTTCTTAATTTGCTCAGAATATCTACCAAGAATAACGATATTCTCTTCATCAAATTCATTCATAATTTCTTTTATTATTGAAATTATTTTTCTTGATTTTTGCGTATATGCAGCTTGTTCTTCTTCTACTCTGATCAAAATATTTTTTTTACGCTTATTTTTAAATGGCAAAGAATCTTTTTGATTTACATTTCTTTTTATTGTAACAAATGCATCAATTGCTTTGTATGGAATAATATTTTTTGTATCTATTCCGTATTTTGAAAATTCTTTTTTGGGAATAATCCATGGTATTAATAATTTTTGAATTAATGGTAATGTTAACCTCATTACTGCATTAGCATGTGGTGAATCACAAAATGCAATATGTCTAATTCCAATACCGAATGATATTCTTGCTGCTTCAGGTGAACAAAAACTAATTGCCAGATCTGGAGAGAATTTATCAATTAACAAAGATAATTTCTTTATACGGTCAATACTGGCCTCAAGTTTACTGTATTTTTCACTTCCCCCATGCTTTCCAACACAAACTAGGTCAAAGTTTCTAATTTTTGCAAGTTTTGAGACTTCATCATACGATCGCGAAGTACACAAAATATTATGTTTTTTCTTTAATTCTTCAATCATTGGTTCAGAAAACAATAATTGCTTAGGAGTTAGAATATCAATCCATATTTTCAAGTATTTTTCATTATTATGGTAAGTTCAATAAGTTTTTCTTAGTCTATTACTAGCCTTATGTGTAATGGGGGGAGTAAAAGTTGTTGTTTATGGACTTAGTACCGAAGGTTATTCCATTGCATGTCAGATGGCAATAAAGGGTGCTGATGTATACATTATTGATGAATCTACACCATCAGCAATTTCACTAAAAGCAGAAATAGCTAAAACTTACCCGAATGTATCTTCTCTAAAAGAAGATGAGCCGTTATTGGCTATGGAGCCAATAGATATAGCAATTTCAAAAGCTCAATATCTCTTCTTTACACCAAGAATCAGAAAAACAGGACAAGACATCAAAACTGAAATTCATTCAAAA
>DASSYQ010000009.1:0-4686 GCA_035703205.1 Nitrosarchaeum sp.
ATCAACTTCTGCAAAGTGGGCACTAATCAGTTATTAAAGGGGATTTTATTAAAATCGATATGCCTAGTATACAGGATAAGACTTGGATCAGATTATGGCAAGCAAACACTCCTGAAATAAGAGATAGAGTGGTTGGCTGGCGTAAGGAAAATGCCATTACTAGAATAGACAGACCAAGTCGTTTGCAGAGGGCCAGAAGATTGGGCTACAAGGCAAAACAAGGCATTGTTGTAGTTAGAATGAGAGTAGGTACTGGTGGTATGCGAAAACAAAGACCAGTTGCTGGTAGAAGACCAAAACATCTTGGTGTTACTAGAATCAAAGCAGATGATGACATGAAAACAGTTGCAGTAAGAAGAGTTCTTGAAAGATATCCTAACTTGAAACTTTTGGGTTCATACTTTGTCTACAAAGATGGTATGCATTACTGGTTTGAAGTTATCTTGGCAGATCCAATGCATCCAAGAATTGCACAAGACAAAGAATTACGACAAAGAATGCCGCAAATAATTGCATAACTTGAAATCAAAATTATTCATTTCATTTCTTTTACTTTTAGTAGTTACACCCGCATTTGGTCAATTACTTTCTGATAAGACGGGACTTGTAAATAGATTGGATGTGACAACTGGCGGGCATTCATTTGAAATTGAAACTGTTGCAAATTATGACATTCAGGATTTTGAGTTTGATGAAGAAGAAAAACGACTAACACTTTACGTTTCTAGTAGTATTGAAGATAATTTAGGTGAGGTGTATCTGCCGCAAACTCTTTTGAGTGGGAATTTTACTTTTTACATTAACGGCCAAGAATATTTTCCAGCAGTAAAATCAAATGATAACATTTCATTTATCACATTCAATTTTACCGGATCTGGCGATAACAAAATAGATATCATTGGAACTGAGTATTTGCAGGGATTGGATGAATCCACTCCAATTGAAAATGAATTGTCTGCTGAATCACAAGATAAAGGGGGATGTCTAATTGCCACTGCAACTTTTGATTCAGAGCTTGCACCACAAGTCCAACAGCTACGAGAACTGCGTGATAATAAATTACTTCAAACGGAATCCGGAAAATCATTTATGAGTTCATTTAATGCGTTTTACTATTCATTTAGTCCTATGATAGCTGATTATGAGCGTGAAAATCCATTATTCAAAGAAATGGTAAAGATTGCAATAACTCCGATGCTTTCAACGCTTTCAATTATGACTCTGTCTGACGGTTCTGAATCTGAAGTACTGGGATTGGGGATTTCTGTAATTGCATTAAACATTGGAATGTATTTTGTAGCTCCGGCTATTGCGATTGTAGGGATTAGGAAAAAATTCTAACTTTTTCTAAATCCTTAAGTTGAAATGATATTAGACAAAATTATTGCCAGGTGATAATTTTACAGAAATCAAATTCCTTGCAGAAAAGGTGCATGCTCATCACTGGCCACTTGATACTCCAAAATGGAGTGAATTGACAATCAAGCAAGTAAATGATTCACTCAATAATAATAAAGAAAAAAAGCAGATAATAATCAAAAGTGATACCGTATTAATTGGAAATTATGAATTTACAGACATCAAAAAAGTAGGATTGACCATACCGCTATTTCAAAAACAAAGTACTCTGATCTTTGAGGGACGTTTTGGAAAATTATATGCCCATGTACATATCACAACAAAATCCCAAGACTATCTTGAGATATTTAACAAACTAGTACATTGGAGATCAAAATACTTTTCAGACAGTTTGATATCCTGATAAAAAATTTAAAAAATAAATTATCTTACTGTGTATTCCACGAAATATCATATGCAATAACTGTGGTTTGTTTTGGTTTTGCCTTTTGTGCCATTCCCCACTCATTTGCAGTATGTCCTGAATTAAGTTCAGATATTTCACCCCATCTGAATTTTGGAACTTTGGCGGTTTCCATAATTGTTAATCATACAATTTAATCTTAAATGGTATGAATGCACTGCAATGCATAAATCCTTAAGTTTGCATTATTTCTCGTATTTTTACGCATGAAAAATTCCACAAAAGGTGTCATAGCTATAGTTGTTGGGCTTGTGGCATTTTATGGAATAATGTATACTCTATTTAATATCTGATTTTAGTTCTAAAAACTTAAGTAAAAATTATCTCTTCTTTTTCTTGTGAAGCATTCAGATGATTGTGCACATAGAATAACAAATAATCTAAAACACGTCAACTGCATTTGCACATGTCACAAAATCATCATAAACAAATAGTTTCAGATTTGCTTTTATTTTATCTGTAAAAATATGATTTATGGATAATGCAAAGGTTGCGTTGATTGGCGGATTTTGTATTATTGTGATATTGTCTATACTGCTTGTCCTTTAGATATTTGCTAAAATACTAGTGTTTTAAAATCATAATTTGATGGGAGAAAAAGAAGCACTAGCATTTCTTAAGAAAAGCAACAAATCCATTGTTGCAGCTTGGGAGTCTTATAGATTGCAAATTGGCGAGTCCCAAAACAAACAGCTAAATGATGTATTCAAGCAGATGTTCAAAGCATGGACTTTGTCAAATCAAAAAGCAATAGAACTCCTTGAGAACAAATACCCAAAACCTGTAAAGAAAATGCCAAAAGAGAAAAAACCTGTGAAAAATAATAAAAATTAATCTTACTCGTTTAGCAGTTTCTGAATCATTGCATCCACGTTTCCTGATTGTCCAAAAGATACATCCCTTAGGATTCCTTTTCTATCTACTAGAATCATTGATGGTGTTCCCTGCAATGCAAATTTTTCAAATGTCTCTGCAGAATATTCTTTTGTTTTCATGTAATCTTTGACTCTTTGGATGATCTGCTTTCTATACTCTTCAGGTTGTGAATCAAACTCTGGAATCTGTCCGTAAATGAATTGCATAACTTTTTCATCGCTTATCTTTCCATCTGTTTTAGTTAGCTTGTCCATTGCAAGGGGAAATGGAATCTTGTATGGCAGTTTGTTGCCTTGCTGTAACTGTCCGTACATTGAGAGTGCATGTTTTGTCTCCCCAATGACCTCGCCTGTTTCCGCTAACATCTTTAGATTCTCCAAGGTGTTTTTGTCATAATCCTCAAATGCCGTGGCAATTCCTATTACTCGGACGCCCTCGTCTTTGTATTTGTTGTAGATGTTAATTGCCTCTGGAAGTGCATGCATAAAGCAACCAGGACAATTTACCTGAAATACCTCCACTAGTACAATGTGATCTTTTTCCTGATCAAAGTTTGTTGGGGCTCCTTGAACCCAATCAGATACTGCAAAATTTGGCGCCTTTTGTCCAATAATTGCACTCATTGTACCGAGTTGATTTTTTTTCGGTTAAATAGATAACGCATCTACAAAATGATCTGAGATATTTCGGGTAACCTAATATAGGATATAAGAAACCTGAAAACAAAATGCAGGCAGTCACTCAGGACAGATTAGAACTTTTTGCAGAGATGGAGGCAAAATATGAAAAAAAAGACACTGCATATTTTGTAAATCTTTTAACTCATCCGGATTATGTAGTAAGAACTAGAGCTACTTGCATACTAGTTGATTTTGGTGGCGAGGATAAAGTTCCACATGTTGCTAAGGTTTTAAAAAATGATGAAAATGAACTTGTAAGGCACGAAGCTGCATTTTCGCTAGGCCAGATGTGTCTTTCTAGTTGTATACCTCCGCTTGCTGATGCTACGCTAAATGACCCTAGCATGTTTGTAAGACACGAGGCAGCAATCGCACTTGGTGTGATTGGCTCAAAGGAGGCAAAAGCAATTTTGGAAAAAGCATTAAACGATCCAGAACTACCAGTAGTAGAGTCTGCAGTGGTCGCATTATCTAATATTGAATTTATGGAAAAATTAAGCAAGAATGAAAAGTTTGCAAAACTGACAGGTGGATGAGATGAACTTTACAGTTGGATTAATTGCTGCAGTTGGTGGTTTGGTTGCACTTAGTTTGGTATTCATTGCAATGGACCCTGGATATCTTTCAGAACCTCCAGTAAAACCGGTTGCTTGTACAAAAGAGTATGTTCCTGTTTGTGGAGTTGACGGTATCACTTATGGCAACATGTGTACTCTGAATGCAGCGGGAGTGGAGCTTGATTATTCTGGTGAGTGTGTTGTTGAAAAGCCACTCAAAGAAGGTTGGCAGCGAATGTCATCTGCAACAGACCCTGGAATGGGACACGAGTCTCATCAGCTTGTAATGATTTTGCCATTATCTGAGAATGTCTACTCTGGTACTTTACACTATGATGCAACAGAGCCGATTCAGCTAATTGCATTACACGGACCAATATCTGACGATGATGCTAAAGGACAAGCAATTTGGACTATGGATGGTGTTACAAAATATGCGATGACTTTTGTTCCTTCGGATAATTCCCAGGGAGAATGGAAGTTTGCTGGTAATGCACTTGCAGTGCACACAAAGAAGACAGAGCCATTCACTGTTGATTATATGGTAGAATATGAAGAAAAACCAATCTCAGATGGAATCATTACTGGTACAATGCAATCAGTGCAAGACCCTGGAATGGGACACGAGTCTCACCAGATTGCAATGATCTTTGCACCATCTCCTGATGTCTATTCTGGAATTTTATCTTATTCTGCATCACAGCCAATTCAGTTAATTGCATTAAGAGGCCCAATTGGTCCTGATGAGCAT
>DASSYQ010000093.1:0-13073 GCA_035703205.1 Nitrosarchaeum sp.
TTGCATTTAAAATCATATAAAGAATAACTAACAATTTTACTAGTGCTAATTATTAGGATCTTAGTTTAATTAAGAAATACATTCAAAACTATTTCTGAGATGAATACCAAAATTTCTTACAATTGTAACACTGCATTTTCCATTTTGAAATACTGTTTTCATCTTTAATCATTTCAAGAACTCCAAAGTTTTTAGAAGAACATGTAGGACATCCTTCATCTCTCATTATTTATACATCCTTCATTCGTTTAGAATAATCATACGTGAATAACTGCTCTGGTGATATCTCTATTGCTACTTCGTTTTCAGAATTATTCCGTAGAAATTCTGATAATGTTGAAATTTTATTTCCAAGATATTTCTCTATTAAAATATCTAGTATGTCTTTTCCCATATGTTCTATGACTTTTGCTTTTCCATGACCTCTCATCCCTCTATATGGTGGATTATCTGCTGCAATTTCAAATCCTACTGTAGGATTATTTTTAATATGGGTGATTATTTTTGCCTTTTTTTGTGTTGCACAATAAATTTTCCCATCTATCATTGTATACCATAACGACATCACAATAGGATGTCCTGATAATGTAATACATGCAATTCTTATTGGAATTTTAGTTTCATTCCCAAGATCTTCTATTTTTTTTGAATCTGTTTTTTGCATCATTCTTTAATTCTATCATCCTTGGTGTATCATTTCTAATATATGAATAATATTAAAAACAATTTCTAGTGCTAATTTATGGGTAATTTGTTTAAAAAATCTATATTTTTAGCACTATGACATTCTAACCATTTTTCATATATATCAAATATTGCTAAAACATTGGTACAGATGCCACACGTCGTATTTGATAAAAAAATTGATTTGTTTAATTTATCAAAAAATTTCATTCCTATTTTTCAAAAGACCCCTATTTTGATCAAAATTTCATCTATATTTGTTGAACAAAACGGCCATTCTGCTCTTTTGCCAACTATTGTTATTGACAAATCTCACCAAGAATTTTTAATTGAAATTTCAACTACTGAATTAAAGACAACTATTAGACTGTATCCTGGAACAGATCCTGAGAAAACCGATGGTGTTAAAACTTCAATGGCGTTAATGTCTCAATTTTTATTAAAAATTTTTCCTGATGTTAAAATAATTCGCTCTAATATCAGTGAATTTCTTGAAGATGTGAATATTATTTGAAAAATTTTAGATTACGTAGAACTTCATTAATGACTGCTGAGGATATTTTTAACATTAGTGTGGATGTTGCTAATTTTCATCAAGTTCTGCCAAAATATTTTCAATCACTTAAAGTAATTCAAGATGAAAAACATGAAAAAATTGTTATTGAAAAGATTTCTTTTCTTGGATTTAGTTCAAAGATCAAAACAAAACATGTTATACTGCCTCCAAATCTTCATCATGTTTACATCTTAAGTGGCCCGCTCAAAGGTTCATCTTTTATAGAATCATACAATCCATTAAAAATTGGTACTGAGATAATTATAGATGTCCATCTAAAGTTTTTTGGATTTTTTTCAGGTTTTAATTTTTTGAATAACTATATTGCTAATAAAATGCATCAAGTTATGAATGAATTTATTATATCTGTAGAAGCAAAAATTAATAAAAAAACTAATTAGTTAGCACTATGAAAATAAATTAGCACTTGTATAAATAATTTAAAATCAAAATCAATTATGGTAAAACCAATTTACATTATAGGGGCTGGAATAGGTGGTCTATGTGCAGGGGCTCTACTTGCTAAGAATGGGTATTCTGTAAAAATCCTTGAAAAACATTCAAAATTAGGTGGCAGAACAGCTTCTATGCAATTTCGTAATCATATACTAGATAACGGATTTCATATAATGCCATTTTACAAAAAATCTGCAATTTTTAGTGTTTTAAAACAAGTTGGTATTGAAAATAAATTAAAACTTGCAACTGTTGATAAGATTGCTTTTTTTTCTGATACTGGATTTCATAAATATCCAAAAGGCATGGGGGATTTACTTCGACTTTCATTAATTCCTTTTAGTAGTAGAATCTCTCTCTTGAAAATACTCCTGCCCATGGCATTTGCATCTATAAAAAAAACTGAATCATGGGATAATCTCTCCTTAACTGAAATGACTAAAAATCTTGATCCTAAAACAAATGCATTTTTTGAAGCAGTCTGTATGCTGGCATTTGCAGATACATCTGAGCATATATCGCTTGGTGAATTTGCTAGAACTATTATCCGTGCAAATCCATTCAAGGGAGGTACTAGTAAGTTTGCTTATCCTGTTGAAGGTGGATATGATTCTATATCGAAAGTATTGGCTACTTTTATTCAAGAGAATAATGGTGAAATTCTCCTAAACAAGTCAGTGAAAAAAATATTGATAGAAAATTCCACAGTTATAGGAATTATTACTTCTGATGACGATATTATCCAAACTGATTGCGTAGTCGTTTCTTATCCTGCATATGCAGCTCTAAACGAATTGTTTGATAAAAATACAATTGATTATAATTTTATTAAAAAAATCAATCAATTAAATAAAACTACCTCTGTAGTGGAAGTTCATTTTGCATTAAATTCTAAATTAGATTTTAGACAAGTAGTTTTTCCAGTAGGTGATAATTATGTTACAAAAGGGATTTTTTTTATTTCTAATATTTCTTCCTCTGTGTCTCCTTTGGGTGAACATTTGATGATTGCTGGAACACCAGTTTCTCCAACAGTTGCAGATGACTCACATAAAATTAAAGAAATTGTAAATGATATGAAAAAAGAAATTTCATTAATCTACCCAAAATTTCATGCTTCTCTTATCTGGGAGAGACCAATGACATGGAAGTTAGTCGAGTCTGTAGTTAAAGAGCCCGGAATGGTGTGGAAATCAAAAATGCCTCATCAAATTCCAGGAATGAAAGGGTTGTTTTTTGTTGGAGATTCTACTATTAGTTATGGGATTGGCACTGATTCTGCAGCTCACAGTTCGATTCTATGCTATCCTGAAATTATAAAATATATTGATAAAAATAGAACACCCACGTTTTACGCGGTTTCTGACGGTTCTCATAACGCATAACTATATTTTATTTTACAAATTATTGAATTCTTTTTGGATGAATTCTTGATTTTATAATTTTTCTAGAAATGAAAATTATCAAGCTTCCCACTAATCCTACAATAACGATGAATATTCCTGACATATTCATTACAGACTGAACAGGATTCATTTCAAAGAAATTCTGATTGATTATAGGAATAAGATAAACGCTAGATACAAAATCATTAAATTGAAATTTTTCTACTATTCCTGTTGCCAGTATGTATTTGCAATTATTTGTCTCGCTTGATACATGAATCATGTATGACCCGGGTATAACATACACATTTGTTTCTGGGCCACTAAAATAATCTGCATTTCCAAAAGGTTCATGAAAATCTGTCCACAATGTATTATTGTTGATTCCCTCATACATAACAAATTTTTCATCATTTATCATGCTAATTGTTGGCTTGCACTGAGGGGCATCTGATACTTTTGGGACAGAAACTCCTATGTAAAACTCTCCACTATTTTTCACAATAAGATTATAGACTCTTGGAACATCATTAACCACATCATAGTAAGCCATCGATGTGATTGCATCTCTGATTTGATACGGATTTTCAGGAGTTGCCTGCTCTTCTTCTAAAACAACTGGAATGTGTGCAAATGCACTTGTAACTAATGATAAAGAAATAATTCCTACAAGAAATGTAAAAAACTTTTTCAAGATATCTCCTGTTTTTGCTTTGTCATCTTATTTGTATAGATCAATGTCTGCCCTAATAATTTGAAAACTGCTAATTCTCAGAGACACCTGAGAATTTTTGGAATTTCATCCAAATTTACATCATGAATAACTTTGGCATCAAATTTGTGAATTTTTTCTTCTTGAAATGCAATTCCTCCTACCAATATTGGAATATCATATTGCTCTTTAATTTTTTTAACTAGTCTTTGTCCTGCAGATATGTTGTCTTCTAAAGTAATTGAAATTAATACGATATCTGGATTATTGTATTCAATAAAACTAAGTATTGATTCTGTTGGTATTGATGTGCTCATATTGTATACTTTGAATCCCTTAATTGATAGATATGTCTCTAAAACATCACATCCTAAATGATGTTCTTCACCAAGTGGAACACAAATTAAAATTTTCTTTTTGTTTGCATTGCCTGTAACTTTATCCATTATGATTTTTACTAATGTTTGAGCAACATTGCTTGCAACATGTTCTGTAGCAATACTGATAGTATTATTTGCCCAATCTTCTCCTATTTTGTACATAACAGGTCTCAAAATCTTATCAAAAAAATCACCCGGACTAAAAATCTTAATGTATTCTTCATAAATTTTTATAGACGATTGAATATCTCCATCAATTAATTTTTTGTATAATATCTGTTTTGATTTTTTTGTTGATTCTTCTCTTTTGCTAATGTCTTTTGGATTATGTGATGCCAGAACAGATAATATCTTTGGTTCATTTCTGTATTCTACTGGTATGTCCTCTTTGATAACTTCTGATGCTTTTCCTAAATATTTTACAATTTCCTGCTTGGATGTATTTTTTTTAGAATCCCAGACACTTTTAACTAGATATAGATAATTATCTGATTTTACTTTTTTAGCCCTAATGTAGACCATAAATATTTTTTAATTGTTTGATATTTAATTAATGCTAACCTTAGGATCTAGTGCTAACAAAATAATTTGATTTAAAAGTGATTTAGGACTTTTTATGATGTGCCTTTTTTATGCCTATTGGCACTAGTTTTAAGCTGTGGCACTAGTTTTAATAATTAATTTGATGAAATTATTTCATGTCTGATTTCAAGATTGATATTTTTAATTTAAAAATTAATTTTCTAGATACTAGTATTGGGAACCAATTGTTTTTATGACTCAAATAACACATAATACTACATCCTCTAAAATAAAACCTTACTCGATTTTAGTTACTGGTGCTACTGGTTTTATTGGTTCTAGGTTGATCACAAATTTGGTATCTAATGGATTCACTGTCAAGGGAATGAGTAGAAAAAAACTCTCTGATACTAACAATGTAAAGTATGTTCAAGCTGATGTTTTTGATGTTGAGCAATTAGCAAGAGCAATGAATGGAATTGATATTGCGTATTATCTCCTTCATTCTATGGAGGGAGATAAAGAACATTGGAAAGAATTTGCATCCAGAGAAAAGATCCAAGCTCAAAATTTTCTTAAAGCTGCCACTCAATCTAATGTTAAAAGAATAATCTATCTTGGCGGTTTAGTAAATGATAGTCTAGAATTATCCCCCCATATGAGAAGTAGAAAAGAGGTCGGTGAGATACTTGCTTCTGGAAATATTCCTGTTACACAATTGCGCGCATCTTTGATTATTGGTGCTCAGGGAGGATCATATGCGATGCTTCGATATCTTGTTGAGCGATTGCGTATAATGGTTACCCCCTCTTGGGTCAAGTCTCGAGCTCAACCAATAGCCATTGATGATGTTATAGCATATCTTGTAGGATGTATGAATCATCCTGAAACTAGTGGCAAAATTTTTGAAATCGGTGGACCTGATATTATGACGTATGAAGAATTGATGCGCGTATATTCTGCATATCTTAATAAAAATCTCTTTATAATACAAATTCCATTTCTTACAACCAGACTTTCATCCTATTGGGTAGATCTAATTACACCAGTCAAGGCATCCTTGGCAAGACCGCTAATTGATAGCTTGGTTCATGATACTGTTGTAACTGATAATTCCATCACAAAGATTATTCCTCTTAATTTAAAATCTGTGCGTGAATCAATTGATATCGCTACTAAAGAAATGCGAGAAAGTCCACCTGAATCCAATCTAAGAGATCAAAAAACTGGTTTTAAAATCAATCAGAAACTTTTACTTGCTTCTTTAATTGTGATGGCATGTATTGGAACCACGTATTATTGGCTGGATGATAGGGTGGATGTTTATCATCCAATTTGGATTTTAGCTGCAATACTATGGTATGTTGGAATAATATTAGCTATAATTTTTGTAAGTAGTAAAACTAGATTGGGGTTTATGATCAGTGGCGTCTTATCGTGGATTACCTTGGTTTTTTGGTCATTTGATAATTTTTATGTTGTGTTTAACACTTCATTGATATCTTCACCTCCAAGTGACATTATTGCGTTGAGGAACTTTATTGGAATTATAATTACCATTATTGCAATAATCTCATCTCACAATACTTTCCATAAAGTAATTGATTACCAATACAAAGGTAAACCGATTTAATTTTTTCAAACATTATTTTTGATTTTTAAAAATATTCTTGGTCTTACCAGCTTCAATTTTGTGGTCTACAATTGGGTTTGGATATGTTAATCCCTTAGGTTGCTTTCTCCACAAGTTGTGAATTTCATTTGGTTTTACTGTATTTAATTCCGGAATCCATTTTTTGATATATCTACAATTTGGATCAAATTTTTCTTGTTGCACCCATGGATTGAATATTCTAAAGTATGGAACTGCATCACAGCCAGTAGATGCTGCCCACTGCCAATTTCCTACATTCACCGCAGGATCATAATCTATCAGTTTTTCTGCAAAATATCTTTCTCCCCATTTCCAGTAAATATGTAAATCTTTAGTCAGAAAAGATGCTACTATCATTCTGACTCTATTGTGCATGAATCCTGTAGTGTTTAATTCTCTCATTCCAGCATCTACTATGGGAAAGCCTGTTTCTCCTTTGCTCCAAGAAAGAAATTGTTGCTTGTTTTGACTCCATTTTATTTTTGCAAATTTTTTCTTAAAACTCTCAAATTGTGAATTTGGATAATAATGAAGAATATACGTAAAGAATTCTCTCCAGTATATTTGGCTAATTAAGATGTGATCTTCCCCAAGACTGTTTTTTATAGCATGATATACTTCACGAATGGATACAGTGCCAAATCTGATATGAGCTGACATTTTAGTTGTCATATCTAAAGCAGGATAGTCTCTGGTTTTCTTATATTCTTTGAATTGTTTAATTTTTTTTAGAATTCCAATCGCATTTTCTCTTCCACCGATATGTTTTTCAATATTTTTTTCTTTAAATTCTAATGATATGTCTCCTTTAATTTTATCTTGATAGTAATTGTTGAAGTTATTTTTAATAGGTTTTCTAACTGGAATGGTCTTTGCAGTTTTAAAAAAATGCGAGTACACAGTATACGGTTTTTGTTCTTTTGTATGTATTTCATCAGGAATATGTAATAAATAATCTGCATGTTTGTTAAAATCTATATTGTTTTGTTTGCATATCTTTTTAACTTGCATTTCTTTTTTTTGAGCAAACCTAGTATAATCCCCATTCACAAACACTCCGTCTATTTTTTGTTCCGATATTATTCTCTTTAGGCAGTCTTCTGTTCTACCCTTGAAAATTTTTAAATTACTTTTCTTTTTGTGTAACTGCTCATCAAGATCTATTAATGACTCATTAAGAAATTTTATTCTTGATGTAGATTTTTTTAATTCATTCATTATCTCAGTATCTATAATGAAGCACGGGATAACTTTATCTGAATTTTTTAATGCGTAGACTAGTCCTGTGTTATCTTCTAATCTTAAATCACGACGAAATATGAATAGTGATTTTTTATATTTTGACATCTAAAAATACCATCTGGAATAATTTATTCATACTCTTTGATATTCATTGGTTGAAATATTGCTTTAGGGTCTATATCTGAATACAACAAAAAGTATGTCTGGCTTGCAAGGTATGTTCTATCAAAGCGATAAGCAACAGGACTCATTTCTAAAAGAATTTTTCCTAGCGTTATTTTTCCTTCTCTGAATTTTTCTAATCTACTTAAAAATAACTCCTTTTCATTTTGATTCAGATATCTTAGGAAATATCCAAAAATATGCATAATTACGTTAGTATTTGTTTTGATAGTAGGTGTTTTTGACATGGCCAGTGTTAAATGACTTTCATAATCCGTTAGTATGTCTGAAAATGATCTTTTTTTGTAACTTGCCACAATATTTCCTAATATCTTTAATTCTTCTTGGTCATGTGCCATTATCATGTATTTGTTAGATGTATGAAACGCTATCATGTTTTTGATCTTTTTTGAGTGTTTTACGTCTTGAAATCTTTGCAACACATATTCCATTACATCTTTTTCAGATAATCGATGATTATTTTTATGAAAATACGATTTAACATCTGACATTTTTTATTTTTCAATCTTTTTGCTTAAAAAGGCGAGTTCAATTATTTGCTCTTGGCACTATGTTTTTAAAATTTTTTGGGTTTTTTGGCACTAGATAATTAATTAGCACCAGCTTAAATACGATGATTGCAAAATTAGACATAATGAAAACAATAATCGCTACAATAGCAACAATCCTACTTGTTGGATCAATAACTCCATTTGTCAATGCAGAAGGAGTTCCAGCTTGGGTAAAGAACAATGCAGGATGGTGGGCAGATGGTACAATATCTGAATCTGAATTTATTCAAGGAATTCAATTTCTGATAAAAGATGGTGTCATAGTAATTCCCCCAACTGCAGTATCTGCAGAAAAGTCTCAATCTGTTCCAGCTTGGGTAAAGAACAATGCAGGATGGTGGGCAGACGGTACAATCACTGATGGTGAATTTCTAAATGGCATTCAGCATTTGATTAAGATTGGAGTAATTTCCGTTACTGTAGAATCCAAATCATCTGAATCTTCAAACAAAGATAAATCTCCAATGGCATCTGACTCAGAACTTGCATCTCTTCAGACAGAATTAGAGAAATGTGCTGATATTGAAAAAGCATATCCTAGATTAAATTGTGAGAAAGCAGCCAAGTTAAAGATAACAGAATATGAGTATGTACAAAAATCAACAAAGTATGTAGTTGGTTCAGCGACATTTTATTTTCCAGGTCCTGAATTTGAGGTCAGTTCAACCGGACAGGCTCTTTTAACAATCAAAATGCTTGTTAAAAATACCGGCTCTGATGAGAATGTCTCTCTGATGTGTACTGGACCATCCATTTGTAACTATGATGTATGGAATGGTGAAAAAGCATTCAAGTACTCTGCAACTGACTTTACAAACGGAAACATTGTTCTAACTCCAGGACAAGCAAGAGAATTTTCCATGTTATTTGGACCTCTAGTCCCATACGGTGGAACACAATTCATCTATGACCCTACAAAGGATTACGTCTTTAGGATTTCAGAACCTTGGGGAAGTTACAATATTCCATTGGATCTCCCATAGGTTCTTTTTTCCTTTTTTTCTTTAATATTTTAGAAAAATAACTATTTTATCCATAATCTATATACCTGTTGTATCTTTTTTCTACTTCTTTATTCAAACCTGACATGATTTTTTCATATTCTTCTTGTTTTCTTATCTGAATGTATTTTATCATCTCTGAAAATTTCTCATCTGTATCATATGATTCAAAGACAGACTCCATCATTTTGAGATATTCTAGAACTTTTTTTCTATATTCTTCACGAGTGGGTTTTTTTATTTTATTTAATCTAAACCAAATCACTGCCCAGCTAGACCCTACAACATGAGGCAGTAAATCAAAAGCCCTTTCTATCTCAAAACGTTCATCATTTCTCATGATTTTTGAAGAAACTTTGCTGCTGATTTTGCAAAGTATGTTACAATCATATCAGCACCAGCCCGTTTAATGCAGTATAGTATTTCTTCTGTGATGTCTTTTTCATTTACCCATCCTTGTTTTGCAGCACCTTTCACCAATGCATATTCTCCAGAAACACTATATGCTGCAATTGGAACATTGAATCTTCTTCTGGTTTCTGCTATCAAATCTAAATATGCCAAAGCTGGTTTGATCATTACAATATCTACTCCTTCATTGATGTCCATTTCAACTTCCATCATGGCTTCTCGTGCATTTGTAAATGGAACCTGATACGTCTTTCTATCCCCAAATTTTGGTGCACACTCAGCTGCGTCTCTAAAAGGTGAATAAAATGACGAACGATGTTTTGCAGAATGTGACATTATTGAAACATCTGTAAATCCTTCATCATCTAATGCCTTTCTTATTGCTGCAACTTGTCCATCCATCATTGCAGAGGGAGAAACAGTATCAACACCTGCTTTTGCTTGACTAACTGCAATCTTTGCTAACGTTTCTAGGCTTGAATCGTTATCTATTTTGTTTCCTTTAATAATTCCACAATGTCCTGTTGATGTAAACTGACATAGGCAGACATCTGCCATGATCACTATCTTATCACCAAAGTTTTTTCTAATCTGAGAAATTGCTTTTTGAACAATTCCGTTATCGTCAAATGCTGAAGTCCCTGCATCATCTTTCTTGGCAGGAATCCCAAACAGCATGATAGATGGAATGTTCAAATCTGAAATTGTACCTACCTCGTCACTGACATCGTCTAGAGGCAATCTCTCAATTTCTGACATTGATTCTACCTTGATTCTAGTTTTTAGATCTTCTTGAACAAATACTGGACAAATTAAATCTCTTGAAGTTAGAGTAGTCTCTTGGATTAATTCTCGCATTTTTTCTGAAGTTCGTAATCTGCGAAGGCGTCTAGTTGGAAACGACATTATCAAAATTCCTTTTGGGTAAGATATAATCTTAGTCTAATTCATTTTGTTTTTTATAGTCAAATAATTTACTTGCCATTTCTATAATGTCTGGCTTGCCCTGCTCTGATGCTTTGCGAATGTTATTCATAGGTGTTGAGACTATGCTTTCTACGACTGCCTTTGTCAGCTCTTCTATTATTTTGATTTTTCTCTCATCTTTTTCATCAAGCATTTGAAGTGCTTTTTGCAATTCTTTTTCTCTAAGTGAATCTATATTTTTGAATACATCTTTTACAAGTGGTTCTGCATCTAGTCTTTTCATTGAAGCCTCTAGTACAGATACTTCTTCACTAATTATATTTTCAACACTTTTTACCTTGTTTAGCCTCGATTTCATATTTTTTTCAACCATTTCTGCAATCTGATCCAAATTCATCAATTTCACGCCTCCTATAGTTGCCACTTTTTCATCAACTGTTCTTGGATTTGACAAGTCAAGGATCATCATTCCTTTTTTCTTCCCATGCATTGCTTTTGTTATTCTCTCATGAGTTACAAGGAAGTATGGAGCAGTTGTGGCAACAAACAAAACATCATAGTTTTCAAATCCTACTAGAACGTCTTCGAATTTTACCGGTCTTCCTCCCATAGTTTCACAAAACGATTGGGATCTATCAATTGTCCTGCTAGTAACCGCAAAATCGTATCCTCTACGTGCAAGAGACTTTGCTACAAGTGTGGACACTTCCCCAGTTCCAATTAACAAAATTTTCTTTAGTTTTAATTCATCAATGTTCTCTTCTGCCAATTTTACTGCCATTGATCCTACTGAAATTCCGCCACGATTAATTCCAGTGGAATTTCTAATTCTAGTTCCAATTCTAATTGCTTTATCAAATAAATTATTGAGGTGTTGACCCGATGCTTTTGCATTTCTAGCTGATGTAATGGAATTTTTTATCTGACCTAGAATTTGCTCTTCTCCTACCACCATCGAGTCTAACCCTGATGTGAGTTTTAGTAAATGATGTATTGCATCTCCGTTTTCCACAAATTCTAAATTTTCTTCAAATGCATCTTCTTCTAAACCCGTCAGTGACGCCCAAGTCTTTTTTATCTTGTTTATGTCATAATTTTTTGCTTTACCAAATAATTCTATTCTGTTACATGTTTGAATAATGACGCACTCGTCTAATCCTGAGTGCTCTTTGAATTGTACATATGCGTTTTCTAAATCCCTAATTGTGAATCTTTCAAGAATATGAATAGGTGAATTACGAAAAGTAACACGTGCATTGATTATATTTTGATTCATTTCCAATTCCTCAATATTGTGATAGCTCGCTTTTCAGCTTTTTTCACCTGTCCGTCTTTTATTAACTGTTTAATCTCTTTATCGCCTATAATGCTATTCAGGTACATTTTTCTCTCGGTTTGAGTAGGGATCATGTCTTTGGCAAGTTCTCTTATGATGTTTTGAATTTTTATCTGATCAATGTCTTCTTTAGTGATTATTTTTTTGAATATTTTTTCTGATTCTGCTCTCAACTTTTTTGACATGGCCGGGCTTTTACCGCCCGTAAAAATTGCAATTTGAATTATGTTTTCAAAATCTATTATTGCAGGATTTGCAAAATCACTCAACTCTGGATTGTCCGAACTATATGCGATAATCTTTTGCTTCGTTGCATCATTGACTATTTTTTGATTTAATTTTTTATCATTCGTTGTCGTGATTACCATGTATGGTTTGTAGATTGAAAGAATAGACGAATCTAAAATTTTCTGTTTCTTGAATTTTATTTTTTTGCTTTTTACTAGTATTTTTATCTGATTATTTATTGCATTACTAATTACTAGGATTTGGCATTTCTCTCCTAATAATGAATTAATCCTCTTTAGCGCTTCATTTCCGCCTCCAATAACAATGACTAATTTGCCATGTAAATTTAGATTAATTATCAACGATCAAAGGGACAAAAGTTTCTATTTATAGATTAAAATCCGACGCATAATTTTCTAGCTACATTTTTAATTGAATAGAGAGGTAACTGAGATGTTGGCTCAATCCATGGATAATCTGGATAAGGAAATTCTTAATGAGATTCAATGGACTTTTCCTCTTACTCCAAAACCCTTTGATGATATTGCAAAAAAATTTGGAACGTCATCTGAAATCATTAAAGAGCGTTTAATCCATCTCAAAAAAATTGGAGTATTGAGGCAATTAAGCGCAATATTTGATACTAGACGTCTTGGATACAAAAGTTCCTTGGTTGCAATGGAAATTGAACCTGATAGATTAGAATATGTTGCAAATCAAATTAATCGTCATCCTGGTGTAAGTCATAATTATGAACGAGATCATCAGTTTAATCTGTGGTTTACTTTGGCAGTTCCGCCTGGTTCTGATTTGAAGACTGAAGTGGATAAATTTTCTGTATTGAA
>DASSYQ010000055.1:0-2659 GCA_035703205.1 Nitrosarchaeum sp.
TCCATTTGCAGCACAAAAAATCTTTGATGATTATCCTGAATTAGAAATAACTCCAATATTCTTCCCGGCATTCTTCTATTGCAGAAAATGTCTGACATATACAAATCCAAGAGCATGTCCACATGGTGATGATGCAAAAGAGCAGATCAGTGGAACCAAACTAAGACAAATGATTGATGAAGGTAAATCTCCATCCGAATTTATCTTAAGACCAGAAGTCTCAAAGGTAATTTTGGAACATCCACACCCGTTTGTTGATTAGGTATTTATTCACTGAAACTAGATTCAGCTCGTGAAATATCTTCTTGTTTTAATTTTACTTTCCACATTTACTATATTGCCTGTTTTTGCAGAAGAATCAAAGAATCCCACTTTGATTATTGATACAATAGAGATTCCGTCATACGAATTTAATAAAATTCTTCGAGATGCAAACACTGTTCAAATGCAAAGAACACATGGAATAAGCTGGCAGGTTACTATTGATAACAATCTTGTATATGCAAACCCCGATGGAAATGCAGTTTTGAGAATCTATGACAAAGAAAATCCTGAGAAACTAGTTGAAATAGGTATGGGCTCCCAACCAAATGAGAAATTCTGGATTGCAGTACAGACTCCTAAAGAGGGATATGTTGTTGTGCACAGTGACTTAGAACGAGGATGGTCTCCATTATCTAAAACAATCGTATCATACACTGAAAGAGCAGGGTTAACAGTAAACAATGGTGCAAGAATAGTTGTATCTAATCTTGATATCGGCACATTTGCAATTGATTCGTATTCTGTTCATGGAATGGAAAGCCCTAATGATCCACCAGCAATAAATTCAGGAAGCATGATTATAGAAATCATTTCAGGCGATCCTGCAAAGAACCCCCTTGCATTATTTCCATTTTATGTGGCTGCAGGAGTTGGAATCCTAGTAGGTGTACTATACCTAACTAAGAAACGTTCTTAGTCTTGTAATATTTGCAATCTTTTTTGATTTTACACACACTACACATTGGTGATATAGGCTTGCAAATGTTCTGACCGTACATTACAAAAGTATCATTTATCTCAATCCAATATTTTTTTGGAATCTTTTTCATTAACTCCTGTTCTGTTTCTTCAGGAGTTTTTGTATCTACCAATCCCAATCTATTTGAAATTCTATGAACATGAATGTCTACTGGAATAGCTGGTTTGTCAAATGCATAAACTAACACACAATTTGCAGTCTTTCTTCCAACTCCTGGTAGTTCTACTAGTTTTTCTAAACTGTCTGGAACTTTTCCTTTGTACTTGGAATCAATAATTTTAGCAACTTCGATTATTCTTTTTGATTTAACATGATAGAAGCCAATTGATTTTATGATCTTCTCTACATCCTTTGTTTTGGCATTTGCAAGCTCCTTTGCATTTTTATATTTTGAAAACAATACCTTGACTGCCTTTGTTGTAGTCTCATCTTTTGTTCGTGCTGAAAGTATTGTTCCAATTAGAATGCTAAATGTTCCTGTCTCTGCTTCATGCAATTCTCTTAGTGCAGTCATTCTTGGGGGCTTTACGGAAACCATTGTATCCATCATTCCACGAAGAATTTTTTGCATTTCTGTATGGAATTTTACGTACAAGTATTATATCTGTAAGTCAAACTAGTACTGTTGGAATTAACAAAAGAGGAAGAATCTGCACTAAAAGGTGAACAAGGCGAAATCATGCAGATGGCATACAGAATTTTGGTTGCAACAGGCGAGGCAACAGACGCAGAGAAGCTAATCCCAATTGAGTGGGCACATCTTTCTGGTGTTAACTATAATACAATTGGAGATGCAGGCGAGGAATTTTTATCTGGTATTAGTAAAAATGCCAGAGTCAAAGTCAAAACAACTCTTAATCCAATGGGTTTTGACATTGATAATGTCACAAATTATAATCTAGATGATAATTTTATTTCAAAACAACTTTCTATTAGAAAATCATATGAAACAATGGGAGTAATTCCATCATTTTCATGTATTCCATACGAAATTTTTGATATGCCAAAAGAGGGAACGCAAGTGTCTTTTGCAGAAAGCAATGCAGCAATTCATGTAAACTCATTTGATAATCTAAAAACTAACAAGGAAAGCGCATTTAGTGCACTTGCAAGCGCAATTACTGGAAAAAGCCCATACTCTTCACTAAGAAAAGATGACTCTCCAAACCTAACAATTAGAATGAAAATAGATAATCCAAATGAGCTGACATATGGAATGCTTGGATTTTTTGCAGGCAAAGTAGGAAACAACTCCGTAAATATATCAGGTGTTGGAGAGATGGACAGACGTAGCTGCAAGGCACTGTGTGGTGGAATGGGAACCTCTGGCACATGTGCAAAGTTTCTTTTTGGCAATGGAGATCCCGGTTGTGAGAAAGTAGATTTTGATAAAAAAGAGATGAATGAGATCCATGATGAGCTAAACACTGCAGAAAAAGGTGATCTAATCACACTTGGCAGTCCTCAGCTTGGTCTTGAAGAAATTTCTGATCTTACTGGTAAACTAAAGGGCCGCTCCTTTAGAAAAAGATGTATGATCTTTTGTCCTAGAACAGTAAAGGAGCAAGCAAGAAAAATTGGTTACACCAACGAACTGGAACGAGCTGGATGTGAGATTCTTGCTGATTGTTGTAC
>DASSYQ010000062.1:0-4001 GCA_035703205.1 Nitrosarchaeum sp.
TTTCGTTATATTGTACCAATGTGGATTTTTTGATATGACCTTTTGCATAGTCTTCTTTTTTTCTAAGATCACAAATTACAAGATTTGAGTCGTGTTGAATCAAATCAGATAATTCATACTCAGTCAATCCAAATGTGGTATCAGAATTTTTCATTTTAACCTCAACATAATGTAAATGAATCAGAGTTTAAAGTTTAGTTTAAAAGATCTTTTGAAAAATTCAGATCAAACACACAATAGAATTTTACATTCAAAGATTAGAATAGATCGCATCCATTTTGAGATCAAATGACACAAGATTAATCTGTAGTAGTTCTGAATTTAGAACAATTGTCACAAGAAAACAACCCTATGGATTATTTGAGTAAAAAAGTATCCCAGTATTATAGACATAATGTTCTCATGCTTTCTGAATCTGTAAAGCTTTCTGAAGCATGCACCATACTAAAAAAGAAAGATGTTGATGAAATTATCGTAGTTGACGATGCATACAATCCAATAGGGATAGTTACAGATGAGGATATTTTGACAAAATTAAGCGAAGCTTTTGTCAATCCTTTCAAAACAACATTGGGAGACATTATGATATTTCCTTTAATTTCAATAAGAGAAGATCAAACAATTTCAGAAGCACTAGATATAATGCGTGAAAAAAAGATCAGAAAATTAGCCGTGATGTCAAATAGTAATTTGGTGGTGGGGATGATCTATTTAGATACAATATTTAATCTTGTAAAAAAATCACTTGTAAAACAACCAAAGCAGTCTACACTCTGGGGAGTAATTTGGAATTTGGGAGTAGTGTTACAATTTACTGGTGTTTTGATGTTTATTCCTGGAATTGTTGCTACGTTGCTAAATGATACGGTAGTTGCAACAGGAATATATCTAATGTCAGTTTTGCTGATAGTTTCTGGTTTTTTCATGAATTCATATGGTGAAAAGCAGCCAATTACATTAAGAGGTACAGCCATTCTAGTATTTGCAAGCTTTATCATCCTAGTTTTGTTTGGTATGATACCTCAGCTTTTTGTAATACAGTTTGAGTCTACTGATCCATTAGAATTATTTGCAGATGGATTTTTTGAAAGTTCTGCAGGGTTTACAACCGGAGGATTTTCACTAGTACAATATCCAGAAGACTTGCCAAGAAGTTTTACATTTTATCGTGGGTATGCTCAGTTTGTTGGAGGATTAAGCTTCATCTATCTGATTGTAACTGCATTTTATTCAGAAAAACGAGTAAGCACAATGAAGGGACTCATCTCTGGAAATGTTCCACATCTCAAAGAATTGTTTTCAATAATTACAATCATATTTTCTATTTATGCAATAGTTATTGCATTACTTTTATTTTATTTGGGCCAAGGCGAAATATTAGATGATTTTGCTTTGGCATTTAGTGCACTCTCTACTGGAGGTACAAGTCCAGACTCGAAAATATTTGAAGAATTTACAACAATAGAATACATTGTAGTGATTGGGGGAATGATATTAGGTGCACTCCCATTTGGTTTTCATTATGCTTTAGTTAGAACAAAATTTCTTTCTATTAATTTAACAAAAGAAGTTGCAGTGTATTTTTGTCTTTTAGTAATTTTTTGCATTGTATTCATATTTTCAATGGATGCAAATTGGTTTGACAGTGTATTTAACATAATTTCAGCGAGCACCACCACTGGATACCAGACAATAAGTCTAGAGAATTTGAATCCAGTAGCATTCACCATTGCCATCATAGCCATGATAATAGGAGGATGTGGATTTTCTACAGCAGGAGGAATAAAGATTTTCAGATTCATGCAATTATCCAAATTACGATATATTTTGAATACAAAATCAGTAAAAATATCAGAGTCAGATAAAAAAGACATCATAGTAGGAGTCATAATATTAGCAGTGTCAGTTATGGTGCCATTATTTGTTGCAGCATACATGGCTTCTATGGGACATGACTTTCAAAATGCATTCTATGACAGTGTATCTGCAATAACCACTACAGGTCACGGTGCAGGAACAATCAGCTCGGCGCTTGATCCATTCATGACAATAGTTTTTGGGTTTTTGATGATTCTTGGAAGAATTGAGATAATTTTACTTGTGTATATTTTTGTCCCAAAACTCATGAAATAAAAATTATAACAACAACAGTAAAACAAGTTTTATTTCATAGGTATTTTAAAAATTATTTTTTCTGGGAGATCTTTTTTGTTTTATGAAATATTTTTGCACCAGTTTTAGCAGTTTTTAATTTCTTTACGACACTCAATCCAATTTTTAGAAATTTGAAGGTAAAAAAAACAGGGATTAATGCAAGCATTACAATATCAATCCAGTATTTTTTTATGAATTTCTTTGGATGATTTATTTTTCTATATTTAATAACAAGATCAAGGACAAGCAATACAATAAGAGGTAATATCAAAAACTCAAAAAATTCTTTGAATGTATCAGGTATAAGTAAAATTGGATGTTCCAATCCAAATGAGTGATATTCAAATGCCAATAATCCAATAAAAAATAAAAGTGAAAGTGCAAGTATTATTAAATCCAAGATTTTAGAGTTCATATCATCAAGACAGCATAATTGCAGTATTAAATTTTCAAAGAACTATCAGATCACAAGTATTATTTACGGTAAAATTTCGTTCATAATTGTTGGACCCACACAAATTTCACGGCAAAGATATCCCCCACATCAAATTAGAACCAAATATGACAATCGAAGATCTTGTAGATGTTTTTGCAAGTTCTGGGTACAATGGAAGACAGCTTGGGGAAGCTGCAAAATTATATGCAAAGATGATCAAAGAAGATGCCACAATCTGCCTTACAGTATCTGGGGCAATGACTCCTGTAGGATTTGGAGGAATTATCAAGACTTTGATTGAACGCGGTTTTGTAGATTGGATTGTAACAACAGGGGCTAATGTTTATCATGAAGATCATTTTGCATGGGGATTACCAGTTAAACAAGGTCATTTTGATGTTGATGATATGAAATTATATGAAAATGAAATTGTAAGAATTAGGGATGTATACATAAAATTCCATGAAACATTGGAAGCAGAAGATCTAATCATACAAAAAATGTTTGCAAATTATTTTATAGACAAACCATTTACAACTGCAGAATTTTGTAATTTGATGGGAAAGATTAGTAAAGAAAAATCAAAGCATCCAGAAAAAAGCTTCATTGCAACTGCGTATGAATATGACGTTCCAGTGTACATTTCTGCCATGAAAGATTCATCATTGGCATTGAACTTGGCAGTGCATAGACTGCATGATAAAGTATACAGCATAGATTTCGTAAAAGAGATAATTGAGCAAGCATCAATTTTGTACAATTCAAAAAAATCAGGAATAGTTGAACTTGGTGGGGGGGTTCCAAAAAATACTGCACAGCAGACAGGTCCGCTTTTAGATCAAATATTACAAAGAAATGACGGAGGACAAGACTATGTGATACAAATCACTGATGCAAGACCAGATACAGGAGGATTATCAGGTGCAACACTGCAGGAAGGAAAAAGCTGGGGCAAGGTACAAGATGCACATCACGATATGATTACAGTTTACGCAGATTCAACAATTGCTTTTCCGATTTTAGCGTTGTATGTGCTTAGTAATCAAAAGCCAAGAGAGCCAAAAAGATTATACAAAAAATTGGGAAAGTATTATGAAAAATTACAATCAGATTATTTGAAAACACCCGGTATAGATAGAAAACAAAAAGCAAAGAAAAAGAAGAAAGATTAAAACTTGTTAAATCGAGCGCGTTCTAGGTCTCTATCGTCTTTAGATTCTTTTTTCCATTCTTTATAATGATCTTTACACAGAACAGTCTTTTTACCTGCAGAACTTAGCTGCAATCCTGCATTTTCTACTTTGGTGGTGTTTAATGAACGAGCACCTTCCTTTTCACAGCCCGTAACATTGCATTTGGCACCTTTTGAAACAATACCCATGATTATCCATAAACGTGATGTTATTTATAT
>DASSYQ010000066.1:0-7160 GCA_035703205.1 Nitrosarchaeum sp.
TCTCAAATGATTGTTAAAAGAATGAATACTGTTGGATATGTTATTAGTGACGTTCGAATTTTATCTGATTCCCTTACCTCTCAAGATGGAAAAACACGTAATGTATCTACAATAGAAATTGACATTACAAAAAATTAATTCCATTAGATACCTAACTCTAATCTGTATTTCTATTTTTACTGTTGGAATAATTCTTGGTTTTGTAGTATATCCATGTGGGATTCAACATGTTGTTATCATGGGTAATCTGAAATCTTATGAAAAATCATTTGATCCTGAATTTTGTGATATTCTAGTTGAAAAAATTAATTCATTTAATGCTGAATGCAAACCTGAAATTGAACTTTTAGATTGTGATTAAACCACATCTGTTATGAATGATATGCCAAAATATACTAACATAGAACTTAATCCAATCATCAAAATTTTATAATTTCTATTTGAAAGTATTTTTGAACTTTTAGAAGCAAGATGCCCTATTGAATATAGCCACGCAAAATCCATCCATATATGTGATAAGAACACAATAACTATCCCCACAAATGCCCACATCAACATTGCATCTGAAATTAGTTTTAATCCAACACTTAACCACCATATGATGAAAAATGGGTTTAATGCACTAAGTATAATTCCTGTAACAATTGCGTTATGTTTTAGATTAAAAGAAGTTTTTTCTTTCATTTGTAATGTTGTTTTGATTTGAACTCCTGCAAAAACAAAAAGTATGATTGCACCTAAAATGGAAATTAACGTTCTGAATTCTGGAAAAATCTCAAATGAAAATATTCCAATTCCTAATAGAATCACAAGTGGTAACTCTACAATTGTATGACCAATTGCAATTTTTATTCCTGCTTTTCCACCATTTTGTAACCCATATGTTATATTTGCAGCAAATAAAGGACCTGGCGCCATTACTCCTGACGCTGAAATAAGTATGACAGTAGATACAAACTCAATTATTTGATTCATTAATTCTTTTTCTTGTTGACATGTGGTTATAAAATAATTACAGTTATTTTGTAATTTTTTATCTGTAAATTGAATCTTTTAACTGTCGTGATTCTTCATCGGTTTCTTTAATTGATTGTTCTGCCTTTTCAGCTTCTTTCTGTAAAAGTGGAATATCGCAAGATGTGCCTGGAATTAATTGTGACATCCCCATGCATAATTCCGCACTTGATCTAAAATCTGGACCTGTACCGTCTGAATGAAAAATAATTACGATGACATCTTGTTTTGTTATACTTCCTTCGTTGAGTAACATTCCTGGTATCCCTGGGATTGTTCCATATTCTAAAATTTTTAATCCTGATTCTCTTACTTTTTTTCTTGCAGAATCTGTATTTCCTACTGCAACTATTCCTTCAATTACATCTAATGATTTAACCGCTACACTGCTTACAATTAATTCTATTTTTTGTTTTTTTGCCCACTTGAGCATTGTTCTTGCAACACTTCTGTGTAATGATTCATGAAGGGTAAGATATGATAAGAAAACTGAAACTTTAAGATCATCATTCACAAAAATACGTGTTGGATAATTTGGTTTGCCCTCTTTAATCAAGCTAATCGGTGGAAAACTATCTGAATCAATTATTCCAGCTAAACTAAATTGCGATGTCTGTATCATTGATTCTGTAGCAATAGCACTGGTAAATCCCACTGAAGGAAATCCGTCTATGAGATAACCTCCTTCCAAATTAATGGGTCTTAATTCTTTAATTCTTATTCCAGAGTACAATATTTTTTACTTGATTCTATTGAATAATAGTTTTTACCTGATTTAATTACTTTAGTTTTGAAATTAATGCCGCATAAATGAATGGTAGAATTGTTGTAACTTCTGCATGGAGAGTAGCTTGTCTGGCTTGTTGTGTGACTTTCCCCCATGATATTGCTTCTCTTACGAGTGCACCGCTTAGACTTCCATCAAATTCTTGTGCTGTTGTAATGTAAAACGCATAATCCAAGCCTTCTCTGTATTGATTCCACCACAATGTATGGTGTTTTGAAATTCCCCCACCAATCATTAAAGCCCCTGATTTTTTTGCTTTGAATATTAATCCTGATAACAAATCTGCATCTCCTGCTAAATTTAATTTGAAATCATTATGTCTTTGTATGAATAACCATATTTGACTACCTACAGCACCGTCCATAATTCCTGGTACTACGACATCAATTTTGTTTTTGTAAGCCCAATAAAGAAAAGAGTCTTCTCCAAGATGTTTTCCGATCATTCTGCATATTTCTGCAGTAGACATTTCTTTTATCCCATTCCTATATTCTTCTTCCAAGAATGACTGCATTTTTTCTTCAATCAGTGGACCGTAGCTTTCCATTGGAACTAAAATATTTCCTAATCTGTGAATATGCTGATCTGCGAGTTCCCCATCATCCATAGTGAATGATCCTTCCTTGTAATTAGAAAAATGTCGTGCAATATCATGATCCAAAGCACCACAAGTTGTAATTACGACATCAAACCATTTGTTTTTAATCATATCTTTGATAATTCCTCGTAGTCCTGTTGATACAACTGCTCCTACAAAAGAAATGAATTTTAGACATTCTTGATCTGAAATCATTGCGGTTAAAATGTCAAGACCGTCCGAAAGATTTACCGCTTCAAATCCTCCTGATTGTGATATCTCATCAAAAATTTTTTCTAATGATGTGTTTGAATCTATTTTGATGTCTTTTACCGGACGACCTGGCTCTATCATACTGTGATTTCTTTGTGACAAGTATAAAATTCTGCCTTGATATGTTGTAATTTGTGGTATTTGGGATTCAAGTATTATCTGCACATCTCGTGGCTAGTTTTTAGGAACAAAAAATTTTACTCGGTTTCTTTTTTGAATGGATTTTTATCCCTACATAGAATTTTACGATGGTATTATCTCAAATTGTTGCTAAAAATATCTAAATTATGATTGAATGAATTCTCCATCAATTTTAGAATCAATACTGTTTCCAGAATTAAATATTGAAGACTTTACAGTACCATAATCTTTGTGCTCTATAATGACATCTACATAATATGATTTAGCTATATCATTTACCACTGTTTTAAAATTTGAAGTAAAAAAAATCCCTGAAAATATTTCCTTTTCATCTGTTCTAATTACTATGTTGGCACTTTTTGTATTGCCTGTGATGTCAAAATACTGCAACAAAACATCACCATTTGACTGCTGAATCATTGACAAGGAAAGATTCTCATAAATTGGTGAACTAGAATAATCAAATTTGATATCTGGTTTACTTGAATCCATATCTGTTTTGTTTGTTGGTATGACCAGATCATCTGTTGGTTTGTCTAAATCATTATTCAGGGGATTTATCTCTGATATCTTTTCTGATATGTTTTTTGAAGATTCTTTTACAATGTTTATCTGATTGTTGATTTTATCACTAGTCTCATCAATTATTGTCACTGAAGAATCAATACCATGTTCAACCGATTCTGTTGTTTTAACTCTCAAATCACTAGTTTCTTCTTTGATTTCTTCTACGCTACTGGAGACATTAGAAAATAGCCCTATGATTTGAGGTGCAAATATCAATGAACCTAGAATCACAATTGAAATTATTACAAGTATTTTTATGATCATGTATTATTTGCTTAAAAATTATGTTTTAGAGGACCGGTCAAAAAAAATTGCTGTCAAGCTAAAACGTCAAATCATCCTGAATTATTGTTTTCTGCCCAGCAATCACATTGTTTCCATGTACAATTGGGACAATCATACGGAGTATCACTTGTTCTACATTCTGAAGGAAGACAATTACAACGTGAACATCTTGGTTCCGCCATTGTTTTTAAAAACATGTTTTTGATATATTTAGATTCTCAAAAATATGAATAAGTAACCTGACGTATTCATTTTTTTTTGAAATTAACCCGTGTTTTTACTATATTTTCCTATTCATAACTGATTTGTATATTTGAAAAATAATTCAAATTATTTGTTAAAAGAATATTTAAAAACTCTCATCTTGTGTGAATTTTATATTCTTCCATTAACACTCGTTTTATTTCATCACGATTAAACGGTTTGTAAATCACGGCAGTGATATTCATTTTGTTTAATCTTTGTTCTGTCTCTGATGATATGTCTGCCGTTACTGCAACAATTTTTGCATCTGGATCAAATTCTCTAATTTTCTCAATACCATAAAATCCATCTGTATCTGGCATCATAATATCTGTAAATATAATTTCAGGTCTATGTTTAATGTACAGAGATACTGCATCATCACCAGTATGTCCTTGTGCTAATACATCCATTCCAATAAGTTCTAAAAACTCAGAGAATACTTTGGTGATGTTTTTATCATCATCTATTACAATACAGGTAATCACTAACCAATCGGTATGATGATGTTATATAAACAAAGATGTACACGAAGCTGATCTAAATCTATGATCTAGTTTAATTGGATTATTTTATCACAAAATATTCTGTAATTTTATTAAGTGACAATACTGAAAATTATGTTGTGCATTTTAATGATAAACTAAAACTGATCGTGGGTTTTTTGATTATTTTGACTGCAGTTATTGTTTACGAATTGTCTGTTTACGAAATAAAAAAAATGCCATTAGACTATGAATTAATTTCTGAACACGAGGGGCAAGATCGTGTGTTGGAACACATTGATGGAAATCTATCTGAACCATTTTTGATAAGAGAAACACTGCGACAAAATGTTGTCAGTATAAAGGGGGATATCTTGGAGATACGGGCTACTGTAATTGGAGTTGATTCTGCAACAAATGATGTGATTTTTAATAGCGCACAAAATTTCTTTGTAGATAGAAATACTAGAAAACATGCACACATGAATGAATATTTTGCTTTTCCGACAAATGTTCAAAAACAGAATTATGATTTCATTCACCCAATGATATTTACCAAAACAACTTTTGTTTTTGATGGTATTAGTCACATTAATGATCTACAGGTATATGATTTTTCATGCAAATACAATGATACTGACGTATCATCATCTTTTCCACAATTTCCATCAAAAAAGATTTTTTCAGATGGAAGTTGTATGGTGTCTGTAGAACCCGTGACCGGCATGGTCGTTAGTTTTTCTAAGCAATGGGATGATTATTTTGTTAATGATGGCATGCGAGGTTCTCAAGTGGAAGTCGGAGGCAAGCACACAACAGACTACTCAGAATACATCTTGGTAAATAATGCAAAATCTACAAAATCTCTCTATTATTTTTTTGATGTTGTACTTCCAATATTGATCACCTTAATTGGAATAGTCATATTGCTAGTATTGCTTTTATTTGAAAAAACAAAAAAGCAAACTGCAATGATCCTGCGAGCACAAAATGACTTGATCAAAAAAGAAAAATTATCCACCATAGGTGAACTAACCGCGCGGATTTCACATGATTTACGAAATCCTCTAAGCGTGATTAAATTATCTGTGGAAAATATTGAATCACGAATAAATAAAAATCTAGATCCAAAACTAAAAGAATACATTCCGGTGATAAATGAAGCCATATCCAGAATCAACTATCAAATAAGTCAAGTTTTAGGTTTTGTCAAAACTACAACCCTTGATATGAAACTAGTCTCAATTTCAAAGATTTTACAAGAATCCATTAAAAATACAAACATCCCTGACAATATTTCAATCACACTGCCTGAAAATGACTTTTCATTGATAGCAAACAGAATTCAGCTAGAGGCTGCATTTAGTAATATTTTATCTAATTCTATTGATGCAATTGGGGAAAATGGTGGAAATATAACTATACGAGTCAGAACTGAAGAAAATAATTTGATTTTAGAATTTGAAGATTCTGGAAGTGGAATATCCATAGAGAATCTTGATAAGATATTTGATCCCTTGTTCACCACAAAACAACAAGGGACTGGTCTTGGACTTGCAAGTGTAAAGTCAATTATTGATGTACACGGTGGAACAATATCTGTAAAATCCCCACCGACTATTTTTACAATAAAACTTCCACAAAACCCACTGATTTTGTAATTTTCAACATCATCAAGAACTTTGTTTTCCTAAAATTTAATAAAACTCTAATAATCATAAATACATAAAACAATCATTGGATTATGAAAAATTTTGTTCACAAATTTTAGAATCTAATCCTAAAATTCGATTTGCTACAGTTTATGATCAATGGGCTGTACGTGTTGGAGGCGGTATGCGTAAGGGCTTAACTAGCCTACTTTCAGAGCATAAAGAAAATGAATTAGTAACTCTTTCTATTATTGATTGGAAAGCACGTAAAGAAATGTCAAAATGGCTTGGCAAAACAAAATACACTTTGGCTGAATATGATTTGGTCAAGCGATTTTCTCTCTATCTGGGGGATGACCATTTACTTCTTGTAAGCACAGAAAAAGATGTTGATACCGACGATGTGGTAGATAAAATTATCAAACTCTATTACAAAAATCAAAACTAATTTTTCGATAATTATTGAAGCAAACGCACTAAGAAAACTTAAAACCTGCATAATTCCACTGATTTTTGAATGGGAAAAAGAATTCGAGTCGGTTTAGTGGGCATAGGTAATTGTTTTGCAGGTCTAATCCAAGGAATAGAATACTATCGACAAAACCCCTCCCAAGAAGTAACCGGCATAATTCATGATAAACTTGCTGGATATGGAATTCACGATATTGATTTTGTGTGTGGTTTTGATGTAGGAGACAACAAAATTGGTAAATTTCTCAATGAAGCGATTTATGAATACCCAAACATGGTCAACTGGATTCCAAAGGATTCTATGCCAAAAACTGACGCCAAAGTTTACGAAAGTCCCGCTCTTGACGGAGTTGGATTGTGGGTTGAAAACAGAATCAAACCAATACAAACTACAAAAACTGACAAACAACTTGCCGAAGAAATTAAACAAATAATCAAAGATAAGGGCGTTGAAATAATTGTCTCCTATTTGCCTGTAGGCTCTGATCAAGTCACTGCCTTCTGGGCTCAAATCTGTCTTGATACTGGTACTGCTTTTGTTAATTGTATTCCGTCTTTTATCGCATCTGATGAAACATGGGCTAAAAAATTCAAAGAAAAAAACATCCCTGTAATTGGTGATGACATTAAAGGTCAAGTAGGTGCTACCATAGTTCATAGAACAT
>DASSYQ010000104.1:0-18386 GCA_035703205.1 Nitrosarchaeum sp.
ACTAGATCCAAAGGAAAAATTGGCAGAATTTTTGTTTGCGTCAAACTGTTGTTAAGTGATATGTCTCTAGATATATGGAATACGCAATCAATTTTGATTATAAATCAGATCTTTAATTTAGAATCCGTTTTCATTGAGGACTAGTCCTAACAATGCAGCTCTTGTGTGTTTGCCATATTCAGCTTGCTCGAAATATTTTGCGTTTTTTGTCTTATCAACATCAGTTGAAATTTCGTCCAGTCTAGGTAATGGATGTAAAATAATAGAATCGTCTTTCATCTTTTGCAGCAAATCCAGTCCAACAACATAGCTTCCCTTTACCTTAAGATATTCCTCCTCATCTGGAAATCTTTCTTTTTGTATTCGTGTTACATAAAGGACATCAAGATCATCGATGTATTCTTCAACATTGGTAGATTCTGTAAAAGATAATCTCTTTTTTATTTCATAAACGGAATCAGATCTAATTCTTAACGATTCTGGAGAAATTAAATGAACGTCAACATCGTAATTCCCAAGACCATACAAAAGAGAGTAAACTGTTCGCCCATATTTTAGATCACCAATAATTCCTATTTTGAGACCATCAATCTTTTTCTTTTCTTTTCTAATTGTAAACAAGTCTTGTATAGCCTGTGTCGGATGTTCTTCTGTCCCACTTCCTGCATTGATGACAGGTTTTTGGGAAACTTCAGCTGCGAATCTACTTGAGCCATCAAGCGGATGTCGCAATACTAGTACGTCAGAGTAAATCGACATTATTCTTACAGTATCTGCAAGACTCTCGCCTTTTTGGGTAGATGATGATGAGATATTAGATATTCCTAAAGAATTACCACCAACTGAGGCCATGGCGGCATCAAAGCTAAGACGAGTTCTAGTACTTGGCTCATAAAATAGATAACCCAGTGTATTGCCTCTACAGATTTCCCTTCTTTCGACAGGGTCTAGCTTCATTATCTTATCAGTTGATGCAAAGACTTGTTCAAGTTGAGCCTTGTTAAAATCCCTGATAGAAATTATGTCTTTTTTGTAGAACTCGTTCATTCTTTCAATGATATATACAGGTGACTATACAAAGTATTCTGATGCAAGAGTCCGAACTTATGGTTCGACGAATCAAAGAAGGCACTGTGTTGGACCACATTGACGAGGGAAAAGGCCTTCAGGTTCTCAATGCTTTAAGAATTGACGGAAGGGATGGAAGTCTCATAACTATTGCTCTTAACGTACCTAGTGGAAAATTCAAGAAAAAAGACATAATCAAAATAGAAAATAAATTTCTAAAAGACGATGATACAAACAAACTTGCAGTTATTGCATCAAAGGCTACAATTAACATCATCAAAGACTACAAACTAGTTGAAAAGAGAAGAGTTGCACTCCCAAATGAAATAGACAGAATTTTTCGTTGTTCAAATCCTGATTGCATTACTAACAGCACTGAACATATTGAATCAGTAATGGATGTAATAGACAAAGAAAAAAGAGTACTCAAATGCAGATATTGTTCAAGAATATTAGATGTTAACAAGTTAAAATATAATTAAATTAAAAATTTGAAAAAGATGGTACTTCTGGGTTTATTGTCCCAGGATGATAAACATCATGACTATACCGTAGATAGCGATTGATTCAACCATACCTACGAAAATGAATACTTTTGACTGCAATGCTGGGTTCTCGCTAATTACTGCAAGACCTGCTGCACCTACTTGACCTAAACCTATACCTGCACCAAAGGCTGCAAGACCGAATGCCAAACCTGCACCGAGAATTTTCAGTGAGTCAGAACTTCCTGTTGCTACACCTTCTTCTGCTGCATATGCAAGTCCAGTGAATCCTGTAGTGGATATCACAATAGTTGCCAAAAGTAGCAATACGATAGGTTTCATTTATGTACCGACTCTTCTAGTTCCATATTTAAATCATGATGATGTTTTGATTTTAAATTCGAGCTAGTGTTTTCTTTTTGAATGTTGCTAAATCAGTTTTAATTGATTTATCAAAATTTTCATAATCTTGTTCTAATGTTTTTTTTGAGTCTTCAACTAATTTTTTAATTTGTTCTTTTGCCATTATTTCCTACTTTCCATCTTAGCTTTGACTTTTTTTAACTTTGCGAATTCCTCCCTTTCTCTCTCTTCAAGAGTTGCAAGAATGAATCTTATTTTTTGTTGGTATTGTGGAATAATGACATTTTCTAATGCATTAAGCAGTTTCTGTGTTTTTTCAAGTGCTTTTGCAAGACTAAAAATTGAATTTTCATATTCTGCAGCTTTGCAGATTTTTGGAAGTAATTCTTTGATCTGTTTTGCTGCTCGATCTATAGATGAGTTGGTATCTGCAAATCCATATGGCATTGATTTTGTATCTTTTTCTCTGACTGTAAGGGCAGGAATTTTCACATCTACAACTCTTCTTGTATGAACATCAACTTCCATTACAGGCGGTGTAGATTCGGCAACAGAGTCAACAGTATTAGTTCCTAATGCAAGGTATGCTTCATTGACTGATTTGTAAATATCTTGTAACGGATCCCAAATTCCACCTCTGGCTTTGGAGGCTTCTTCAATCATTTCTTCAATGTTTTTTAAAAGAACCTTACGTTTATCATCTAAAATTTTCTGAACCATCTTAGCTACTTGGCTAGATTTTTTATATTTGAGAAGCTCGATTTTTGTTGCAGCTACGTTCTGTCCAAATGACATACTACTAGTTTTCCTGATAGTATTGATCTACGTATTTGTCTTTAATCTTGGTAATCTCATTCTTTGGAAGTTTTGAAACAATTTTCCACAATAAAGTAAGAGTTTCTTCTATGGTTCTATTTTCATCAGTTGCTTGTGTAAGGAATTCTTTTTCAAACACATCACCTACATCCATGTATTTCAAATCAATATCTGTTAGTCCTGCTTTGCCTACAATTCCTGCCAAAGCTCTGACTTCTTGTGCCCTAGAATATGCATCATAAACTTGATTTGAGACTTCACTGTGATCTGCTCTTGTACTTCCTTCGCCAATTCCATCTTTCATCAATCTGCTAAGACTCATCAAAATATTGATTGGTGGATAAACACCTTGTCGGAACAAATCTCGTCCAAGTACAACTTGGCCTTCTGTAATATATCCAGTAAGATCTGGAATTGGGTGAGTAATATCATCAGATGGCATTGACAAGATTGGAACTTGGGTGACACTGCCCTTTTTGCCATTTAATTTTCCTGCTCTTTCATAAATTGTTGAAAGGTCAGTGTAAAGATAACCTGGATAACCTTTTCTTCCTGGAACTTCTTCTCTTGCTGCACTGATTTCTCTTAATGCCTCTGCATAGTTTGTCATATCAGTTAGTATTACAAGAACATGCATTCCAAGATCAAATGCCAAATATTCTGCAACAGTTAATGCTACACGTGGAGTGATAATTCTTTCAATGGCAGGATCATCTGCTGTATTTAGAAATAGAACGCTTCTTTTTAGTGCACCTGATTCTTCAAGACTTCTTCTAAAATATTCTGCCTCACTGTATTGCACACCAATTGCTGCAAATACTACTGCAAAATCATCTTTTGTGCCAACAACGCTTGCCTGTCTTGCGATTTGTGCTGCAAGAATGTTATGGGACATACCTGAGCCAGAAAATATCGGTAATTTTTGTCCTCTTACCAGAGTAATCATTCCATCAATTACAGAAACGCCGGTTTGAATGAAGTCTTTTGGATATTCACGTTGTTCTGGGTTCATTGGTTCTCCGTTGATATCAATGAATTTATCAGCAATTGGATCTGGTAGTCCATCTTTTGGTCTACCCAATCCATCAAAGACTCTACCAAGTACTTCTTTTGATACTGGCATTTCCATGAGTTTGCCTACAAATTTTGCACTGGTACCAGAAATAGATAATCCAGTTGTTCCCTCAAATACCTGAACTATTGCTTTCCCATTTCCAACTTCAAGAACTTTACCTAATCTTCTTTCACCCTCTTTAGTTTCAATTTCTACAAGTTCATCAAATGCTGCATTTTCAACATCATCAACAACTACTAGCGGACCCTTGATTTCTGCAATCTTGCTGTATTGAACTCCGCCTTTAGCTGTCAATTTGTAACTTTCACTCCTACAATAGATTTGAATTGTTCTTTCATATCGATATCTAATTGATCAAGTTTTGGCATTTCATTGTCTTTGATATCCATTCTTGCTTTGAGTAATGTAGAGACTATAGACATTGCACGAATGTCAGCTAATGATGCACCTTCTTTTAGTGCTTGTTGACCTCTTCTGTAAAATTCAACTAGTAATTTTAGTAATTTGTATTGTTTCTGTGGACTGCAGTAAGTATCAACGTCATCAAATGAGTTTTGCTGTAATAATCCAATCTTTAACATTCTTGCAACTTCAAGAATTAGTTTTTCTTCATCAGGTAATGCTTCTGGACCTAAGAGTCTTACAATTTCTTTTAGTGTATCTTCTCTTTGTAAAACACCATAAGCCTCACTTCTAAGAGACAACCAATCACTGTTGATATTTTCGCCCCACCATTTTGCAATATCACCAAGATAGCCAGAATAGCTATTCATCCAATTAATTGAAGGATAGTGTCTAGAATAAGCAAGTTTTGCATCCAATGCCCAGAATGTTTTGATAAATCTCATTGTGTGAGTTGTCACTGGCTCTGTAAAGTCTCCACCTGATGGTGATACAGCACCAACCAGAGTAACGGATCCATCACGATCAGGACTTCCAATGGCTCTGACACGGCCTGCTCTTTCATAAAATTCAGCTAATCTTGATGCAAGATATGATGGATAACCTTCTTCTGCTGGCATCTCTTCTAATCTTCCACTCATTTCTCTAAGTGATTCAGCCCATCTACTAGTAGAATCTGCTACAAGTACAACGTCTTTACCCATATCTCTATAATATTCAGCAATTGTTACACCTGTGTAGATACTTGCTTCTCTTGCAGCTACTGGCATGTTACTTGTGTTTGCAACCAAAACTGTTCTATCCATAAGTGGCTTACCAGTACGTGGATCTTTAAGATGTGGAAATTCAACAAGAACTTCAGTCATCTCGTTTCCTCTTTCACCACATCCGATGTAAACTACAACTTGTGAATCAGCCCATTTTGCAATTTGGTGTAATGTAACTGTCTTTCCTGTTCCAAATGCACCTGGAATAGAACCGGTACCGCCTTTTGCAATTGGGAAAAATGTATCAATAACACGTTGTCCTGTAAGAAGTGGAACTGTTGGGTCGTATCGGTTCTTGTATGGACGTGGCTTTCTAACAGGCCATCTGTGGTACATCTTGAGAGGAATTTTTTCTCCATCTTTCTCAGTAGTAGCTAGTACAGTTTCTAGATCATAATCTCCTTCACTTACCATATTTGAGATCTTTCCACCAGAGTGATCTGGTGGAACCATAATAGAGTGAACAATGAGGTCTGTCTCTTGAACAGTTCCAATTACGTTTCCTGCAGCAACGCTATCACCGTTACTAACAGTTGGTACAAAATGATATTTTTTTGTCATATCTACAGGAGTTGTAGTGATACCTCTTCCAATGAATGAACCAGAAACTTTGGATAATTCTTTTAATGGTCTTTGAATTCCATCATAGATTTGTCCAATAATACCTGGACCTAAAAGAACGCTAAGAGGGTTTCCTGTACCAATAACGGGTTCACCAGGTTTAACTCCACTTGTAGATTCATAAACTTGAATAAATGCAACATCGCCTGTTAGACGAATAACTTCACCAACTAATTTTGAGTTACCAACAACTACAGTCTCATACATCTTTGCATCAGACATTCCATCAGCTTTAACTGCTGGACCGCTTACCCAAACAATTCTACCTTGAGCTGCCATACTAATTACCTACTCCGAATTTTGTGGCAATTTCTTTCCTTATTAAAGGCTTCATACGTTGAATTCTTGCATCAAGAGTATTATCAAATTTCATTGCACCTTCTTTAGATTTTACTGTAATGCCACCAAGACAATCAATTGTTTCAGGTGACAGTTCTGCACCAGGATATTTAGACAACAAAGATTGGACAGTACTTTTGTCTTTAGAATTTGTATAAATTATAACCTTAGTTGTACCTAAAATTTTAGTTGATTCATCTAACAGAGTCTTGATTAAATTAGAATAATCGCCACTACGAGCCATATTTGAGATTTGTTCTATTGCTTTTGCAAATACATTGTCTACAGCTTTTTCCAATACCAAAAGTTTGTTGTTTCGAGCCTCTAGATCGGAACTTCCAACAAGTTGTTTTTCAATCTTATCTGCCTCTTTTTTGCCATCTGAGATGATTTTATCATATTCCCGCTCTAGTTTAGGAACAGAATCATCAAGAATTTGCTTGGATTCAGAGAGAGAAGAGCGAATATTGGATAAGATATCTTTTTCAGTTTGAGTAAGAATTTTGTCAATTGTATGTTCTAATGCAGAATTAGATCCCAATGTGACGCGTTAATCCATAATAGATTTTAATGTTTGGGAAATTTGAATTCAGAAAGATATTAAAATCAATGAAAATACCGTTGGATTGTCTTGGTAGTAGCAGATCTAAAACTTGGAAGTGTAATATTGCCGAGAAGCGAGTCTCCAAAAGCAATTTCTAGATTAACTGAATTTGAGTGGTTTCATAAGATTGATACGGAAAATGATTTGGTTACTCCAGAAATAGATGATCTTCTTTTAGAGGCTCAAAAAACATATCAATCAATTGACGAAGTGGTAAAAGGATTAGGAATCCCACCGTTGGTTGGAATCTTGGAGATTCTTTTCAAAGGAACAGTGATCAAAAAGAAGGACTATGAGATTGATGAAATTGAAGATATGGTAAATGATTTAAAAAATAAAAGTCCTTCAATTATTGACGAACCTGCCAAGTTATTGCATGAGCAAGCAAATACTAAACGTTCACTTGAAGAATATAGATCATTAAAAGAGACACTTGAAGTTGCAAGAAAATTGAAAATAGATCTCAATGGGTTTGGTCTAATGAAATATTTTTACACAAATCTTTTTGTTGTCAATTCTGCAGACTATGAAGAAATCAGCAGAGCATTAGAAGGAATTACATTTTACAAATATGATTTAGAAAGTAAGGATAAAGCTGCAATTTTAGTTATTTCAGATATAGAAGATTCAGAGAGAGCCCTCAAGGTTCTCAGAGGATTTAATGCAAATCCATTTGTCATCCCTCAAGGCATTCCACAAATTCCAACTGAAGCGTATGCTATGGCAGAAGCAAAAATAAAAGAACTCACTGAAAAACAATCATCAGTTGCAAAACAGCTTGCCATGATAAAAAAGAAAATCAGACGTGACATATTGTCACTTTATGAAGAAGCTCAAATTGCAAAAGATGTTCTTGAGACACTTAGAAAACCTGGAGGAACTAAACATTTTGCAGTTATTCAAGGATATATTCCAAGTAAAATGGAAGAGAAGTTCAAAGATTCTACAAAGCAATGGATGTCAATTACCGAAGACATTACTGATCCAAAATTAAAAGAACAGACTCCTACTTTATTTGACAACAAAAAGTTTGTTAGAACATTTGAGGTAATTACACAAAGCCAAGGTATTCCAAAGAAAGGAGAAGCAGATCCAACTCCCATGATTGCTCTAATGTGGCCAATTTTCTATGGATTGATGTTTGCCGATATGGGTCATGGTTTATTGTTAATGGGTATGGGTTTACTTTTCAAAGTAAAAGGACAGGGAAATCTCTCAAGATGGGGAATGTTGATTGCAATATCCGGTGCTTCTGCTGCTATAGCAGGTGTAGGCGCAGGAGAAATGTTTGGATACCATATTGATCATATGGGACCATTTGAAGGATTATTAGAAGAAGGTGGAGCACTTCATTCAGTTAGTTGGATAGTTGGAATACTAAGCGTTGCAGAATTAACTTTTGATCAAGTCATTAACATTCTCAAAGTTTCACTATTCATTGGAATAGTTCATCTAGTTTGGGCAATGGTTCTACGTGTAAAGAGATTAGCACATGAAGGACACAAATTAGTAATGTACATGGAAGCAATTCCAAACATCACTCTCTATGGAGGAATCGTAGTGGTGATGATGTGTGCTATCGGTTCTCAGTATGATGTAATGAATATGTATTCTAGAGTTCATGATGAAGCTGTTCCATGGGTTACAATCTTTTTAGGAGATTGGGCTCAAGTCTGGATTGTAACAAGAATTGCAGTTGTCGTAGTCATTGCATCAATGGCAACAATGATGGTTGGTGGAATTTTACATGCTAAGAAACATCCAGAAGATGGAGGTTCTGCAGCAAATGTTGTAATGGAAGTTTTCCTTGGAAAGACAGTTGAAAGTTTAGCTCATACAATTAGTTATGCAAGACTTGGAATTATGTTACTTGTGCATGCTGCATTATTAATGACGGTAAATAACGCATTTGTTTCCTTAGGAGGATCAGGATCTGGCGGAGCAATGGCAATGATTATCGGTGGCAACTTAGGAATAATGATGATTGAAGGATTGATTGTATACATCCAGTCTCTCAGATTGCACTTGTACGAATTCTTTACAAAATGGTATGAAGGTGGTTCTCAACCATTTAGACAAATTAGACCAGAATTAATTTACAATCAATTTGTCTGGAAGAAAAAATAATTCATCTTCTAGTTTTAACTTCATAGGAACTCTACCCTCATTTTGTGGATAAAGTGAAGCAGATAGACGTGAAATTTAGTTTTCATTTTATTTTATCATATAATGTTCATCATAACAAGAACTCTATTGCATTTTTACCTTCTTGAGTAAGTGTTATCCATCGATTACGCCCTATCTTTTCAATATGTATAAACTTCCACTGTTCTTCTAGGGGTTGAATGATATTTTTATCAAGACTTGCAAATCTTGCCATGGAGTGATTTTCCTCTTGTGCATTAACTGTAATAATATTTTTTTCTTCTGAAATTTCTGCCATCTCTTTTTTTGTTATCTTACCATTATTTTCTTTAATGATCTCCAGTGCTTGAATTAATTTTTCTTCAGGAATTTTTATTGAATATGGTGGAACATCTTGAATATCTTTAATTCCAGTTGATATTGATTGTTTTGCATCAACTCCTCGATATGTTTTTGCTTCTACATAAAATGGATGGATGTTTTTATTATCATTGAACATCATGCAAGCCATCATAGTACCTATTGCCTGAATCTTACTTCCTGATGCTAAATTAACAAATATTTCATTTTCTTTTTCTTTTTCAATAATATTTTTTATTGACCGAATAATGTTAAACAAATCTCGCCTGTTGTGTCCTTCTTGTTTTACTTCAATTCCTAATTTTTCTAACTGGTTTGTAATTTTGGTAGTAAATGGACCTGACTTGTCTTCGTTTTTGTTTTCATGAAGTAGCAACCAAACCCTATCTGCCTTTTCTTGTTTTGCAGGAAGTACCACTCTGTCAATCTCATATCCCACAGGTGCAATGTGTATACGTAATTTTGAAATTCTATCCATAATAGTATTCTTAATATGCATACTATTAACATGTTATTTAATAATTTAGCTATTCTAACTAATTCATGAAAACCATTACACAATTACAGAAAAATCATGAGATGAATGAAAATCAATGACTAAAAAGATTGATTCATACAAAAAGAGTCTCTTTGAAGCCACAGCTAACTTGATGGGTGGTTACCCTATGATGTTTGTTGCAGGAATAATCATCTTGCCATTATCTGCAAATTGGATTAAGGAAGATCCTCTAGTTGCAAACATAACAATTACGGGGGTTTATGCTTCAATTAATTTTACTAGAAGTTTTTTGCTTAGGAGATTATTTGCAAAGTATGAACTTCATGATAATCTTATCAAACTAGTAAAAAATTTAGTTAGAAAATAATCTGGTTCCACATCCAGGAATTCATATACTATTTTTGGAAAAATATATGTAAAAATTGAATATTATTTTTCAACGGGTAATTCTGGTTTATTTCCCCATTCTCCCCAAGAGCCCAAATAGACGTGTACATTCTCAAAACCAAGTTTCTTTAAAACAAGAAAAGTATTGGCAGCACGATATGCTCCCTGACAATAGATTACAATTTCAGAGTCTTTTGAAATATTGTAAAGTTTTGATAACTCTTCATTGTTTTTTAAAGTTCCATCTTCATTGAGATTAAGATTCCAATCTATGTTTATGGCAGTTGGAACATGACCAGAATGTGCAGCTCGTATCACACTACCATTGTATTCTCCTTCTGATCTAGCATCAAGTATTTTGAGATTGTTTAGATTGTCACGAATATACTCAAATCCAGATATAATTTCTGGGTTAATTTTTCCGGAGAATGTGGTTGGTTTGAAACCATTTAGTTTTGTCTCAAGCGGAAGATTTTCTTGTCTCCATTTTTTCATGCCACCATCCAACATCAAAACATCTGGATGTGAAAAATACATTAGCATCCAAACACCTCTTGCAGCTAACATGCCAGAGACTTCATCATAAAAGACAACTTTTTTTTCTGGAGTAATTCCAACAAATGAAAAAAGCATTTCAGTTTGTCTGTTAAAATTTTCAATTCCTTCCTTGGTTGTATCAATCCAATGAAACGCAAACAGATCTAGATTTACAGATCCTGGAATATGGCCTTCAGAGTATTCCTTGAAAGAACGTGTATCAATTATTACAATATCAGGGTTATTTAGAATTGAATTAAGACTGGTTGTAGAAATAATCATGATCAAATAAAACACAATGAATGTAAATTTATTTGGTTTGAATAATAAAAAGAAAAGAAAAAGGATTTTCCTTATTCGTTAACGTATGCTCTTTCTCCGTGCTGTGCCAAATCAAGGCCAATCTCCTCTTCTTTAGGAGTGACTCTGATTCCGCCAGGCCAAACGGCATCCATTACTTTGAGAATTACAATGGTGACACCAAAGGCATAACCTACTGATATGAGTGCGCCTATGATGCTAATTGCTTGCTGTTCCATTCCTTCTGCAGTACCAGTCCATGCACCAATACCGTCGCCGGTATCCCAAATGTGTGGACTAGCTAATGTACCAGTCAAAATTGCACCTGTAAGACCACCCATTCCATGTACTCCCCATACATCTAATGCGTCATCCCATTTGCGTGCATTCTTAAATGATACACATGCGTAACAAACTGTTCCAGCTGCAATACCGATTATAATTGAAGCCATTGGACCAACCCAACCTGAAGCTGGGGTAATTGCGACCAATCCTGCTACTGCACCTGATGCAGCTCCTACAATGCTTGGTTTTCCTGTATGTGCCCATGACATCAAGACCCAAGTGATAGCAGCCATACCTGTTGCTGTATTTGTAACAGTCCATGCGCTTACGGTAATGCCGTCTACACCTACTTCACTTCCTGCGTTAAAGCCAAACCATCCAAACCAGAGTATTCCTGCTCCGAGGACTACCATTGGAATGTTGTGTGGCTCCATTGGTACCTTACCATATCCAAGTCTTCTGCCAAGGACTAAGGCACCTGCTAATGCAGAGAATCCTGAAGTAATGTGTACTACAGTACCACCAGCAAAGTCTAATGCATATGACGGAGATAGGTCAGGATTAAGATCTAATGCGCCTCCTCCAATGTAACCACCGCCCCAAACCCAGTGTGCAACTGGATCGTAAACGAAGGTAGCCCATAGGAGAATGAAGATGATTAATGCACTGAACTTTATTCTGTCAATTAATCCACCAATAATTAGAATTGGTGTAATAATTGCGAATGTTGCCTGAAACATTGCAAATAACTGGTGAGAAACTCCTCCTGTCCAATTGTCGCTACAAATTTCACCTGGCGCTGCTGCATATCTTGTATCAGAACATGTAGTAGGTGCTCCTAGTGGAGCATGAGGTGAAACCTCGTTAAAGCCGACATATTGAAGTGATCCCATGAACATGTTTGCATCACTATCAATTGGACCAAATGCTAGAGAGTATCCCCATAGAACCCATTGTACTGACATTAGACCCATAACAATTATGGTCATACCAAGTACGTTGACGACGTTCTTTGATCTGGCTAAACCGCCATAAAAGAAACCAACGCCAGGGGACATGAAGAGTACAAATGATGTAGCTGTTAGCATCCATGCTGAAGCACCTGTATCAATTTTACAGGGCAACATGTTACCTTCACCATCATCATACCAACATTCGTTAGGATTACCAGTGTAAATTCCACTAGTTCCTGCAACGTATCCGTCCATACCATCATTAACATTTTGTGCAAATGCCTGTGACATTGCACCTGCTGCTGTAATGGCTACTGCGGCCACAAGTAATAGAGCATACTTGTGGTTCCTAGAATTCATTAAATTAATCGAAATTGAAAATTATTTAAGGGTTGAAGATGCAAAACATGGTAAAAATGTAAATTATTATATTTTAGTTTATTTTGATATTATCATAGAAAATGGAAATTATGTCATATGGTGATTAAATGAAGGTAAAATCAGATACACAACTATCAATTTTTGATACTTTTAAGACAAAAGGGATGGAATTAACAGGAGAGGCCAATAGACAAAGATCAATTATTACAATATTAGCAAGTAATGCAAATCCAGCCGAAAGAACAAGAACTGGAATTTCTCAAAGAATTGCAAAGAGTCATGGCATTGCTTGGAAGAATATCTATTCTGGGATTTTTCGAGATCTAGATGAAATTTTGATTCCTTTGGAAATTGCAGAAGAAGATGGAAGGTTACCATTGAGACGTGGTCCAAAGGCACTTCAAGAAAAGGGAATTCCATATTATCATCTAACAAAAAAAGGAATATTGGTTGCATTATCTATAAGCGAGGTCAAAAATAGAGAAAAATTACTGGAAAAATTTTTTTCACAGTCAGATTCAAAGGAAAAACAGTATGAAAGAATCATTACAAGTCTGTTAGAGACTAGCCCAAATTTCACATATTCAATTTTCCAAAAATATGTAAAGGCATTTTGTGACAATAAAATCAAAGACTTACTTCCGTTTGATCTCTCAAAACTCAAGGATATTTCTGATGAGTCTTTAATGATTCAAAAGGAGATTTTAGAGGCCTTTTTGAAACTATCAAAGCAAGATAGGGAAGAAGCTATGAAATTTCTTCATGAAATTACTTAAAATAAGATGTTTTTACGAAGAGATCGCCAAACATTAAAATCGGTTGTGAAGTAAGGTTTTTTGAAATGGGTCGTTCGAAAAACGTCTATGCCTCTGTAAAATCATATAGTCAAAGAGGCAAATTATTAAAAAAATCAGATTATCAAACATTAGCAGAGTCAAGAGATCTTGAAGAATTAATGACTAGAATCAAAAATACAATTTACGGTGATTCTGTAACAGATGTTCAAAAACCATACACATCACATAGAATTGAATCTGCTCTAAGAGCACATTTAGCTGATACTCATTACTCGATTGCAAGAACAGCTGGAGATTCAGATATTTTAGATGCCTATTACATGAAATTCATAATTTCTAATTTAAAATTAATTCTAAAGGGTAAAGTTTTAGGAAAATCTCAAGAGGAAATTGAGACAAACATCAATCTTCACGCAGAAGAATTGATCAAACAAAGAGATGTCATCATAAAGGCTCTTGTTTCTAAAGGTCTTGAAGAAGCAGTTGCGAGTTTGAATTCAATACAATTTGGCGAAGAAATTGCAAAAGCTGCAGCCCTGTATAATGAAAAAAAGAACATACAAATTTTTGATACGTATTTTGATAAAATTTTATATCAACATCTTGGTCATGCTTTGAAAAATAGCAGAGACAGAGATGTTATAAAATTAGTCGGAATGGATATTGATTTTTACAATATACTTAGTGTGATTAGAGGAAAGTTTTGGGGATTAGAAGAAGCACAAATTCAAGATTTGATTGTAACACAAACTCCTACTGTACCAAGAGAATTACTGGGAAGAATGATGACAGCTGCAACTGTAAGAGATGCATTCAATGAGTTGTCCAATACAAAATACAAAAGTTTGATTCCTCAAACTGAAAATGAGTTGGATGCAGTATCTCAATTTGAAAGAGCATTTGAAATGTCATTATATCATGCATCCGTTAGATCTTTTACAAAGATGTTTAGCTTTGCAACAATTATAGGAATTACCAAACTAACTGCATTTGAAGTCAGAAATTTAGCAGCTATTGCGTTTGCCGTTGAACAAAAAATACCAACTGAGATCACTATGTCAAAGTTAATTCTTCCAGAAGAATAAAATTTGAAAAATGATCAGATTTCCAAAGAAAAAAAATGAAATTTCTACTGAAACTGCAATAAACACCATCTGGATTAGCGGATTTTTGGCCATGATTTTATCAATACCGCCATTAGGATTATTTCTTGGAATTTATTTTGGAATGGGAAATCTCATAGTAGGTGCAATTGTAGGGTTTGGAGTTCATTTCGTTATACTAGCATTTTCAAGTAAAATTTCAAAATTTCTAACTAGTATTATGAGTTAATCTATAAGGATGGATTTGTTAAGTGTTTTATCATGATGGGCGATAGAGATTTTCGAAGTATAATAAAAAATGCAGTAGATTCCATTGGAAGAGAATTAGAAATTGAAATCGATGCAAAAGACATCAAAACTATTCATCTCAAAGAAGTTGTTCAATGTCTAAGACGCTCATACTATGATAGGGTAGATCCTAAAGAGGTTGAAAGAAGAGGTTTTAATGATCTTCTGTCTGGTCTGCTGAGAAAATTACAATATGGCAGTAGTCCAAAAGAATTTGCAATTGAAGATATCAAATTAAGAGGACATGCAGATATGATTGCAGATGATTCTATTGTTTTGTTTAGACCTGCAAATGCTGTTCTAGAAGCACCTCTAGCAAATGATCTGCTTTACCTTAATGCTTGCATGTGGATCTATAACAAAACAGATGGAGTAATTATTTACATTACTGGAGATAAGGAAGAAATTATGTTTTCGTTAACACGTGATAAAAAAATGTTTGAAGAAGTAATTAGAAGAGTTAGAGTCCTAAATGATCTTCTTAAAGAAGAAAAAACACCGATTTTAGAACCATCTAATGACTGCACTGATTGTCAATATTATCAGAGATGTTTTATCACAAAGAAAAATACTAAACAGGTATCATTATCTGAAATGCTAGGTTTAGGCAAAGATTAGTAGATAAATGAAAAATATTGTAAAGGAATAATTTCCTTTGATTAATCTAGTGGTTCTGGATGTCCTTTACCACGAAGTGCAAAACACACAACTGCTAGTGCAATTGCTACTCCCACTGCTGAGCCATATGCGGCTATTCCTGCTTCTGCCATTTGATAAAAACCCACCTCACGGGCTTTTATAATTTTGCCAATATTTTTATTCTAAAAACAAATTATCATAATTTTTAGTTTTTATGATACATCAATCAGATTTTGGGTCATAACCTATTTTTCAAATTCAAAATGAAGCTCATTTTCGTGTCCACTAGTAACTGAGCTTAGATTAAAGAAAACATCTCCGCTAACTCGCCATTTTGCTGTATTACTTTCAAGAGTAGACCATAACTCAGGAGTATTTCCAGTATTTTTTAACACTATTCGGTCTTCTAAAACAATTGAGTTTTCTCCAAGAAGTGTATAGTAATTAGAACCAAACTCTACCATTCCTTCTGGTCTACTACCTATTTGTCCACCTGAAATTTGTTTTTCATTAGAATGTCCAGTTTCAAATAGCTGATAATCCATGACTTGAACAATCACAGAGCTGGGATTTGGATTACTAATTTTGAATGCTATGTCGATTATAGCAGCTCTTTCGCTAACTTCTATTATTGAAATATCATTTAATTCAACAGATATTGGTTTTATTTGAACTAGTGGTGTTTCTTTGTTGATATCTTCATCTGATGTGTGACTAACAAAGGATGAACCAGATAACAGAATTGCACCCAAAGCTGCAGCTAATCCTATAACTGCCACAAAAACAAAGATTTTTGGATTCACTAGAGAGACTTATTTTTTAGATATCTTAAATGTTGAGATAGTTATTATAATATTGGAGAGTAAAATCAATCATGCAGTATTTTCAAGCTGTACAACAGGGAAAACAAAGAGCTAGTAAATCACAAATGAAGATGTTTGAAGTTGCAGGATTTGGGATGTTGACATTAACTACAAAAAAAATTGATGGTAAGTTTCATCCAGTTGGAGAGGAAGATTTTGTTGCAGTAATTAATTCGCCTGATGGATATGTTACTATATTAGTAGACAAAGATGGATTTACAAAAGCTCAATCAAAATCATTAGACAAAAAAGAAGCGTTGTTAATTTACAAGAAATTAAGAGAGTCCGGAATTCCAGAATATCCTGAAAATGAGATTCAGATTTGGTCAGAGCGACGTCCAACTGTACAAAATGAAATTTCTGAGTAACTATTTTGATGGTAAAACTATTTGAGTTCCTACATCAGTGCCTTTGATTGCTTTTTCAAGTGTTTTGATGTCAGCTTTTAGTATTCGTGTCTTTATTTTAGAGCGCTCAATAATTTTTAGAGCTACTATATCCATTAAGTCATATCCTCCTGCAAGAGAATCTTCATGAACAAGCATATTTCTTAAATTCTTGAGTTCAATTCGTTTGAATTTTTTAGCATTTTTGAATTTGTTAGGATCCATATCATAAACACCATCTACATCTGTGGCATTAAGAAATTGTTCTGCGTTAATTTTTTCAGCAATTAGAGCTGCGGTTCCATTGGTACTTTGTCCAGGATGTAAACCGCCTGCAACTACAATCAATCCATCATCTACTGCATGTCTTACTTCTTGTAATGTTGTTGGTGGATGAGAATATGCTTTATTTTTTAGAGCATAAATCAAAAGTTTTGCATTTAATCTAGAGATTTCTATTCCAAGTTCATCTAATGTAGATTCATCAGCTCCTGAAGATCTTGCATGGGTAATGTAATGTCTGGCAATATTTCCACCACCTGCAATAACTATTGGTTGACATATCTTGCTAATTTTGACTAAAAATGTGGCATAATCCTTTAGTATTTTTGCGTTATCCATTCCAAAAATTCGGCCTGAAAGTTTGATCACGATTCTTTTTTTCATTATTTTAAACCACCAAGGATTGATTTTGCGGCAATTTCAACTTTTTTTCTGTTCTTTTGATGGGTGTATATTCTAAGAATATTCATAAAACCAGATATCGCTGAAACGACAGGAATTTGTGATATAGGCATCTCTTGAGCAGTTGATTTTCCATTTTCATGTGTGATCAAAATGATGTATTTTGATTCATTTTTTGATGGAGCGAGTGGAATTGATGGAGTAACTGAGCTATCAACAAAAATTTCACTTTCTTCGACTTTAGATTTTTTTGATATGGATGTTCTTAGCTCGTTAGTTTTATCTTTTCCCAAATTAGTTCTACTAGTTAAGATTCGTTCAAATACGCACTTTAACAATTTTCTGTTTTGGTAATCTTCTGCAAATTGCCTAGCACGTTTTAGTTTGGATGATTTTGATGAAATAAGTTTTGATAAAACGTATTCGTCTGTGAGTTTCACATATTCATTAATGTTAAAAGAGGTAAAACCAAATTCATCGTCAGATAATCGTAATGCTTCTAAAAGCATAACTTCTGCAGCCCTTACTGTTTTGTGAAAGTATACAGCCTTGAACATTTGATAACGAGAATGCATCATAGATTCGAAAGAGTATAGTGCTGATCTTTCTAAAGCAAGTTTTTTCTTGTGTACATCTAGTGATTGTGTGATTCTTTTATGATCAATTTGTGCATGTTCTGCTCCAGTAAAATATCCATCCCTTAACAAATAATCCATCATATCAGCACTTAGTGCACCTGAGATAATTTCATTCATGTATTGCAATTTTGAATCACCAAAAGCTATTTTTGTAATAAGTTTTTTATCATATCCATTTTTTGATAAGCTGTCTCCAATTTCAGATTTCAAAATAATTTCTTTGCCAAAATCTTCATGAGAGAATTTTTTTTGTTGTATGATCTCCTCAAAAAGATGTGAAAATGGTCCATGACCAATGTCATGTAAAAGACCTGATAATCTCAAAACTTCTATATCATATGATTTCAAAATTCCTTTTTCATTTAAAGCCTGACCAGCTTGACTTGCAATATGCATTACACCCAATGAATGTTCAAATCTGGTATGCTGTGCTGCAGGATATGTCAAGTGAGCGCCAGAGAGTTGGCGTATTCGTCGCAGTCTTTGAAATATAGGATTATCAATTATCTTTAGTTCATGATCATAAACACGAATAAAATCATGTATAGGATCAACGATGTCTAGATAATTTTTTTTCATATGCCTATTTTCTTTGTAAATA
>DASSYQ010000013.1:0-3517 GCA_035703205.1 Nitrosarchaeum sp.
GTCATCAAATCAAACCCAAATTTTTTTCCAACTGCTCTTAATGCCTGTCGTCTAAATGCAGAAAATCTTCCACTCCAGGGAACAATTGCGCCATCTAAAATGGATTTACTTTTATCAGGAATTACAAGATCTGCATCAAACTCCATCTTCACACCTAACCCATTGCATGCTTTGCACATTCCAAACGGAGAGTTAAACGAAAAAGTTCTTGGCTCTAGTTCCCCTATTGTTAATCCACAATATGGACATGCATTGTTTTGTGAAAAAATCTTTTCTGATTTTTCAGATGAAATCATAACGTCACCTTTTGATGCCTTGATTGCAGTTTGAATTGCCTCAAACAATCTAGATCTTTCAGATTTTTCTGTTTGGATTCTATCTACTACAATCTCAATGTTATGCCATTTCTGCCTATCAAGAGTTGGAAATGATTCATCTAGGCTCAAAATTTCCCCATCTAGGCGTATTCTAGAATATCCGTCTTTTTTTATCTGCTCAAATAATTTCTCATATGTTCCTTTTTTTCTCTGAATAATAGGAGATAGCACTAAAATCTTTTGTCCAGCAAAATCCCTAAGAATAGAGTCGCAGATGGTTTCGATTGATTGACTAGATATCTTTCTAGAACAATTTGTACAATATGGAATTCCTATTCTTGCAAAAAGCAATCTCATATAATCATAGATTTCAGTTGTAGTTCCAACTGTAGAACGAGGGTTTTTGCTGGTAGTTTTTTGTTGAATAGAGATTGCAGGAGAAAGTCCTTCGATAGAATCAACATCAGGCTTATCCATCATTTCAAGAAATTGTCTTGCATATGCAGAAAGAGATTCCACATAACGTCTCTGCCCTTCAGCATAAATCGTATCAAAAGCCAAAGTAGATTTTCCAGAACCGGATAAACCGCTGATAACAACAAGTTTGTTTTTTGGAATATCAACATCAATGTTTTTTAGATTATGATGTCTTGCACCACGAATTTTTAATTTATTTTCGACCATCTTTTGATCTGATCTCCTTTTCCAGTCTTTTTATTCTATCTCGACATTCAATTGCACGTTCAAAATCTAATTCTTCAGAATATTTTTTCATTTGAGATTCTAATTCAATAATATCAGTGGTGAGATCATGTATTGATTTTAGTTTGGATTCATCTAGAGTTGTAACCTGTTCAGGCACTGATTTTATGATTGTCTGTGGAGTTATACCATGCTCCTTGTTGTATTGTATTTGTTTTTCTTTACGTCTTTTTGTTTCATCTATTGCATTTGACATTGACTTTGTAATGTTGTCGGCATACATTATTACAGAACCATTTGCATTTCTTGCGGCCCTTCCAAATGTTTGAATCAAACTGGTAAAGTTTCTCAAAAATCCTTCCTTATCTGCATCTAAAATTGCAACCAGTGAAACCTCAGGTATGTCTAATCCCTCTCTTAACAAATTGATTCCAACTAAAACATCAAATTCACCTAATCTTAATTGTCGGATTAGTTCTGTTCTTTGCAGTCCCTCTATTTCAGAGTGTAAATATCGGACTTTGACTTGTTTTTTTGAAAGATATTCTGCAAGATCTTCAGCCATACGCTTTGTCAAAGTGGTGACCAAAACACGCTCATTTTGGGCTGCTCTTTTTGAGATTTCTCGGATTAAGTCATCCATTTGGTCTTTTGTTGGCCTAATCTCTACAGAAGGATCAAGTAGGCCGGTCGGTCTTACCAGTTGTTCTGCTATTTGGGTGGATATTTTTTTCTCATATTCACTTGGAGTTGCAGATACAAAAATGGTGTTTTTTAGATAGCTCTCAAATTCTTCAAACTTTAATGGTCTGTTATCATAAGCACTTGGTAAGCGAAAACCGTATGTCACTAGCTCTTTTTTTCTTGAATAATCTCCCTTGTACATTCCATGTAGTTGTGGCAATGTAACATGAGATTCATCAATTACAAGTAGATAGTCATCCCCAAAAAAATCCATCAAACAAAACGCTTTCTCACCCGGTTGTCTTCCATCAAAATGTCTAGAATAATTTTCGATTCCTGAACAATAACCTAATTCTTCTATCATCTCTAAATCATATTTTGTTCTCATCTCCAATCTTTGTTTTTCTAATTCATTTAATTCAGGTAGTCGTTTTTCTAGCTCATCTTTAATTGAGAGTATAGCCTTTTCTCGAACATCTTTTGCAATCAAATAATGTTTAGCAGGAAAAATTTTCATCTGATTTACCTTACGTTTTTCTTTAAGTGAGATATTATCAAGTAAAGTGATTTTTTCTACATCATCTCCAAACATTGAAATTCGGACAATATCTTCAGAATATGCAGGTACAATATCTATAGTGTCACCTTTTACTCTAAAATTACCAGGTGCTATCTCAGTATCATTTCGTTCATATCTTGCATCAATGAATTTTTTTATCAGTTCATTTCTTTTTATTGTGTCACCAGTTGTGATCGTAATTGCCAAATCTTCCCAATCCTGAGGATTACCAAGGGAGTAGATACAAGATACAGTAGAAACAATAATTGTTGGTTCTCCAGAGAGCAGCATAGCAGTTGCCTCTAATCGCAATTTTTCAATTTTTTCGTTAATTTGAGTGTCTTTTTCAATATAGGTATCTGTTTGAGGCAAATAGCTTTCAGGCTGGTAATAATCATAATATGATACAAAATAACCCACGTTATTTTTTGGAAAAAATTGTTTTAATTCAGAATATAATTGAGCAGCCAGAGTTTTGTTATGAGATATGACCAAAGTGTTTTTTCCAGTTCTTGCAATTACATTTGCAATAGAAAATGTCTTTCCGCTACCAGTTACGCCAAGTAATGTCTGAATTGTTCCTTTCTTTACGCCTTCGACTAGAGAATCTATGGCTTGAGGTTGATCACCGGTAGGTTCAAACTCAGATACTAGCTCAAATTTATGAATTTGTTGCAACAGTTACAATAATTAAAAACTGAACTTATAGCTAACGATCGTCAATTACAGACGAAAAGTCAACGTCAATTAATTCCCAAAAATGCAAAAATACTAGATTGTTTAAATTACTACCAAGAAAAAATGAGCAGGAATCTTTGGTGATAATAGTTTGGGGGAAGATGTCGATAAGTTATATCGTGAAACAATGCAAGAGATAATTGGCAATTTAAAGATCAGAACAGAAAAAATTCTCAAAATACTCAGAGAAGAAGCAAAAAAGAACAGATTAAAACTAGATAAAAGATAGAATGTAAATAAAACAGATTATTAATAGTTAAAACATCAGAAACAATTCTACCAGATTGGCTCATCAACTATTTGTAATCCATCTTTGGTAATTTCAAATCCCATTATTTTCAAAGTTTCTTTTGCAGTAGGAGAATTTCTCTGTAGGATTTTTTCTGCCAAATCCATTCTATTTTCTGCATGCATATGCTGACCAATTTTGTATTTTCCATAAAGGGTATCAGGAATTACTTTGATTACTGCAACACCATCTAAGACCCTCATTGTGGATTGAATTGGCTCATAACCA
>DASSYQ010000044.1:0-14592 GCA_035703205.1 Nitrosarchaeum sp.
CTTAGATGTCTTTAAGTTATAGTCTTTAGAAAGTGCAATTATAATGGAAAAAGCATACATGTTGATCAGCTGTGAGATAGGTGAAGAGCATTCAATTTATTCACAACTAAAAGCAATTCCAGAAATCAAAGACTGCATTATTACTTATGGCAGCTATGACCTTGTTGTTGAATTTGAAACCAACACTGCAGAAGAAATGAATGCAATTATCTCATCTAAAATTAGAAAGTTAGATAAAATCCGCAGCACCATAACCCTTCGCGTAACTGACTAGTTTCTTTCGATGAATATCAGTGATATCCCAACTGCCAAGATAATTACTCCTGAAACAGCTATCTGAATTCCATATGTTATCCACTGTGGATTTGAATACATGAATGATGATTCTGGTCCTATTACTGATTGTCCCTGAAAATGAAAAACAACTCCCATGATCATAATCACAATACCTACAACTATGACCGCTTTTGCGCCCTTCATTGTATTTTCTAGGCTGGCATCGGTAAAAAGGGTAAAGAGAATTGATAATTTGACCAAATGATTTTTTGATTTGCTCTTTAATGACTATCATCTGATTCTTAAAAGTGTACAATTGGGAATATAATGCAGAGTCGGGGGACCGTAGATATCTCAATCTGGTATTGTTTGTGTTATCTGCATCTGCCGCAGTGCTTTTGTTTTTGATATTTTTCCCTCAAATAGAGACAATCAATCAAGAATCTCCAATTTTGATCAATCTCATGTTTATTCCTGCAGGTGCAATAGGATTTCTTTATGGTGTTAGAATTACCGAGCGAGCTGTAAAACCAAGTGAAATTCGCAGTCCACTTAAAAGATCAATCGTCAAAGTTTTGCTGTTCTTTTTTGTTATAGGTAGCATGTTTGGCTCTGTCAATTTTGCATTAAATGGTGGCAGCATGATGCCTGAATCTAATATATTAGAAGACGGTCTGCTCCCCTGGCTAAATGAATATGTAACTGCAAACGGTGGCGCAACATTTCTGATAATTACTAGTATTGCTTTGATGGCAGGAGCAACAAAAAGAATTGTTGGACTAGGTTCTGGAATTATTGATAGGTTGGTAACCTGCGTCAGTACATTTGTTTTCTTTACAATGCTTATTCTCAGCTTTACAAGATCTGATCATACTTCTTCAGCCGTATTTCTGTATACCTTTTATCATGCAGGAATTGTTGGCGGTGCATTTTATGCAATGAATAGATTGACAAAGAATCTAAACACCATGGAAGATTTTGCAAACGGATATTGAAATTATTTATCTAAATCTACGTAAATTCCAGAAACATCATTGTTGATTCTATCCCAATATTTTTCACAACCCTCTGTCTTGAAATCGTTTGCCTTACATTCTTTGAAATGAGCAGTATTTTCTCTTTGGATGTTATCTCCAAAAAGTACGTTTGAGCCTATTGCCAACGCAACAAGAGCAATTGCGGTAAGACTTGCAGCAACCAAAATCATGCTATATCCTACTTGGGCATGATTGTGAGGATCTTTCATTCAACGAAAATCTAATCCTCTTGAATTTATTCTTTTCAAGAAGTTAACTGCGATCAAATATTGTCATTCTTGTCATAATACCAGAAAAAACAAAAGCGAGTTATCCTATCTGTATTCATTGAGCATTCAAATTCTCCAGTACGAGTTTCTAGGTCCAATCAAACTTCAAGAATGGGGCCCTCCGATGGAAAAAGTAGTCTATTTGATAATGAACCGCCAAAAAGACTCTTTTAACATAATCTATGCTGGTGACTGCGAACATACCTCTGATGAGAAATTCTTTACTGTTAATTCTAACTTCCAATGTTGGACCAAACAATCTGGTTCTGAAAAATCATTATACCTTGCAATCCTTCCAATGTTTGAGTCTGGAAATGACGAGCGAAAAAAGATCTTGGACAGAATAGTTAATCGTTATCGTCCAATATGTAATCTGGAAATAAAGCAGGATGTAAAACCTGATTATAAAATCCGCTCAAAATCTGAAAATCAACCAACTCAAAAAACACCATGTCCCTGCTGTGGTTCTGATATGAAAGTAGACAAAGTACTTGAAAACACTACAATTATTCGCTGTACCGAATGTGGTCTGAGTGACACTAAACTTAATTCTTGATTTTGTTTTGAACGTTAAATAATTCCAATGTCAGCAAATCGATTGCTTTTTTCAAATGCTCAAATTCATTAATCGAATGAATTTGTCCTTCAACTAGTGCTCTTAATACTTTAACTGAGCCTTTTTGAAATTCATCCGACGCAATAATCTCCATGGCATTGATTTTTGACAAAAGATTATCCAATTCTTTTTTCATTTGATCAGCTGGTGCATGTTTATTCATAAAACAACTCTGTAGAATTTGTTATATGAATTATAGTTACATAAGATCTTCGTCTATCTCTTGAATTGGGTCTAGATATTGCTGGCATGTACAAGTAGGAATCCCACACTTGCCCATTTTGATCAATGATTTACTTTCTTTTGATGGTGTGTGGGCTTCATTGGTGTGATGACATCGTTTGCAATTCATAGAAAAAATCCTACTCCTCCGTTATTTAAGCCAGCAAATATTCAAAGTAATTCAAACATTATACAATCTATTGTAGTTTTGCAACACATATCTAATCATGTTGTTATATTTTGAACGCGTCCAATTTTTCCATTGTCTAATTCTACTTTAATTCCATGAGGATGAACATTACTCGAAGTAAGAATTCTTTTTACTGTACCTTCAGTTAAATTTCCTGTACGCTGATCTTGTTTTTGTACTATCTGCACTTTTGATCCAATTTTTATTTTATCTCTTGACGGTATGGCAACCAATGATATTTGGTACCGATGACTGATTCTAAATCTTTGTTTGAATAAAATATCGGAGTTTTGAGAGTTACTCAAAACAATTTATTAATTTTGTCTGTGATTTTGGAAACATTCTCTGCAATAAACAGGTCTGTCGTCTTTTGGTTTGAATGGTATTTGACATTCATTTCCACAGTCGCCACATGTTGCAGTAAACATCTCTCTTGGTCTATCGTCTCTGCCATATCTGGAACCCCTATCGCTTGATCCTCTGCCATAGCTTGATCCTCTGCCATAACTGGATCGACCACCAAATCTAGATCCACCACTACGTTCTTGTGGTTTATGTTTTTGGAAACATTCTCTGCAATAAACAGGTCTGTCGTCTTTTGGTTTGAATGGTATTTGACATTCATTTCCACAGTCGCCACATGTTGCAGTAAACATCTCTCGTTGTTCTCTATCAAACGGCATATCTTTCTAAAACTTGGTGGAATCGTGTCGTAATTAAACTATTGTAAAATTGTTTTTTTAAATCAAAATATACCTGAATTTTGTTCGGACTTTGTATCTTGTAGCATTGGTTTATACGCAAATAATCATCATTATTCATGTTAATCTATGAAAGGAATCATCATGGTTGGAGTCTCAGGCTCTGGTAAAACCACTTGGGTAAACTCCCTTAAGGGCTATGTGGTGTGTTCAACTGATTCTATAATTGAACAGCTAGCAGAAACAATGGGCATTTCATACACTGAGGCGTTTAACTATATTCAAAATAAAAAAAAGTTTGATTATATCACAACCAAATTCTTTGAAAAAATACACGATTGCATCCTAAATGACAAAGACTTTGTAATTGATCGAACTCACCTAAAACGTAATGTCAGAATTTCTCTAATCAATGAATTAAAGACATTTGCAATAGAAAATGGAAAAAACTTGGAATTATTTGCAGTAAGTTTTGAACTACCTCAAAAAACAATATTTGAGAGATTAAAAAATAGAGAAAAGAAGACTCGAAAATCTATACCTAAAGAGGTCATATTTGAACAAATTAATTCATTTAACATACCTACAACTGATGAAGGGTTTGTTTCAATAGAGAGAATTACCTGATTTTCTATTGTGATTTTACATGGCAGGATTCTACTTTGCGATTTTACCTCCTACAAAATTAATTCTTTGATTATATTGAATAAAAAATCAAACTGATTTTGGTTTTTCTTCTCTAAAAACTTAAGTTTGTATGACATATAGCAAACACGTGACTGTTAGCAGTGCAATCGATCTAATTCAGGAAAAACGGGATCTCATCCTTAGTCTTATCTCTCAAATTAGAACTCATGACAAAGAGGATCATGATGAAATGGATATGAAAATTCTTCAGCATGAGTTGAAAATTGCAGAACTGTGGAAACAGGACTTGGAAGATATTCTCGAAGAATTACTCAGTGATTGATTTTAGATTTGTAAAACACATGATGCAGAATCTAGGGTTACTCCCCGTAATAGATTCCATCATCGTCATAATCTAACTCTGCTTCGATAAAATCATCGAAGCCTAGTTCTATTTCTGGTATTTTTGTCATGAATTCTAATTGTAATGTTACGGTATAATCAAATCGTAATGTTTCCTTGTAATCCTATAGTATGTCCATAATCTATATAGTAACATCTAGCCTCAATATTTTGTTTCAAATGAAAAATACAATTGCTGTTTGATTATGGTATCAATACAGCTCTTGCCTGAATTTGAGATTCTTTTAGTTTCTTGAGAACCTCATTTGCTTTTTCTAAAGGATAGGTCTCTGTAATCACTGAGAGATTTTTCTCATCACATATCTTGATTACTTGTTCCATGTCCTTAGTTGAGCCAATCACCGTTCCACGAATTGTTTTTTCATCAAACGCAAGAAACGTTGGATTTTTTCCAACTGTTGCAATTACAATTAATCCTCCCTTCTTTACTGATTTGATTGCAACATCAGTTACAATGTCTGCTGGTGCAAAAACTATCGCAGCATCTAGCATTTCATGTCTTTTTTTTATCTCATCTAGAAATTTCTGATCTTCGGAAAAAGTCATAGCATCTATTGCCCCCAATTTCTTTGCAACCTCAAGATGTTCTTTACTGCGAGAAAATGCAATGACATCACATCCCTCCACTTTTGCAAACTGTACTGCCATGTGTCCAACTCCTCCAATTCCAAATATGCCGATTTTCTTGTGTGTTTGTGGTTCTGCAGCTTTTACCGCCTTGTATGCCGTAATTCCTGCACAAAACAACGGTGCCGCATATTCCGATTTCATATTTTCCGGAATCTTTGTTGCAAAATCTTCTGACACTGTGATGTATTCTGCATATCCTCCTTTGAGTGACTCGCCTGTAATTATCGATGATTCACAAAGCTGCTCTTTTCCCTCCTTGCAGTACTGACATACTTTGCAAGCTTCCAATAATGGTGTTATTCCTGCTCTGTCTCCTATTTTGAATTTGGTGACATTACTGCCGATTTCAACAACTTTGCCTACTACCTCGTGGCCTGGAACTGTAGGTAAAGTGGGTGGAATTCCAATATCTTTCCAATCTCCCTCGATGCCATGCAGTTGAGAGTGGCAAACTCCACATGCCTCAATTTTTAATAAAATTTCGTCTGGTTTTCTAATTTCATGTCTGTCTATCTCAGTTAATTTTAAGGGGTTGGTCTCAATTGGCGCGCATTCAGATAGCACCATGGCTCGCATTTTTTTCATGTTTGTCTATTTTTGACATGAAATTTTAAGATTCGTTCATGAAAGTTTGATCTTATCTTTTGCAATTTTTGAGTTTTTGATATTTTGACCTGACATGACTTATCATGAATTTCTGTTCCTGAAGAATTTAATGTTCATAATTGTTGGACTCTACAAATCTTAAATTCAGTGTCTTCATAACCATCCTATGAAACCTCAATCATGTAGAAATTGTGGAAAAGAATTATGGCAAAATCAAACCGTATGCCCTAGTTGTGGACGGGATAGAGAGCAAGAAGACCCAGAATGACCATAATTTGGAAACCTCCAATACCAATATTCATTAGAAAAATAAAGATCCTAATTTCATAATAATGCATGTCAAAAGATATCTCTGATGATGATCGTGAACGTGTAAAACTGCTTCAACTCATTTCAAGCTCGAAGAGCGAGTTCAAAAAACTTTCACTAGAACAATTAAAACGACTCCAAGAATTAGTAGAGAAAAAAGATTACAGCCATGACAAAAAAGCCCACAAATCCAAAGTCAAACTGCTAACCAAAATTAATGTCCGCATTTACGAACTAGAAGAAGGCAAAGGAATCTTTTACTAGATACCAATTAGGTACAAATACCATTAGGGATGTGAATTGTTGTGGCAGAAAATCGTCTGATAAATGAAACTAGTCCTTACTTAATTCAGCATGCACATAATCCTGTTGATTGGTATGCCTGGAATGACGAATCTCTAAAAAAGGCAAAAGATGAAAACAAACCAATTTTTCTTAGCATAGGATACAGTGCTTGTCATTGGTGTCATGTGATGGCACACGAATCATTTGAAAATGAAGATGTTGCAGAATTTATGAATGAGCATTTTGTAAACATCAAAGTTGACAGAGAAGAACGTCCTGACCTTGATGATATCTATCAAAAAGTTTGCCAAATAGCAACAGGTCAGGGCGGATGGCCTTTGAGTATTTTTCTAACTCCTGATCAAAAACCATTCTATGTCGGAACTTACTTTCCAGTCTTTGATTCTTACGGTCGTCCTGGATTTGGAAGTATTACAAGACAACTAGCCCAAGCTTGGAAAGAAAAACCAAAAGACATTGAAAAGGCTGCTGATAACTTTCTTGGAACCCTACAAAAAGCAGAGGCCATAAAAATTCCATCAAAATTAGAAAGAACTATTCTTGATGAGGCAGCTATGAACTTGTTTCAACTAGGTGATTCCACATATGGCGGATTTGGCTCCGCTCCTAAATTTCCAAATGCTGCAAATGTCTCATTTTTGTTTCGCTATGCCAAACTAACAGGACTCGCTAAATTCAATGAATTTGCGCTTAAAACCCTAAATAAAATGGCTAAAGGCGGCATATTTGACCAGATTAGCGGCGGATTTCACAGATATTCTACAGATGCTAGATGGCTTGTCCCTCATTTTGAAAAGATGCTTTATGATAATGCCCTAATCCCTGTAAATTATGCAGAGGCATACCAAATAACAAAAGATCCTTTCTATCTTGAAGTTTTACATAAAACACTAGGTTACGTATTGCGAGAAATGACATCCAAAGAAGGTGGATTCTTTTCTGCATATGATGCTGATTCAGAAGGTGTAGAAGGAAAATACTATGTATGGAAGAAAAGTGAAATCAAAGAAATTCTTGGAGATGACGCTGAATTATTTTGTCTATATTATGATGTGACTGATGGTGGAAATTGGGAGGGCAACAATATTTTATGCAACAACATAAACATCTCTTCAGTTGCATTTCGCTTTGGCATCCCCGAAGATAAAATCAAAGAAATTCTCGCCAGTTGTTCTGAAAAATTATTAAGTGTCCGCTCCAAACGTGTTGCTCCTGGATTGGATGATAAAGTTCTCACATCTTGGAACTCTCTTATGATCACGGCGTTTGCCAAAGGATACCGTGTAACCGGTGAAAGAAAATACTTGGATGCTGCAAAAAACTGTGTATCTTTTATTGAAACAAATCTCTTGCATGATGTCAAATTACTGAGAACTTACAAAAACAATACTGCAAAAATAGATGGATATTTGGAAGATTACTCTTATTTTGCAAATGCGTTACTTGACGTATTTGAGATTGAACCAGAATCAAAATATCTTGATCTGGCTTTGAAATTGGGACATTACCTAGTTGATCACTTTTGGGATTCTGAAAGCAGCAGCTTTTTTATGACATCTGATACTCATGAAAAATTAATCATCCGACCAAAGAGCAACTATGATTTGTCATTGCCATCTGGAAATTCGGTTTCATGTTTCGTAATGCTTAGACTGTTCCATCTTACCCAGGAGACAAAATTTCTCAAAATTGCAACCCAAATTATGGAATCTCAGGCACAAATTGCAGCAGAAAACCCATTTGGATTTGGCTATCTACTAAACACCATTTACACTTTCTTGCAAAAGCCCACCGAAATTACCATTATCAACTCTGAAAATTCTGAAATTTGCAAATTTCTTTTTGGCAAATTCCTACCTGAATCAATTATGGTTGCATTACACAATAAAACTCAATTAGAAACTCTTGCAAAATTCCCATTTTTTGCAGGCAAAACTTTTGGCGACAAGACATCTGTTTTTGTTTGCAAAGATTTTACCTGTTCATTACCTTTAGAAACCATTGCTGAGATAGATTCACATCTCTAAAGTTTTTTTAAGTTTATCCCAACAATACTTCCAACTTGTGGTCTGCCCATACTTTCATATCTTGATCTTGGCATCGCAATTGTGATCTGTGTCTGTTGATAGCTTTTGATGTTGATTGTCGGCTGAGCTTGCAAAATTGCCTCCAATAACGGCATCACCTGCTCTTTAGTTTCAGCATCTAGTTTTTTTGAGACATTGTCCATGATCATTTGTTTTTGTGATATTGGTTCAGTTGAAACATTCTCAATTAACGTCAATTGGACCATTTGACCATTATCTACTATTTGTGTAATTTTGAATTCATCTGTAGCTGACAATGTGATATTTGTTACATCTGTTGATTTATCAACGTATTGCAAAATAGAGTGCAACAACTGCCGTTGCCACTGCAGATGCTACTCCCAACCCAAAGATGATTTTACTTCCATCCACCTTCATGCTTTTTAATATTCTAAAATCAAATTAAATCTTAACTATGGTTTTGTAAAACCATCCTTGGCAATTCTGTATAATTGAACTCTTAATCGTCTTTTTTTGCTATTTGTTCTCTGATTGGCTCCAAAATGGCTTTTTTAATTAATGGTGCACGATCCTTTAAAATTCGATTGAACTCTTTGATGTCTTCCAATCCCGGAATTTGCTGCTGATTTTGATATGCCTGTAAAAACCCAGAATACACACATCCTACAATGATGCCAAATGCCGTATCTGGAACCGACCCAACTTCCGGAACAAAGTTTTCCGCAATTTGCTTGTATGATTCTGATTCATTGATGTAATAATCAATCAAACTATCGATGAACTCTTTGTTTTCTTTGGAGATTGCCATGTTTTTCTTCTTTTCCTTGTTTATTTAACTGTGGTAAATTGTTTATTTATTTATCCAATGTCTCCTAGTTATTGTGGAAATTAGATTTAGACGATGAATATTTTCGAATATTTGATTCTAACAAACTCATAGCTGGTTACTTTGATCCTGATTATGGCGATATATTTCCAAAAGAAAATTCTGCGGAAATCATTTCCCAAATGCTAAAAAAACACGATAAAATTGCAGGCGGGCTCATAATGATTCCACTTGTAAAATTTGGATTGTTCGATTCTGATCTGGATATTGACATAGTAGAACTTGAAAATAATGTAAATCGTGTCGGAGAGCACATAAAAAAATGGAAAGATTTTATCGCAAAAACCAACAACACTGTTCACTCTATTAGAATATCTCACACTGATCAGGACATGCTTACAATCACATTTCCAATCAAATTTTCAGAGCCCACCCCATTAGAAAAAACAGAAATCTTAAAGGAACTCTCGCCAACATTGGATTTATTGCAGAAACTAAATTTGTTGTAATTCATTACATTAGTTATGTCTGTGATCTGTATGGAGAAATTTTATTAAAACCTATTTTTATTCCCAGTTGATTTTATTTTTGGAAGCGTATGTGACATCAATTTTGTTGTTATGGTGAAATTTATCATGAAAGCAAGACATTGAGAAAATCAGGGTGCACTGAGAACACCAAAAACATATCCTGCAGCTACTGACATTATCACAATCATTCCAGCATACACAATAATTCTCTTATTTCCAATCAATTTGCGAACAGAAAGAATGCTAGGTAACGAAATTACAGGATCAGATAATAAATAAGCCATAAGTGGTCCCCTTGCCATCCCCATCTGTAAAAATGCATTTGCCATTGGAACTTCAACAAGTGTTGGAAAATATGCAACCACACCAAATGCTACTGGGATGAATAATGCAAAAATGGAATTATTTCCAACATACTCTCCAATAATTTCACTAGGCAGTAAATATATCAGAATACCTGAGAAAAATACTCCTATGATTAGGTAAGGTCCGATTGTCTTTACAAAGCTAAACGTCTCCTTCATCCAATCTATGAATTCGGATTTCTGGAAATATCTTTTAACTATTAATCCAACAATGCCAATCAAAATAATTTCTACGCTGTATTTGAGCCAAGCTTCGTCTATTCTTGTTCCAACAAACAATATGGTAATCAAAGTACCAAAAAGAAGAAGCAGACCTTTTGTGTTTGATTTGCCAGAATCCTTTCCTAAATCAACAGATGCTGAAATCTGTCTGTCAGGTAAAATTTTTGCAATAACTAATCCAACTACAGTAGCAAAAAGAATTGAAAATCCAATTCTTGAAAAAGCTACATCCCAACCAATCAAACTGCCCGTATACAGTACTGCAACTATGTTTGTTGCAGGTGCAGTGTACAAAAATGCCATTGCAGGACCTAAACCCGCTCCTCCTTTTCTGATTCCTGCAAACAATGGAATCACAGTACAAGAACATGTAGCTAACAACAATCCAGATGCTATGGCTATTGGATATGACTTGTATTTTGGAGAATCTTTTCCCAAATACTGCAAAAGCTTTCCCTTTGGTATTAGGGAGGACATTGCACCTGCAATAAAAAATGCGGGAACAAGACAAAACAGCGTATGGCTAAGAAGATAGTCCTTTAATGCATTAAATCCAGCTTCAATAATTGGGAGAAATTCCATTTTACTTCCTGATTAAAGAAAGAAGTTCTTCCACACTTGGCACCTTGCCTGATATGACGATCTTGCCATCTATTGACAGTGCAGGAGTGACAAAGACATTTCTTTCAATTATCTTATCCATATCGTAAATGTGTTCAATGTCTACTTTCAAACCTAATTTTGATGCTGCATCCTTGGCACGCTTTTCAAGCTCTTTGCATTTTGAGCAACCGCTTCCAAGGATTTCGATTTTCATAAAATAGATATCTCCTGATAATTCTTAATTTTACTAGTTTTCAATGTGAACTCACTTTACGATTAATACTGGAACCTTTGAGTTGTGCACTATTGCATTGGATACGCTTCCAAGAAGCATTTGCTTTATCATACCACGTCCACGTGCACCAATAACTATGAGATCAAATTTTTGTTTTTGTGCAAAATTAATTATCATTTTTGACTCATGTCCAAATAAGATCTTCTTTTTGAAACCTATGGAATTTTTTGTAACTTGGCTTTTTGCAGTATTGAGGAATTTTTCTACTTTTTTTAGTTCGTTTTGTGTCTGGGGCACATATACCAAATCTGGATTGTCATACGCAACACGCAAAACATACAATGCAGTTATCGAAGCATCACATTTTTTTGCAAGATAAATTGCCTTTGTTAATGCCTTAAACGAGTTTTTAGAGCCATCAATAGGAACTAGAATGTTTTTGATTATTTCCATACTCATAACTTGCCAATCTCGAATTTAACTTGTTATTTAATTTATCAATCATGATAACTTTGAATCCATGTTTTTAGAACCTGAGACATTAAAAATTCATTTTAGATTCAAGAAATTATACAAAACATCAAGTATAGAAAATGACTGTCAAATCTTCATCGCAATTCTCATAGTCGGGTAAATTCATCGTGGGAAATAAAAAAATTATTTGATTGTTTGTTCATTATTATGTTAATGTGAACGAAAGTTTCTATATTAAACTGATTTAGAAAATTCTAAAACTATTCTATCTTAATCCTGATTTTGCTGCATTGAATTCTCCCAAAGCCAACATTTCATACTCAAATGATTCTTGTAATAACGAGTCTGATCTAATGTTGTGAGAATCATCCTTTGTTTTTATCCACTCCATGAATTCCTTATCGCTGTCTAGTTGTGCTTGTGTTGAAAGTCTGAATAATTCCACTGACGGTGCAAATGGTTTTGGCGGAATCAATTCATCATATTTTAAAATCAATGTTTGAAGTTTTTCAATATGTGTTTTTGAATATTCTGATAATTCATCCTGGCTCAAATCCCCTTCTTTCCACTGTGTGACTTTTGAATTGAATTCTATTTCCAGCTGTTTGACCTCTTCTTGAATTTGCTGAAGATCATTTCCGAATTTGAGTCCCTTTTGTTTAGTCTGGTCCACGGAATAATTGTAACCCACTATTGCCCCCACGATGATGACGGCAATGGTGACAATGACGATGTTTTGTTTCTTTGCTTTTTTCAAAATTAATCTGTATAGTTACCTTCGGCGTCTAATTTTAGCTCAATTGTCATAACAGTACCGCTGATAAATGATTCATTTCGAATAGTTCTAACTCTTGCAACATCTAGATGATAAGGCCAAATCTCAACTACGATTGCACCAACTTTGACATTGTCCGGGGCATCTGTTAGTTGAATGTCTTCTTTTTTTACGCCATACATTTCCAATGTGTGTAAAGCATGTTCGACTAATGGCTCTGGATTATTGTGATTAATTGCCCAAACAATTCCTTCATAGTCTATTTTCTCCATTTTGAATTAAATCTGAATTATCTCCTATAACAATTATTCTATCTGTTATTTTACTTGATTGTGGGAGAAAATCTTAAGTTTAAAGAAACCTCTTAAAATCCATGAGTGCACATGATTATCTTGCATCATTAAAAAACAAAGAATTTTTGATTCTGCGAAAATTATGCGACAATTCCATTTCTCCATCTGAAAAAGAAGAATTAGAAAACGAATTAGAAAAGACTCGCTCAGAGATTGAACTATTGGGATGATTATTTGGATTCTATGACACTGAGTGTCATTGTACTTTCCACTCTTGATAATTTCCTAATCCCTGCAACTGCTTTTTCAAATGTAGCCTGATCTTTTGTATTTACTTCTGCAATTATATCATATGCACCAAAAGTAAGATACGCGTTTTTGATACTTGGCATTTGCTTTAACTCTTCTAAAACGTACTCTTCTGCCCCAAGATCACAATTTAATAAAACAAACCCGTTATGCATTTTTTCTTAAGATGATTATTTTGATACTGGTCTTTAAGTTTTACATCTATTACCATCTGCTACGTCCACCATAGCTGTTTCTGCCGCCACGGTCTCCGTACTTTTTTCTGCCACCACTTCTGTCATCTCTTGCATCTCCTCTACTAGAACCTCCATATCCGCCAGACCTTCCATATCCACCAGGACGGGAACTTCTTGAGTAACCCGTTCTTGATTGAGAACCACCATATCTTCTTGATGGGACCTGTCTTTTTAGAGGATCAGGAATTGAAATTTCTATTCCCATTTCTTTATTCAAATCTGTCAAATTTACTTTGATTTGACGCTTTATCAAATTCCAATCTCCTACAGATGAATATGATACTAGTGTGATTGCTCTTCCCTTTGCACCTGCTCTTGCTGTTCTTCCAATTCTGTGGAAATATGCCATCTCTTGGTTTGGAACGTCATAGTTTACCACAAGTTCTACCCTTGGCACATCTATTCCTCTTGAAGCCACATCTGTTGCAACAAGAATGTCTGCTTTACCACTTCTGAATTTGGCCATTGATTGTTCTCTTCTGTGCTGTGACATGTCTCCTTCGATGGCCACTGCATCAAATTTTTCTTGATGTAAAAATTTGGCAACATCTCTGGTTCTGTATTTTGTTGAACAAAATACGATGGATTGACCCTTGATTGGTTTGATAAAATCAATAAGATACTTCATCTTGTCTCTGTCTTTGATTACGAGAAATGCTTGATCTATTCCCTCTCCGCTCAAATCGTCTGCATCAAGAAGGAACTGTTTTGGATTTTTCAGGTATTCCTCAGACAGTCTTAGAATTTCTGTTGGCATTGTTGCTGAAAACAATGACATTACTCTTTCTTCTGGAGCTAAATCTAAAATAAACTGAATATCGTCAATAAATCCCATATCCAACATTGTGTCTGCCTCATCCAATACGATGTGGGTGATGTCCCCTAGTTCTATTGAACCACGTTTAAGATGATCAATTAATCTTCCAGGTGTCGCAACTACAATTTCTACCCCTCTGTCTAATGCGTCTAATTGTAATCCCATTCCCTGTCCTCCATACACTGTAGCTACTCTGATTCCTGTGTATTTGCCAAACTTCTTTATCTCTCCTGAAATCTGCATTGCAAGTTCTCTTGTTGGAGCCATGATCAAACCTTGTATGCCTTTTTTTGGTTGTATCTCTTGAAGCATTGCTAAAGCAAATGCAGCTGTTTTACCAGAACCAGTATGTGCTTGTCCTACAACATCTCTTCCACTAAGTAATACTGGAATTACTGCTTCTTGAATAGGAAATGCTTCTTCGAAACCCATTTCGCGGATCCCTTTCAGTATCTCTTCTTTTAATCCTAAATCTTGAAATTTTGTCATTTTGTTTTCTTCTCTTAAGCAATGACGAAAAAGCTCATTGCCTACTCGTCATTATTCCGATAATTCTAAACTCATTTTAGGTCTAATAAACGCTTGTTCTTATCTCACGTATTTAGCTGAGAATCAATTACACTCTTGAATGCTTCAAAAGGTTGTGC
>DASSYQ010000056.1:0-9125 GCA_035703205.1 Nitrosarchaeum sp.
GAACCAATGTAATCACGAACTGCATCAAAGAGTTGATTGGCTCCATCAAGATCACTTTTGTTAATAAGATAGATATCTCCAATTTCTGTCAATCCTGCTTTTATGGTTTGTATGCTATCACCAGTATTTGGATTAAAAACAACTACAGTAATATCTGCAATGTTTGAGATTTCCACTTCGGTTTGTCCTGCCCCGACACTTTCAATAATAATTGGATTAAATCCAGCATATTCTAAAATTCGAATACTATTTCTCAATGATCTAGAGACTGCTCCGGTTGCACCTCTTGATGCAATACTTCGGATATAAGTTCCAGAATCAGTGGATTCAGACATTCTAACCCTATCTCCCAATATTGCACCTCCAGTAACATGACTTGTAGGATCAATTGCAAGAACAGCTGGTTTTGTATGAAGTTTTTTTAATGCAATTGATGTTTTGTTGATAAGTGAACTTTTGCCAGCACCTGCAGGTCCTGTGATTCCAATTACGGATGCATTTCCAGTTTCTTTGAATATTTTTTTGAGTAATTTTCTTGCCTCAACAGGGTCATTTTCAATTATTGTGATGGCCTTAGCAATTGCGCCTCGTTTGCCTTTTTTTAAATCAGAAATATCCAATACAAAGTAATTTTTTGAAGCTGCAATAAAATCTTGTGTGTGATCTAGGGGATGCCATAGATAATTGGTCGTGAAGGTTCACCATAATAATGGATTTCTGTTTTTAGAGATATTTTTCCAAGTTCTTGATGATCTATCAGAAAGGTTACAGGATGAACTTGCCATCCGTATTTTGGGAGAACTGGAAACGGAACAGTTTCTACAAATTTAGAACCAGACAGAGTTTTTTGAAAAGATTTATCCATTCCTAAAATTTCAAGAACCACATGATTTGTTTTTGATGTTTTATCCAGATATGAAATCTCAACATATCCTTCATCATAATAAGTTGCATCAATTTCAAATGTAGATTTTAAAATATCTTTGTTGGAATTAGAATCAAAGAGGAAAAAAATTCCCAACACAGTAATTATAATAACAGAAATTACAGGAATTATTTTTTTTGCCATAAGTGTTATGAGCTAAATTCTTTTCTCATATTACGCAAGAATCTAGAATTAACTCTGATTCGTTCAAGTGTTTGCTCTTGTGTTCTTTCAGTACCAGGAGTCGGATTATTTTTAAAAAATTGTCGAATCTCTTTTTCCATAGAGTCATCTGCAATAGAGGAAATGCTTGCAACAATTCTGTTAAACAGTGGATTGCCACGGCCAACTTTCTTGCTAAGTTTTGACCAGTTAGATTTAAGCCATGGCCATAGAATTTTTTTACCGTAAGGGTTAGCGGCGACTTTCATGATTGGCAGCTGCATGTTTTGAGAACGAACTTCTGGAGTTTGTGAGAAATTCAACGATTTTAGAAGTAATTTTTCATCTTTGAAACTACACATTGCTCCAAGGAAGCGAAGTTTTTCCTCCATTGTTTTTGCATTCCTGTATAGTCGAGTTAATTCTTCATGTGTTTTAGAATTACCATTCCATGCCATAACAGAGCATACAGGCTCAACCAAATCAGGGTGTAATGAACTTGGATTTTTTAGAAATTGTTTGTATCTTTTTTCAGATTCAATTGTAACTTCATCATCATCCAATTTGCCCAATGTCGATATTGCAAATGCCCTCATAAGAGCATCAGTGTGCTTGTCCGTTTTTTTAGGAGTCCATCCTAAATCATATAGAATCTTCTTGAGATAATTTACAGCATAATTTCGAATTTCTGATGAGAATTCTTCATCAAATGCTCTAAAATACAGAGAAGACAAATTGTGTGCAACGTTTACTGATGCCAAGTAACTATCTTCATCATAATATGCATCAGAAAAATCAAGATAATTACGAACAGTCTCATCGCCGGATATACATAGTGAAAACAGATCGTTTTGAACGGCCCATCTATCAATTGCAGGAATTTGTTTTTGGTCTACAAACATTTTAAGATCTATCAAAGTGCCTTTATCGTATTTTACACGATAGAATCCTTTTCTCCCAAAATTTGCTACAAATCCAATACTATCTTTTGGTATTTTTACAGACATTGATTTTTTTGTAAAAAGTTTCTGAAACAACTCATCTTTTAGTCCAATGGAAAGAGGAATAGACCACAGACCTTTTGCTGCGTTATCAGATTCTAGAGTATAGCGTCTTTGTTTGAGATGCAATGTTGAATCTTTTTTTTCTATTTCAACTACTGGAAAACCAGGTTGTTTCAACCATGTCAGCACCATTGCGCGTACAGGCATTTTTGAAATTTTTCCTATTGCATCCCAAAGATCTTTGCCTTCTGCATTTCGGTATTTGAAATCAGCAAGATATTGTTTTAGACCTTTTTGGAAATTTGATTCTCCAACATAATGCTCCAACATTCTCAAGACACATCCACCTTTATCATAAGATATCGCATCAAAGATTTCACGAATTTCAGAGGTAGAATTTACTTTAACATCAATTGGGTGGGTGCTTTTTAACGAATCTAGTCCCATTGCAGTGTTCATCGCATCTTCTACAAATTGGTTCCACAAATCCCATTCAGGATAGAACTTGTCAACGAATTTTGTTGCCATAAATGTTGCAAAGCTCTCATTTAGCCACAGATCATTCCACCATTTCATAGTAACAAGATTTCCAAACCACTGATGTGCAATCTCATGAGAGATTACTTCTGCGATGTATTGCTTTGTTTTAGTTGAAGAAGTTCTTGGGTCATACAGTAAGATAGTTTCTCTAAATGTTATTGCACCCCAGTTCTCCATTGCGCCTGAAGCAAAATCAGGAATTGCTATCAAATCTAATTTAGGTAACGGATATTTGATTCCAAAATATTTTTCATACGATAAAAGCAATTTTTTTCCAAGATCAAGTGAAAACTTACCTTTTGATTTATTCCCCTTTGTAGTAATTACACGAATCTGAATTTTGCCAGCCTTGCCCGTAAGATATTCAAACTCGCCTACGGCAAGATAAAGAAGATACGTAGACATGATAGGAGTTTTTGCAAATTTGTACAATGTTTTATTTTTCATTTTCTTTTTTGACATAATTGGCATGTTGGAGATGGCAGTGAATTTGTTTTCTGCAAGTATAGAAATATCAAATGTTGCTTTGGCTTCTGGTTCATCCCAACATGGAAATGCCCTTCTTGCATCAGCTGCTTCAAATTGGGATGTTGCAAGGTATTTTGTTTTGCCATTTTGTTTGTATTGACTTCTATAGAATCCAATTAAACGATCATTTAATTCTCCTGTAAATTCAATTTCAACAAAGGCAGTACCTTTGATTTTATTTTTAAGAAGAATTATTAGCTCTTCTTTTTTTGTATCAATTTTGGTTATGGCCTTTTCAGATAGGTCGTTGTGTCTGACGTTACACGATTTTATTTTAAGTTCGGCGCAATGTAGGGTGATTGAATTTACAGACTCTTTGCATTCAATTGTGATTGTTTCTTTTCCATTGAAGGTAAAATTTTTGAAAATAGGCTCAAATTCAAGCGTATAATTTTTTGGAATTACCTTCACAAGGAAGGTACTTTTCTAGTGCTTTATGTAAATTTCTAATAACAGAATACTCATAGGGAATCATATGATCTTAATGAATTAGAGGCAAATTCATGCGTTTGAATAAGCATGACATGTTTCAATAATTCAGAAAATGTTTTGAATTTAACGTACGTTAAGGATTCCATTATTTGCTAAAAATTCAATCCCATTAAGAAAGTCATCATCAGATATCATATCACTTGCCCACCACTTTGCATTGTTTTTAATCCACATTGGAATTTTTTGTTCTAAGTTTGATTTTTCTTTACTGTCAACTTGAATGACATCTTCGTTAATTAAAAATTGGATGCCACTAACAAATGTTCGATCATCAACGACATCATCTGACCACCACTTTGCATTGTTTTTCACCCATGTTGGAATAGATTGTTTTTCAGAAATGATTTGGATTGGTGACGATTCTGTTATAGATGTATTTTTAACAGGTTCTAAAATTCTCAAATTTGCTATCCCTTCAGGATGAATTTTTTTTACTGAATCAATATCGTATTGAGTGATTCTTGACATGTGAACAGTTTCCCATGAATGCGCCACCATAATTGACGGAGAGCTGCTTATGGAGTCAAATTCAACCTTTAGCGGATAATGAGCAAGACCTAATGCATGACCAAATTCATGTCGTATTGTTGCCCCAATTTCCTGAGTTGTGAATGCAGAATCAGAGTAGCAAGCATAATTTTCAGTGTAACGATATTTTTCATCTTTCCATGTTTTTTGGCAATGATTAATTTGTTGATAATAAATTTCAATATCCACAATTCCAGTATTATTCGTAAAAGCAATTCCTAATGTTCTTGCGTCTCCTCTATTTGGAGAAAATACTATTTTGATTTGGCAATTTTCAGAAAATGATTCATCTGTTCCAAAAATACGTGTATCAATACTCCACATTTCTTGGTGAGTACGATTTGAATTTTTTAGCATTTGTTCCCATTCAGCGATGGCAGACTGTGTTTCAGTGATCATTCTTTTCTTTTGATTTTCGTCAAGTATTGAGGAATCAGAAATTTTTTTGACACAAACTTGCAACGGGTCATATGTTTGAGCAAAAGAAGGGACAATCAAGCCCACAGCAATAATAATTAAAACAAACAGAATGAATTTCAATAATTTTTAAAATTTTGTACAAACTTAAGGATTTATGGATAAGTCAAGTCATGATTTTAACTGTAAATTTTATAGAATCTAGTGTTCAGAAAAAATATTTGTGCATATTGTTGCTGTAAACGTTATTTATCACATGTGAGTTATCTTATCAATGAAGTATAAGACTAATTTTTCATTGTCTAAAGGTACTTCAAGCCATAAAGAGTTCTATTCGCCTAAAAACAAGAAGCCATATCAAGATCTTCAAACTATAGTAGTTGAAAAAGGAACCAAAAGAATACGAGTCAGAGTTTACCCAACTGTAAAGAATACTCAAACGGATCTAGTGCAAAAAATTATGTGCAACGCATGCAATCAAGAAATAAAATCAGAGATTTGCAAAGTTTTAGTTATGCGTAATAAAGATGACAATCCACAAATATTTCACTATCATTTTTTCTTTCCTTGTTGGAATTTTGAAGTGTTGTGTAAGAGGTACCCTAATTTGACTTTGGAGCGAGTTGGAGTCAGTATTCCTGAAAACATCTTGATGACTCAAAACGCCATATCTAATTTGAAAAATAATTTGGATTTTTGGAAATAAGAAGGTTTTAGGAAAACATGAATAGATAAAAGGAATTATTGCCTAAATTAAGAACATGATATAGGTATAAATATAATTTTAAAATAATTACTGCATGAATCACAGAATCACAATAATGATTGATGAAGATGTCATTAAAAAGCTTAGAATTATTCAAGCTAAACAAATCAAAGAATCTGCAGAATCTGTGAGTTTTTCAAAAGTAATTAACGATTGTCTTGCAAAATCCCTAAAATAATTCCTTTTTTGGAATTATATCTGAATTAGTTTTTTGATTAATTATTGTATTGATTTCAGAAAAAATGGCAAACAAATCACCAAAAACAAACAGTTGCAATACATTGGTTTTTGTCATCTATATTTTTAACTAGGGATTATTCAAAAATATACATGACACAGCAAGATAAAATCAAATCATTAGATGATGCTTGCAAAAAAGTCTTAGAGACACCCAAGATTCGCTTTGCTGGTGTTTTAGACAAAATGGGCAATAGAATAGCAGGGGGCTTCAAAGAAGGACTTTCGTCTTATTTGCTTGGTCCAGATAGCCGTAGAATGTATATTCAATTAACTTTGGAATTTTTAATGAGAAAAGATTTTGATAAAGAGTTAGGGGCTATTGACTATATTGCATCAAGAAGAGGCAAGGTTACAATGATTAGCATCCCAACTAAAGATTATCTAGTGTTAATTTCTGCCCAAAGAGATGTAAATGTAGAAGAAATCATAAGCACAGTAAACAGTGCATTTACCATGCTTCCAGATATCAAGCCATAGGGCAATTAAATCAGATTACATTTTACGTTAGTTTATTCACAGAATATTTTACGAGTTGTTTTGCATAGTCGAAAATCAAATAAAGGCTTTAAAATAATGAATTACAAGCACAAATCATGAAACAAAAGATGGCACCCAAACGAGTTAAGATTCTAGTTGCAAAGTTGGGCTTGGATGGTCATGATAGAGGTGCACTAGTATTGTGTAGAGCATTTAGAGATGCAGGAATGGAGGTAATTTACTCTGGTCTTTTTGCTACTCCGGACAGAGTTGCACAGATTGCAGAAGATGAAGATGTAGATGCAATTGCAATGAGTTTGCTCAACGGTGCACATGGGACATTATTTCCAAGAGTAGTGCAAGCACTAAACAAAAAAGGGATTAAAGATGTACTTGTGGTTGGAGGAGGAGTCATACCTGAAGAAGATAAAAAAGATCTCAAAAAATCAGGAGTTGATGAGGTATTTGGCCCAGGTACACCATTAAAAGACATAATCGAACACATTACAACTGGCGTTTCAAAATTAAGAAAGAAATAAAATTATTCTGTAGAATCAGGCCACATCATCTTTCGCATTTGTTTCCCAACTTTTTCGATTTGATGTGCATCGGTTTCTTTCATATATTTATCAAATGCATCTTTGCCACTTTTTTGATATTCACTTATCCATTCTCTGTTAAAAGTTCCGTCCTGGATCATTGTCAAAACTTTTTTCATGTTTTCTTTGGTTTCACTAGTCATCACCATTGGGCCGCGAGTCAAACCACCATATCGTGCAGTTTCACTAACACGTCTCCACATTCCATTAATTCCATATCTTTGAATCATATCTACAATCAGCTTTAGTTCGTGTAGAACCTCAAAGTATGCAATTTCTGGTTGATATCCTGCTTCAACTAGTGTCTCAAATGCAGCTTTAATCATGGATGCAGAACCACCACACAAATCAGCTTGCTCACCAAACCAATCAGTTTCAACTTCTTCTTGGAAAGTTGTCTGGATCAATCCTGCGCGTGCACTGCCAATTGCTTTTGCAATTCCAAGCGTTCTATCCCAAGCTTTTCCGGTAAAGTCTTGATGTACTGCAACAATTGACGGAGTTCCAAAGTTTTGAAGATATGTTTCTCTTACTTTAGAGCCAGGTCCTTTTGGCGCAACCATAATGATATCAACATTATTTGGTGCATCAATCCATTTCCAATGAATTGCAGCTGCATGTGAAAATGATAATGCTTTACCTTGAGAAAGATTTGGTCCAATTTCATCTTTGTATACATGAGACTGGATCATATCGGGAAGTAAAACGTGAATGATATCGGCTTTTTTGCATGCATCAGATACAGACATTACTGTATGACCGTCAGATTCTGCTTTTTTCCAGCTGTTTCCACCTTTTTTTAGACCTACAATAACGTTAAGACCAGAATCTTTCATGTTGTTGGCTTGTGCATCTCCCTGAATTCCATAGCCAATTACTGCGATGGTTTGATCTTTTAGTGGATCCAAACTAATGTCGTTATCTTTCCATGTCTTTGCCATGATATTACTCGAAATATTGCAAATATTAACTATGGAATTTTAGATTGCGATTATTTTTTTGCAACTACGACATTTTATCGTGACCGTATCACCTGGCAGCCTCTCGAATCTCTTTGAGCCGCAATTTGGACAAATAGGACAAGCACGTAATGGTTTCATCAGTGTTCGGTTGGTTTTGTATCAGATTTTGATATTATATCCAGTCTATTTTTGGCGTTAATTTTTTCTAAAAATTTAACAACTGTGTTTGGAACAAGTTTTTGCCAGTCATCACCAGATATTATCATTGAGCGAATATTGGTTGCATTGTATTTTGTTCGATCTAGAAATTTTGGAGGTACAACATCGATTGCAGAATCTGCAAGTAACATTTTGACATACTCATTTCCGCTATACACTTTGTCAAAGTGAGGCAATGCAGCTTTAAGATAAGATGCCCATGTTGCAATGTTGAACTGATTTTCAATTGCCACCACAATACAGCGTGATAAATCAATAGTGGATTCTTTTAGTGAATTGTGTATCATTTCTATTCTTTCTCCGGCAGTAAAAGGATCTTTTTGTAGATAATTAAATTGAGAACTAGTTATTGCAATAATTACCTCATCGCATTCTTTGAGAATTTGTTTTGCCAAATCTAAATGTCCCAAATGAAAAGGCTGAAACCTACCCATCATCAATCCACGCATAAGATAAGATAAATTTTGATTTTATTAAATCAGTCTATTTGATTGAACCGCTACCCAAAATTCTAATGGTAGTTGATTCAGGTTTCAGAATTACTGCAATATCACCAGAATTGCAAACAATTGGTTTTTCAAATGTTAGTTTCAGAGGAGTAATAGATGTGAATTTTGCTGCCTTGATTTGCAATCCAACACTTACTAGACATCCTTGATTTTGAGCAATATCAGTTTTATAAAATGGGCTCTTTGTAAAATCAAGCTCAATTTCAGATTTTACATCAACTGTTCCTGCTTGAGCAATTATGTCACCTCTTCCAACTTCGTCAGGTTTTGCGCCTTTTACTGCCAAGCCAACTCTTGCAGGACAGATTGATTCTTCAACAGGATCATCATGCATCTGAATAGATTTTATCATAACGTCAATTCCTGCAGGATACAATTTGAGATTGTCATATTGTTTGATTTTTCCGCTGATTACTTTGCCAAGAATTACGGTTCCAACTCCTTTGACATCAAAGCAATGGTCAACTACCATTTTAGGAGGATCGTTATTTGATATAGGTAGGATCTTGTCGATTTCTTCTTTGAGTTTGTTTTGTTCTACTTTGATATATTTTTCGACAACTGTTCCCTTTATCATCGAATTTAATTTTGATTCATCCACATCAAAAGTATGAGACAAAATTCCCTTGTCTTTTTTTAAGGTGTCAAGTGCAATAATTTGCTCTCCAGTAAATTTATCAAGTTTATCGACATGAAATATTACAAATTCTGCAAGATTGATTGCCTGCAAAAGAGGTTGAATTTTGTCAGGAAATCC
>DASSYQ010000111.1:0-3207 GCA_035703205.1 Nitrosarchaeum sp.
GAATGGATGGTAAAAAACGAAATACGTGATCACAAAGAAGTTTCAAACAACATCATGGAGTATTATTCTGATCCTGAAAGATACTATGAAAGAAAGAGGTTAGAAATGTAACATGAAGATGGCAGCAACAAAACAAAAACAACAAGAAGAATCAGTAGGAGTCATTCATGTGTATAGCTATAAAATACTAAATGATCACATAAAATTCCTATATCCAAAACTAGGATCACTTGAAAAATCAATAAAACAAGCAATGATGCCAATTCCTTTTGAAGTGTATGTTTCAAGCATGGTTTTCTTTAGTTTGATTGCAGGAATATGCGGGGCCATAATCGGCCTAATTGCAACTCAGTTTATCAATATCCAGCCTGTAATAGTTGGATATTTGCTTCCTCCAATTGCAGGAATGGCGCTAATGGCAATGACGTTTGGGATTCTTCAAGTAATTCCGCCGGTAAAAGTAAAAAATAGATCAACAAAATTGCTAGAAGAGATTCCTCATTTTATTGGATACATGTCAACTTTGGCAACAAGTGGATTATCACTAGAAGAAATTTTCAAAGCAATTGCAAAAGAGGAAACAGACGAAGATATTGTAAAAGATGCACGATTCATCACAAGAAACATCGAAATACTCGGAATGGATTTGATCACAGCAGTAAAAGATCTAATCAATAGAACTCCACCTGGACCATATTCAGAATTATTGGAAGGGGCAATCATCACATCGCAATCAGGAGGGGACTTGAAAGAATACTTTAATGCAACTGCAAAAGTTCAGCTTGAAGAAAAAAAGATGTTATTGCAAAAAACTACTGAATCTCTAGGGTCAGTTGCAGAAATTTATACAATTCTTTTGATAGTCTTCCCATTATTGGCAGTAATCATGCTATCAATTATGGGCATTATGAGTCCAAGTTTAGGAGGGTTTGATTTGCTGACATTGATGAATATTCTCACATTTGCAGTAATTCCACTAAGTGGAGTGTTGATGCTAGTCATGATGGATACAATGGTGCCAAAGAGGTAGAACATGCAAAAAGTAAACAGAAAACCAAAAGAAATTGCAAATAGTGAGATTATTCCAAAAAAATCCATCTGGAAAAATGAGATAGTAAGATCAATAATGTATTCAATTATTGCATCAGTAAGTGTAATTGTAATCAGTACGGAATTCTCAGAACTGGTAGGATCAACTACAATCAAAGATGTCGGAATAATATTTGGGATTATGGTCGGAGTAATCCCATTAACAATTCATCAATTAAGAGAGGTTCAAAGAAGAGACAGCATAGACAGAAACATGCCAGTGTTTTTGCTGGCGTTATTAAGTTCGGTTCAAAGCGGTTCAAATCTCATCAAGGCAATAGAGCAAGCAGCAGACAGAAACCTGGGTGCATTAACCCCTGAACTAAAAAATCTCAAGGCAAATATCAGTTGGGGAACTCCGATTGAAGATGCATTTGAGAACTTTGCAAAAAGAACAGGAACAAGAGTATCGCGACGTGTGACAGTACTGCTTGAAATGGCCATGAAGATAGGCGGAGATGTTAGTGAAAATTTGGAGATGATCCAAAAACATGTCTCAGAGATGCAAAACATTGAAAAAAGCAGAAAGTCTGCTTTGCAGCCATACACATATACAATTTACATTTCATTTGCAGTATTTTTAGCAGTTGCAGTTTTACTAACTACGAGCTTTTTTACAGAAATTGAAAAAGTACAAGTTGGATTATTGGCAGCAGAAAACGGTAAAGACGGGTTATTTGGCTCGCTTGCAGATATGGATGTATCAAAATTAGAATCGTCATTATTTAACATGGCAATAATTGAAGCAGTCTTTGGAGGAGTGGCTGCAGGAAAGATAGGATCAGGATCATATGTTGCCGGAACAAAGCATGTTGTTGTAATGATCATAATGGCAGTCATTGCATTTAATGTATCATAGGTATCATTTTAGACATTTTTTAGTAAAAATAATTTCAAGTGTATGATATGGATGCATGATTTTTGTGTAATAATTTGGAAAGACATAGTGGTTGTTTGTCATTTCATTACAAACTAACCTTTTAGTTCACAGAGATCATAAAAAAAGCATAAAGATGAATGTACTAACATATGATAAACTAGTAAATCATACGCAAATGCTAAATGCAATTATGCAAAATTTTTTCATGGTCAAGCAAGGAGAGAAAATAAAATGATGACATATCAAGATCAAATAAGCGGCATAGCATCAGAATTAGAAGAGATATTAGATCTTGATGAGCTAGAAGCCAAAGTTTATCTTAATTTGTTAAGAGCAGGTCCCATTACGGCTAGTGCACTTGCAAAAGAGCTTGACATTGACAGAGCACGAATGTACAGAACAGTAGACAAACTAGTAAGCAGAAATATCATTTCAACTACACTTTCCAGTCCCAAATTATGCATAGCTGCAGATCCTCAAGATGCGCTAAAAATTGCACTGCGAAAAAAAGAAGATGAGGTAAACAGAATCAAAAAAGGAGGAGAGGCAATTATTGAAAAAATTAACAGTGAGATCACTACAAAACAAGGCACAAACGTTCCAACATTTAGGGTAGTCCAGGGAAGAGGCAACATCTATGCAGACATTGCCCAATTAATTGAAAATTCATCAGATATCGTATACATTTCAACAACACTTGAAGACATATCCAGAATGTATCATAGTGCCATACCAGAAAAGATCATGATTTGTGAAAAGAAAGGAGGCAAAGTAAGATTACTAGTAGAACTGGATGATCCGAAACTAATGCCGTTTGTAAAAAGATTCAATGCATCTGAAACTAAAATTTGCAAGCTTCCATCTAAAGGAAGAATGGTGGTTCAAAAAGACAAACAAATGATAATGTCAGACTCTGCAGCTGCAAGCCAAATGTCTACAAACTCAGAATCAGATTTTTCTTTGTGTACAAATTCATCTGAAATGGTAAGTAACATACACAGTCTTTGTAGTTTATTATGGGAGACAGCTCAGCCAATAACTACACTTGATGTGAAAAATTATATCAAGAAAACAAAGTAATTTTAAAATTTTAAATCAAAAAAAACATTACATTAATTTTTTATAAACTAAAATGAAAAATAAAATAGATATTATAGAATTGCTGATGGTTTGTAAACAACGTTGTGTTTTTTTAGTCGTTCAAATCGTTTAAGAACAAATTCAGCAGTTTCTCTCAC
>DASSYQ010000051.1:0-3855 GCA_035703205.1 Nitrosarchaeum sp.
AGATCAGAGAGTTTTTTAAAATTATTAATTATTGGTTTATGATTTACAAAATTCCAAATATACTTGTCAAATGAACCAAATTCTTTTTGAATTTTCAAAAAATGTTTTGCGTTATTTATTGCGGAGTTAATTTTCAATCTATTTCTAATTATTTCTTGATTATCTAATAATTTTTCTACATGTTTTGAAGTGTATTTAGAAACTTTGAGAGGATCAAAATCAGAGAATGCTTTTCGGTATCCTTCACGTCTCTTAAGAATAGTGGACCAAGACAATCCAGCTTGAGCACCTTCCAATATTAAAAATTCAAATAATTTCCGGTCATTATGTTGGGGTATTCCCCATTCATTATCATGATATTCAATGTTAAGATCATCTTTTGCCCATGCACATCGAATTTTCATATTAAAACTAATCAATTTAACATAAAATAATAGTTACTAGAGGGAAGGTAAAATATGAAAATGAATCAGCAGTTACTACAAATCAATAGAAATTTCATAATTTGTTTTATTGTTTCAGCTACACTTTCAGCAGTTGTTGCACAGTATTTGTCAAAATATGAAAGTCATTTTACAGCTACGATTACTATTGGAATGGGATATGTGATTTATTTTGGAATTTTCTCGGCTCTATTTTATTTTGATAATAAAAATAGATACAAACAGATGAAATCGAATTTAATTAGAAAAGAATTAGTCAGCATGATTTCATCATTCGGAATAGGAGAAATTATTTTTCTGGCGATAAGATGGCCATCGTTGTACTATTTTCTTGAAGTGGATATAGAGCCATATATTGCATCACTGGTTTCAGAGGTGATGTCTACTGCATGTTACATGATGACGGTTACCGTCTTCTTAAGAAAGACAAAGACATTCTAAAACAATAATAAAATCATTTCAAAGTGGAATGTAAAAATTCAAGTGTTTTTTGCCATGCATCTTGTGATTCTTTAGGAGCATATCTATCGCCAGATGGATTTGCAAATGCATGATCAACGCCTGGGTAAATTATTACTTGATTTTGGATTCCCAGATCATTTAATGAGTTTTCAAAATCATGAACGGTATCTGTTGTGATTCCCTTATCTAATTCTGCAAATATACCAAGTACAGGCCAATGAATTGCAGAGAGGGTTTCCGTATCAGTCACCAGATTACCATAATAAATCACAGTTGCATCCATGTCATTGTTGTTTAATGCAAGATTAAGAGATTGTCCACCTCCAAAACACCACCCAATGGAGGCAATTTTCTCCGGAGAGTAATTTTCACCAAGATAAGATATTGCAGAATTCATATTTTGCATCCCATTGTTTTTGTCAAATGATGTCACAAGTTTTCTTGCCTCCTCAGATGTGGTTGCAACTTGGCCACCATAAAGATCAACAGCAAAAACAACATAACCATGAGACGCTAATTTTTCTGCCATCTCCTTGATGTTAGCATTTAATCCCCACCACTCATGAATCATAATTACTCCTGGAAAAGATTCTTCAGATATTGGTCTTGCCAAATAACCAATTGAAGAATTAAAATAAGGCACATTTTCAGTTTGAACTTCATATTTTCCAGTATTGAAAATTTCAGAATTGTTGTGCTCATTAGAATAATTAGGTAAAATATGAATTGCCCAACCACGTTGGATTAATTTTTCAACACTAGATGATTTGATACAATGAGGAGTACCAGTAGATTGTTTTAATACTAATTGCAATCCTTCAGTACATGTTACATTGTTTGGACTAATTCCTTGTTTTAGTTGTTTAAACGGTGGTGAAAAAGATACAAAATGATGTTCAATTACAGATGAAGATTCAGGATTTGGGCATAATTTATCCCCGCAAACATTATCAGATAATGTAACCCAACCAGATTTTCCAGATGCCTTTTCTGCATCAATTGACAAGATGTCAACAAGGGAAAGACCAACAAGAATAGAAAGTAAAAATAAAAAAGAAATTTTTGAATTTTTCCAGCAATCTTGCATTTCAATTATCTGAGACATTGGAAAATTTAAGTAAAGCGGGCTCGGTCGGATTTGAACCGACGACCTAACGCTCCGCAAGCGTTCGCACTATCCAAGCTGTGCAACGAGTCCAACAGATTCGGGCTATCAAATTTTTAAAAACGTTTGGTATTTGAAAAACTATGCTTCTTTTTCTGCCTTCTTGACATAGACATAATTCATTATCAAGCCGGCAATTATACCACCAAGAATTGGAGCTGCCCAATACATCCAATGGAATTCCCAGAACCCAGAGATTAATGCAGGACCGAATGTTCTTGCTGGATTTACAGATGCACCAGTAAGTGGAACTGCAACTAGATGTATCAAAAACACCATTCCTCCAATTGTAAAACCATGCCATCCAGGAGATGCTTTTTTGTGTACAGCAGTCATAAAAATTACAAGCACTAAAAAGAATGTCAGAATTGCTTCAACTGCAAATCCAGAAGTGATGCTTTTATTGAGAAGTTCGCTTGGCCCACCTTGGGTAGCAAAATTAACTTTGGCTCCAAGTTCTGGTAAAATTACTTTCAGAGTAGCAGCAGCTGCTATTGCACCAATCAATTGTGAAATAATATAACCAACACCATCTGTAATTCCAATTTTTCTAGTAATCATCATAGGAATAGTTACAGCTGGATTGATGTGAGCGCCAGACACATGCCCAAATGCATAGATCATCAAGGCAATGGCGCCACCGTGCGCAAGTGAAATAAATAAAACAGATTGAGTAGTAAGACTTTCGCCAAATGACGATATTGCCACAATTACTGAAAGAGGGCCAAAAAACACCAAACCATATGTTGCAATTGCTTCAGCAAGATATGCCCTAGGGTTTACCATTAAGCAAAAACCAATTCAGTTTCCATATAAAAGATTCGGCCAGATTTTTTGATCATCTAAAGTCAAAAAGTAATTAATTGTGGGAGAGTAAGGGAAAGCACATGATAAAAGAAGGCGACTCAGTCCCAAAATTTGAGATAAACGATGTAAATGGCAATAGTGTAAAATCAGGGGACTTTAAGGGTAAAAAACATGTTATTTACTTTTATCCAAAAGACTTCACACCTGGTTGTACAACAGAAGCAGATGAATTTTCCAAAGACTATAAAAAATTTCAAAAAGAAGGAATTGAGATAATAGGAATCAGTCCAGATGATGTAGAATCTCACAAAAAATTTTGTGATAAAATGGGAATAAAATACATACTTCTTGCAGATGTTGAAAAAACAGTATCAAAACAATTTGGAGTTTGGGGTAAAAAACAATTCATGGGAAGAGAATACATGGGAGTCAATAGAAGTACATTTTTGGTTGATGAAAAAGGAAAAATTTTCAAAATATATCCCAAAGTAAAACCAGCAGGTCATTCAAAAGAAGTACTAGATGATTTTTTAAAACTAAATTAAAAAATAAAAGAAAATAAAGGAATAATTGAATTAGAAACCTTTTGGCAATGTGCCTCTACTGGGTTTTGGTTGTTCAAGTGTCGGTTTTGATTCAAACCCTTTTGGTAAACTACCACGAGTTGCATTTGCTCTAGATTTTACCTCATCTTCAACAGCTTTCTGATATGATTGTTCTTCTTCAATTCTTTGTTGTTCAATTCTTTCCAAGTAGTTTTTTTCATATTCTTCTAACTGTTCTTTTCTTGATTTTCCAGAATTACTAGCATATGATGTAACTTGAGGTTGCTCTGTTCCTTTTGGCAATGTGCCTCTACTTGGTTTTGGTGGAGGAGGTGCCTGGTATGTTTGAGTTTGTGCAACGGATCCATCAACAGTTAATGGTTTACCACTAAAACTACCAAACATTTTGTCTGCTGGATGATATGCAAGTCTT
>DASSYQ010000004.1:0-2311 GCA_035703205.1 Nitrosarchaeum sp.
TGTGCCAAGATGTTATCGACATTTCTAAAAAATATTCTGCAAAATTCATCTATACACTTGGAGGTTTTCACACAAATAGAGTATTGGATAAGAATCCCAAGACATTTGTCACCACTACATCGATGGAATTAACAAAGCAAATGCAAGGATTAGGAGTTTTGACTACACCACAAAGATCAATAATCACAGGATTTAATGGCCTGATCTTAGGCTTTGCAAAACAAAACGGCATCCAAGGAATGGGAATGTATGGAGAATTGAATCATCCTGAAATACCACAGTACAGAGCTGCAATCAGCATAATTAAGACATTAGAGAAATTAACGTATAGAAATCTGGGTGATACAAACAAATTGGAATTAATGGCACAGGAAATTGAGAAAGAATTTGATAATTAAATAATTAGAAAAGCATACACCATGGAGGTTATTTCATTAAAACACTTGATTTTTTTATCACTTTGATTTAGTATTTGTAATTGCAATTTAATCATAACATTACATCAATCCCACTTGCAGTTCAAACAGAGATAGATGGAGTCAGATACTATCAAACTCCCCAAGGAAAACTATATCCATCGATCACTACTGTTTTATCAAAGACATCTGACATGTCAGGCCTTGATGAATGGCGAGAAAGGGTTGGAAATGATGTAGCAGAACAAATTATGAGGGAAGCACAAATTCATGGAACAATGACGCATAAGTTGTGTGAAGATTATCTAAACAACAAAGAATCAGAAGAGGACTTTGCAAATATTCCAAAAAGTCATTTTGAAAAACTAAAGCCATATCTGGACAAAATGAACAACATAAGAGGAATTGAACTTCCACTATATAGTGACGAATTAGAAATTGCAGGAACATGTGATTGTATCGCAGAATATAACGGTGATTTGTCAATTATTGATTTTAAGACCAGTAAAAGCAGACTAGCGGAACATTATGATAAAGTTCAGAAATATTTCATGCAGGCAACTGCATATTCTCTTATGTGGAAGGAGAGAACCGGCACAGAAATAGACCAAATCGTAATAATCGGTTCTGAAGAAACAGGAGATATCGCAGAGTTTATCAAAATTCCTTTTGATTTTAAAGATGCACTAATTGAAAAGATAGGAAAATTTTACAAATCAGAAACAAAACCAATATCAACTAGAAAATCTTAAAAGAGAAACTAAAATTCGAAATATTTTCTTTAAAATTGAAAATTTAGATGTCCAATGTTGCTCTTAGCATCCATGCAGTTTTCTCATGTTTTTCCATCAGCTGTGTAAGAAAGTCTTCGGTTCCAACATCATCTAAGTCATCACATACCTCGATATCTTTTCTCAAATTGCGAATGATCGTTTCATGATCTGCCAAAAGATTTTCAATCATGGTTTTTGCTGATGGAAATTCCCCTGGATGCTCTTTGAGTGTTGCAGATTTGAGAAATTCACCTAATGTTGCAGGAGTCTTTCCACCCAATGCCCGTATTCTTTCTGCAACTTCATCAATATCGTCATCTATTGCAGAATATTGATCTTCAAATAATTTATGATATTGTGCAAAATCTTCACCGGTCACATTCCAGTGATAGTTTCTTGTTTTTGTGTACAAAATGTATTGATCTGCAATAATGTTGCCAAGTATTGTGTTTATTTTCTGACATGAACTTGGATCAAGCCCAATGTTTACTTTATCCATACATTTTATTTTCAAGTCATAATATACAAGGGTTACTGTGTTTACCAAAGAGTAGAATCATGAACTTTTGCATGCATTTCAATTCAAATTTAAACTAGGATTTGGAGCATTCTGAAAACTCTTCTAAATCACACCTTAACAATGAAGGAATTTTTCTGAACTAGACTTAAAATAAAGTCAAAACATACACAAGATAGAAAATGACGGACTTTATTCACGAACCATACAAAACCATCTATGTCAGAGACTTGATCAAACTAAGCCTAGATGATTTACTCAGCATGATGGCATCACTTGAATCAGGTAGTGCATACTGGGTAGATGGAGTTCTCTTTGCATGTTTTGCAATGACAGAATCAGAAGAGTTGGCAAAAAAAGAGATTCAGGGTCAAACATATCTGGATAAGGTAATATTTGCAAAATACGAAAACTATACCAAAACAGCAAAATTATCAACCAATATTGAGATCAATGTTTTAAATGTACAAAAAAGCCACCTCTATAGAGATTTGATAGTATGGTTGAAAAAACAACCAATATGGAATGAATAGAATCTACACATCAAGAACTAGATATTTTAATGATTTTTCTCAAATAAAGAAAAATTGATGAAAAATTAGAAA
>DASSYQ010000017.1:0-20243 GCA_035703205.1 Nitrosarchaeum sp.
GTACAAATTGCAAAATCTATTACTAAATCCAAAATAATCTGCGTTGATCTAGATGATCAAAAACTGGAAATAGCAAAAGAAATGGGGGCTGATTTTGTAATGAACTCAAAAGATCCTGAAACAACTCAAAAAATAATTTCGGTCTGTAATGGTAAGGGGGCTGATAGTGTTGTGGATTTTGTTAATGCTCCCCCCACCGCAAAAATGGGATTGGCCGTTTTAAGAAAGAGAGGAAATCTTGTATTGGTCGGTTTGTTTGGAGGTTCCATGGAATTGTCTCTTGTTACAATTCCTCTCAAATCTATTGTTATTCAAGGCGCATATACTGGAAATTACAATGACATGGTTGAATTATTGGATCTTGCACGAAAAGGTACTATTAATCCAATGATCTCAAAAAGATATTCTCTTGATAGTGCAAACTCTGCTTTAGAGGATCTTAAAGCACGTAAGATTGTTGGTCGTGCTGTAATTAACCCTTGATTTGTATTCTCTACTACAAAATGTTATAAAATAAAAAAACCGTATGACTATATTGGATTCAAAGACTAACTGTGAGGTAGCACTTACACATTTGAAAAACAAACAATTTATCACTGCTCATAATTTACTCCTCAATCAAGCTAATTATCTCAAAAAAACTGATTATCTTAAATCTGCACTTTTGTATATGCTTGCAGCTGAATGCAAAACTAGACAAGGAAAAGAATCTAAAGATGAAATTGAACAAGCAGGTAATCTTTTTTTACAATATTCTAAAAATAAGAATTCAAAAAATATTCAGGGTGCATTACTTTGTGCATCAAAATGTTTTTTGAGTCTTGGTGAATACGACAAAGCAAAGATTTCATATCAAAAAGCAAAAACAATACTTTCTCAATCTATTGAAGTTTCTAGACCTGTAGTGATAATTGACGACAGTAAATCTATAGTGTTCAAGCTCCAAAACTATGTAAAAAAATTGGGATATGATGAGATCTTGGTTTACGATAATGGTAAAAATGGACTTAAAGGATGTCAAAAATTATTTTCTGAAAATAAACATCCGATCATACTTTTGGATATGGGACTTCCAGATTTTGATGGTGATGTGATTGCTGCCAAACTATTAAAAGAAAAAACAGATCTACAGATTATTATTATTACTGCAGATGACAAAACCACAAAACGAGTTAATAAGACAATTAGCTCTGGTGTGGCTGCTTTTATTCAAAAACCGTTTACCCTTGATGAAATAAAAAAAGCAGTTGATATTGCAGAATCTGAATATTCTTTATTACAATAACAATAAAGACATATTCAAAATATTCACATCTTTGATTTCTATCTCGTTAATTCTATAGTCTATTAGCTCATCAGAAAATTTCTCAACAATTTTTTGTGATGTGTTTGATTTTGCTGAATCTATTTGAATTATTGCAAGCATGTTCCATTCTCCTTCCATACTTGCAACTAAGAGATAATTGTCTAATTTTGTAATAAATTCTTTTATTGAATCCTTTACTGTCTCCAGCGATTTTGATGGTTTTAATTTCATTAATATTGCTTGATATTCATTAATTCCAGAAACATCTGTGAGCACTGCTTTGTATCCTTTAATTATGCCGCTCTTTTCGAGTCTTTCTATTCTTTTTCTAATTGTTCTATCTGATACATCATGACCAGATTTTTTTAATTCTGACGCAATTTCTTTTGACGGGGTTCTTGCATTGCTGTTAAGAATTTCTATGATTTTTTGATCTACTTTATCCAAATTTGACCATGCATCATCACTCATGAAGTAAGAACACCTTCCATACTTTTGAATTTTTGCTTGAAGTATACGTCTTACCAAATGATGTGGTTAGTTATTTTTCTAAAATCCAACCTGTCTCTATTTGATTTTTATCTAATTCTTCTCCAATCCCTGTAGCAAATCTCCATATGAAAGGAGCATTTGTAATCATGTTTGTTTTAATTTTTAATAAAGATTCTATTTCTGAATTTAAATTTTGATCAGCAGAACCATGCTCTTTACAAAACTTGCATTTTTGATCAAGGATAATCGGATTTGATTCTATTAATGGATAACTCATACATGCAAGTGGTCGTTTATCGTATATTTTGCAAAGAAATCCTCCGTGAGGTGATCTATCTGCAGTTTCTGTATCTAGAAAGGGACACGTATTACCATTTTGTTCTATTCCCATTAATTGATATGCTAATATTTTTGTTGGACCTGAATCACTCTCTCCAGATACTCCGATCCTTGGCAAAATTGTTATTTTTATTCCATTTATTTTTGCAAGATGCTGTATTCTTTCTTTTTCTTCAGGTAGTATCAGAACTCCAATTTTTCCAAATTTTTTAGTTGGATAATATTCTCTTTCAATGCAACACTGAGAACAATCTTGAATACACCTAAATTCCACAGATTATTTTTATTATCTATAAATAAAATTCATTGCAAGTATTAATTTCTATGAAAATTCCAATATTTTTATTTGAATAATCCCCACAGTTATATGCTCATGACTGTATTGTATGTTATGGGTAAACGTCAAGTCAAAAATGAAAGTGATTTAAAAGAAATGCGTTTGCCCGAAGAAGGTGAGCTTTTTGGTAGAGTGCTTAAAATGCTTGGAGGCGAAAACGTCATGGTAAAATGTACTGACGGTGTTACTAGAAGAGGTAGGATTAGAGGAAAATTAAAGCGTAGAGTGTGGATACGTGATAATGATATAGTCATTATTGCTCCTTGGGATTTTAAAGAGAACGAACAAGGCGATATTGTTTGGAGATTCACTTTGCCTCAAGTAGAATGGCTAAAAAACAATAATCACATCCCAAAAGACTTCTGAGATTATATCTCGTACTGTAAAGTTGAATTGTGAGTTGCGTATGATTGTTGCATGTTAGATCTATTTTGATAACTTATCTTAATATACGGAATAATTTGTATTATAATCAAATGGAACAAGGCACCGTAAAGTGGTTCAACCGCACAAAAGGCTTTGGTTTTATCGAAAGAGAATCTGGTGACGATCTATTCGTTCACAAATCAGATGTTGATGGATTCATCAATGAAGGCGATAAAGTCGAGTTTGAAGTCGGTCAAGGTCAAAAAGGACCAGCTGCTCAAAAAGTCAAAAAAACAGCATAGACAATAGATATTTTTATTAATTTAAGAGTTCAACATTGTTTTCTTAAATTAGTCTATTTTTTTATTTTTATCAATTATGAAAAAATGTGGTCCCAAGCGAAGGAATTGAACCTTCGACAACCCGGTTTCTGTATGCCTGATATGCTGTTATTCGGTCAGCCATCTTAAGCCAACAACTACAGCCGGAAGCTCTACCAGGCTGAGCTAGCTTGGGACAAAAAAACGAAGTGTTCTAGTATTAAAAAACTATCGAAGATTGGTTGATTTAATTGATGATCGTGCCTATTTCTATACGCATAAATACAATATTTTAAGGAATTAACCAAGTGTCGGAACAAAAATTATCTTATTCTGGTTATGTATGTGTCCCATATCTTCACAATCTTGATTCTGTTGCATTAAAAGATTCTTGGATGTCTTCAGACAATATTGAAGCATTGTATTTTGTAACTGGAACATTTTCTGATGAAAGTAAGCCCTATTTTTCTAATTTTGCCAATCATTATCTGTTGGGAAAATTCAAAGACAGCCAATACGTTACAGAAAAAATAAACAAACACAACCAAGAAAAAACATCTTTTATTTTCAATGTCAATGATGAACTATTTCAAAGAGAGGTATCTGGAGAAATCAATTTTGTTACTATTTATTATTTGGAATATGGGGAATATGCAGAAGATTTGCAAGAAGTTGCAAACATCTTATTGAAAAGAGATAAAATTCAAATTGGCGGACTTGGTCATATGACATCATTTTGTACATTGCCCACAAAATTTACTTTTCCATATGCTGAAAATATTGTAGTGATTGAAGTTGCAAGTGAAAAAGGTCATCAAAGTGTAAAAAAATACTGTGAACAAACTAAACGTGATGTGAATCGAAAAGGACTTACAATGACTAATTTGTTGAGTCTTTCAATTCTAGAAAAACTAAAGTAGAAAAGTTAAATATTCGACTAAAAACTGCTTCTTCATGAGCAAACCTGCTGATCTTGGTTCATTAAAAATCGGTTCATACATTCTATTGCCAGTATCGGATCAACCTGATGGCGAACCATGTAGAATTGTAGAATATGATACATCTAAACCAGGAAAACATGGTGCCGCAAAGGCTAGAATTGTAGGTGTTGGAGTATTTGATGGTCAAAAAAGACCACATGTAGGACCTGTAAGCATGCAGGTACATATTCCATTAATTGACAAGAGAACCGGTCAAGTTATCTCCATTACAGGCAGCACTATTCAACTTATGGACTCGGAGACTTTTGAGACACTTGATGTCACTTTAGTTGATGATGAAATAAACGGAAAAATTGAAAATGGGCAAAATGTAGAGTATTGGAAAGTAATGGATCGAATCAAAATCATGAGAATCAAAAGTTAGTTCTCAAGTAATCCTTATTGCATCTTTTGTTACTATCTCTTTTTCTTGCATTTTGAATGTTTATGATATCTAGGTAAAAGTTCAAATGTGTTCATTTGTAATTTTTTTACCGCTTATCTTGTCTGCCAAAAGTTCTTTTTAATTTCTAAAAATTCCAAAAATAGAAAATTAAAGAGTTCTTTTTTATAGTAATGGTTTTATCTTATTGCAAAACTAAATTCATAATGACAACGTCTAAAAAAAATATTGTAATTGTATCTGCAACAGCATTGTTAATTGCAGTTGGTGTGATTGCAATATCGTCAATCAAAGATGTTCAGGCAAACGTCACTGATTGGGAATGGACAGTGGATCCATCATGTATAAACGCATTAGGTGGTTATGATTGTAATATTCCTGATGGTGCAATTGCAGATGGCGCATTAATTCCAGATCTTGTAGAAGCAGTACCACAACACATTGGATTACAAAACTCTCAACAAAAAACTACTCTAAGAATTTCTACATCTATAGCAAATATTGGAGATGGTCAGTGGCAAATGAGATCTGATGTTCCAGCAGATAAACGAAATACACAGTTTGCAAAACAGCAGCTATTGTTATCTGATGGGTCAATGTGGGATGAATACCAAGTAAGTGAATTTGTATACCATCCAGCACACAAACATTTCCATATTGCCGCTGTGACTTCATATGAACTGTATTTTGCAGACGGACCAAATGATACACATCCAGAATTCAAGACAGACATAGTAGCACAAAAGGTAACCTCCTGCCTTATTGACTGGGTAAAGATTAGTGACAATTCTCCAAATAATGAGAGGGCATATTCAGATTGTGCTGGACAATTTCAAGGAGTTAGTCCAAAATGGATGGATCAATATCATCATTCACTTGAAGGACAAGAACTTGATGTAACAACTCTCGATTCTGGTTATTATTTTGTTGTAATAACTGCAAATCCTGAACACAACTTCATTGAAAAAGACTTTACAAACAACCAAGCATGGATACTCATCTACTACAATAACGATGATAAAGGAAACCCAAAATTGGAAATTCTTCATCAATCTGAATGTATTGAATATCCAGGATTATGTGAATACGGTCCAAACAGATAAACCTCTTTTCTTTTTTTACAAATTAATATCGTTCATACCTAATTTTATGTCCAATTTTGGGAAATTCTGCTAATCTTTAAGAATAAAGATTTGGAAATACACTTGAAATGAGAATTTTTCTTCTTGTCTTATCTTCTATTCTTTTGAGCTCTTTGATGTTTACTTCTGCCTATTCAGATGATCTGATTATCTTGGGAAAAGGACATGCTCCAATTTATGTGTCCAATGGTGATAGTGGTCGTTTTGATTTTGATAATGATGGGACTACCGATTATTTTGTGAAAGCACATTATACGGGCAATTCTAATCAACCGTTAAAAATTGATTATAAAATACAAGACGAGTGTGTTGACTTGGGTTTAAAGGATGCATCAGATATTGGTGGTGATACATTTGAAGATGCAGCAATGAAAATTGGGTTTTCAACTAATGATAGACGTTGGTTAATAGATGAAGCTACTGTATGGAATCCTTGGTTCAAAAATATACACAATGATGAAAATAACATAATTGATTTGATCTCCCCTCCTTTTCCATCATTCTCTTTTTTTTATGATGATGTTCATGGTGATGATGTAATTCAAGGAACAAAAAAACATGGTTCCTTTCAACATTTATCTACAATAAAAGAACTAGATGATCAATCTGGTTGGAACGGTTCTGTATTTTTGAATGCGCCTCCAGGCAATTATATTTTATGGACTATACATCCAGCTGATGGATTTGGTGGATGTGACGGTTTGTCTGGCTTTGGAATTCCAATTTCTATTACGGAATAACCCTCCTGTGTTCTATACATGTGCGTATTTTAAAGATTGAAAAGATAAGCCGTATAATGTTTTACATTATTAATAAGATTATTAGGACTAAATTGAATAAATGATACATTGAATTATCTTGCGATTGCAGCAGTAGCCTTAGTTCTTCCTACTTTTGTTATCGGTAATTCTATTTTGAAAGAATCTGAACGATATCTTTTGCTGCTTGATACCAATACTACAAATGATGTTTACTTGGAATTTTATGATGTCGAATCAATAAAAAATCGTCAAGTAATTATAGATAAAGGATTTGTCTTACTTGAAGATAAAGAATTTGAAATTATTGAAGACTGGAAAGGAAGATTTCTAAACGAAGACCGATTGTTTTTCATGGCAGGAGTGGCAGAAAATGCTGATGAAGATATAGCTGTTTTTTTGGTAGGAAAATTTCTGAAAAAAACTATTGATGGTAGCTTGTATGACATTACTGTTCATATACATTCAGATCAGACAATTGAATTTCAAACTGAAGGAAAGATTGTAGGATTAGTGCCAAAAGAGAGCATAAAAGAAATGGAAACAGAAACACCAATTGATCTGTTATTTTTAATTAAAGACACTCATCATAGATTCCAAGATCAAGAATATGTTTTTACAACAAAAATCTATGACAGAAAACAAAACTCATTAGGTGAATGGAATGCAAAAGGTGGAGAAATCAGTGGTGCAGAAATTGCTGTTAAAGTAATGGATTTACAAGGGAATACTTTGCGCGAAATTAATGGAATAACAAATGAATTTGGGTGGTTTGAGGGAAAATTTCCATTAGGAATTACATTTCCCAGAGGTGAATACTTGGTAACATACATGGCAAAATTCCAAAATAACACTATAGAAGAAAATATGCCCCTTTATGTCTTTGAAGTAAAAACAGATGCAAATTATAGACACTTTACACCTACATCTGATATTGATAGAGGACATTGGCTTGATAATAGAGGAAATCAAAATAATCTAATGTATGATGATCTTGATGAATATACTCAAGACGATTCTGACTATGTTCATTCCAGAGGTCTTGGCAAGAATCAAGCAAGTGATACTCTACACCTTCAAATGTCAACATACGCCGGAGTAACAACGGATCATAACCATATTGTATCATACACATTGAGTAAGGATTCTTCTGGAGGAAACGAAATCAAGTTTACTGTGACTCTGTTTGAAGGAACAAGGGAAATTGCTCAATGGACATATCTTAATGTCGATGAGAATTTCAATTTGATAACGAATATTCTGACACGAGATCAGGCAAAATCCATATCTGACTATAACAACCTCAGTTTGGAATTTACTGCAGAATGTACCTCATGTGATGGTGCAAAGAGGGAAGGCCAAATATCTTGGGTGCACATGATTGTTTAATTAAATTTTTAGCGTAATAGTTCAGGATTATTCCTTACAATCATAATCTATCTTATGCTACAAATGTATTTTTTGAATAATTCTAAATACTTTGATCTTTCAGTGTTTTTAGACAAATACTATGATTATAAAAAAAATAAAATGTTTTTAATTGTTAAAAAATTTGGTAAAAATCATTATGACTGAAATTCAATTGTTACTGAATCTTCTGTAATGGTCGTTTTACATGATTTATTCAAAGATGTCATGATCAAAGATTCTAAGAAATGTTTGATGTATAATGAGCCTTTTTGTTTTAAATCATGATGTGCACTCAGTGATACTTTTGATGGTTTGATCTCCAAATCACATCTACCAAAACCACAAGTATCAAAAAATATCTTGATAAAATCCGTCACATTTTGTAAATTCAATTCTTTCCATTTGAATAAAATAAATTCCTTGGCTTCTAAACTTCCTGCTCTTGTAGCAATTTCAACTATGTCTTTATCATCAAGTACAGATAAAATACGTCTAAAAGAATCAGTACTTAATTTCATTATGCCAAATTTTTGTAGATATATTTCCAATTCTACATAATTGCCAAAAATTTGATTTGCAAGAGTGTTTAAGCTTATTTTTCTTTCATCAGCTATTTTTCTTAACATTTCATCATATTTCTCATCTATTCTAAAAGTTATACTTTCAGATTTTTTTGTCTCCAACTCAATTCTACAATAAGCACGTATCTTATCAGTTTACCTGCAATCGCTTGCATTGTATTCTTGTTGTTTTTATTTTAAATCATCCAATAGAACACGGGTGAAAATATGAGCCAAATACAAAATGAACAAAAAAGTCCACGACTGAAATTCATAGCATTGATGGTAGCAGGAATAGCTGTTATACTAATTCTGACATTAACACCATGGAATTTCGTTCCAGTTCAGGTAACTGAATCTGTAACTGTAATTGCAATCACTGAACACGGTTGTGTTGGGGAATCACAATATGGCATAAGCGTAGTAGTGCCTCAATGCAGTGCAAAAGTCGGCGATGTGATTTCAGCATCGTTTTATGTTCCAGCAATGGAGATAAATGGATACTATGATAGAGTCCAAGAACGACTAGTAACTGTCCAACCTTAGACTCTATATTTTTTATTAAATAACAAATTTGTTTATGATCTTTTATGATATTCTATACGTATTTTAGTCCAATACTGTATCTGTGAAAGTGAAACATCCCAATGGTTAGAGAACTTATAGCTTCAATGGGTCTTACTATGATTCTTGTGTTTGGATTGCTCTTTGCATTACTTGCAGCTTTGGGATTTTATTTCAATATTGGAATGTATGCTATAGTTGGATTGGGTATAATCATGGGTTTAACCCAATGGGCAATAGGCCCAACCATAGTACGATGGAGCACCAACATGCAGCCCTTGAATAGAGATGAATTTCCATGGATTGAAGAAACCGTTCATGAAATATGTATAAAAAATAATACAAAGATTCCAAAAATCACTATTGCCAATATTGGTATGCCAAATGCATTTGTTTTTGGAAGAACAAACAAATCTGCAACTTTGACACTAACACGTGGTCTTCTCAACACATTATCTCAAGACGAAGTAAAAGGAGTTATCGCTCATGAGATAGGTCACATAAAACACAATGACATGGTTGTAATGACTATTTTATCTGTGATTCCAACTATTGCATATCTTATTGCAATGTCTCAATTTTTTGGAAATCGTTCAAGAAATCAAGCAGGAGGAACTATTTTAATAGGCATAGGTGCTTTTGTAGTTTATTTTGTCACTAATCTTCTTATTATGTATTTTTCACGACTCAGAGAGTTTTATGCCGACAATTTTGCAGGTCATCAAGTAAAACCCTCTATACTTGCAAATGCTCTAGCAAAAATAACATACGGCTTAAGTTTACAAAAACAAGAAGTAAAAAATTCAGTACTACGTTCATTTTATGCTGTTGACCCTGTATCTTCGAGTTATGAAGTAACAAAATTCTCATCATACTATAAAGATCAGCACATCTCTGAAGAGGAAGTAAAAAAAGCCATGGACTGGGAAAGAAAAAATAGTTTTAATAAATTCGGAGAATTTTTTAGAACCCATCCTTTGACATACAAAAGAATTGAAAAACTCTATCAATTAGAATCACAGATGAGTACAAAAGAATAACTACATCCAACTTTATTCTGATTGTTTCATTATGGGATATATTTGAGTCCTGCATATTGATTGCAAGAACATGTTTGCAGAGAATTTGCATTATAAAGTGAATATGCAAATAACATTCACGCCTAAAATAATACATATCTAATGTTGATATGGATGCTGATGATGAGCGGAAAAGCCGTCTGATATATGATGAGGATTATGAGTAATGAAGCATCCATATCTCTCTTCTTTGAAAGTATTGAATTATTGAAATGAAACTAGCGGTTCTTTTTTCAGGTGGAAAGGACAGTACTTATTCTATATATTTAGCAAAAAAACAAGGCCATGAAATAAAATGTCTCTTGAGTGTCTTTCCTAAATCTGATGAAAGTCACTTATTACATCATCCTAACTTGAAATGGACCCATCTACAATCACAATCAATGCAAATACCTCAATTAACAATTACATCCGAATCTGACGAAACTAACAATGAAATAAATGCATTAGAAAAAATTCTGATACAATCTATAGATAAATATCAAATAGAAGGACTGGTACATGGTGGAATTCAAAGTCAATTTCAAAAAGAAAAATTTGAAAATTTATGTAATAAATTAAACCTCAAATCAATTGCGCCTTTATGGAATCGTAATCCTCTGGAATACATGAATGAATTAATTTCTTCCAATTTTGTCTTTATCATTTCCAGTGTTTCCTCTGGCGGTTTGAATGATTCATGGCTTGGAAAAACAATCACAAAAAACGATATTGTTACACTTTACGAGCTTTCTAAAAAATTTGGTTTTAATTTAAATTTTGAAGGTGGAGAGGCAGAAACATTTGTAATTGACTGCCCCCTTTTTTCAAATGCGATTAAAATAATTCAGGGGGAAAAAACTTGGGATGGCTATAGAGGAAGATTTGAAATAGTGGATGCGAGGCTAAATCATAATGCTTGATGGATTAAAGAACAATTTACGTGACGCAATCAAGAAAATTGTAAAATCTTCTGGAATAGACGAGGAATTAATTAAAGAATTATCAAAAGACGTTCAAAGGGCTCTTTTGCAATCTGACGTAAATGTTAGATTGGTCCTTGAAATTACAAAACAACTTGAAACACGTTCATTAAATGAAACACCTCCCCCAGGTTTATCCAGAAAGGATCACATCGTAAAAATCCTGTATGAAGAACTTGCAAAGCTACTGGGAAAAGAAACTGATTTTGATTTTAAGCCCGGCAAACAAAACAAAATAATTATGCTTGGAATTCAAGGAAGTGGGAAAACAACTGTAACTGCAAAACTTGCCAAATTTCTAACAAAACAAGGTTATAAAATTGGTGTAATTGGAGCTGATACATACCGACCTGGAGCGTTAGTTCAATTACAAACAATGTGTGAAAAATCAAATGTTGAAGTATATGGCGAACCAAATAACAAGGATTCTCCAGATATAGTAAAAAATGGCTTAAAATATTTTGAAGACTTGCCTTTAGATGTAATCATTATTGATACCGCTGGACGACATAAAGAAGAAAAGGATCTATTGGCAGAAATGGAGCAAATCAACAAAGTTGCTGATCCTGATCTTGCAATACTTGTAATTGATGGGACCATTGGTCAGCAGTGTTTCAAACAAGCTGAGGCATTTCATAAAACAATTCCTGTGGGGGGAATTATTATTACTAAATTAGACAGTTCTGCAAAAGGTGGCGGTGCAATCGCAGCTTCTGCAGCAACAGGCGCTCAAATCATGTATATTGGAACCGGAGAACGAATTGACGATTTAGAAAAGTTTTCGCCAACAAGATTTGTTGGTAGACTACTTGGAATGGGTGATATTCAAGCAGTTTTAGATTTGGCAAAAAGATTGGAAAATGAAGGAGATGATATTAGACTAAAAAGAATTTCCAGTGGAAAAATGAACATGGATGATTTTTTCTATCAATTAGAAGAAGTGACAAAAGTAGGCTCATTGAAAGGATTTCTTGATAATATGCCTGGTCTTTCTGGCATGGTTAAAGATGATCAATTAGATCAAATGGAAGGAAGGGTCTCTAAATGGAGATTCATTATTCAAAGCATGACCAAGGCAGAAAAAGCAGATCCTGATATTTTGAACTCCTCTAGAATTAAAAGAATTTCTAGAGGTTCTGGTTGGCCAGAACATGAAGTCAAAGAACTATTAAAAAATTATAAAAATTCGAAAAGTATGATGAAGGCGTCAAAAGGAAGACAAATGCAGGGTACTCTTCGTCGCATGGGTTTTGGTTAGAGTTCTTTTCTGTTAATACGAAATTAAAATGACAATCAAAGAAATCATTCCTGTGGCAAATCAAATTATAAAAAATTATAATTTATGTGACAGCTGTTTGGGTAGGCTTTTTTCTAAACAACTTAATCTTTCATCAAACAAACTACTTGGAAAAAAATTAAAAACATCTTTACGACATTCCTCTCAAAAATGTTTTATTTGCAAAAATCTTCTTGATAACCTTCGACCATATTTGAAATTGATGTTGGATGCATCTTTAAAATACACTTTTTCGTCCATGATTGTTGGAGCCATAATCAAACCGTCAATAATTGACAGAGATGATTACATTAGATCAAAATACAAACTTAGAGGAATTGACAGTGTTAAAACTGATATCACCAAAGAACTTGGAAAACAATTCATTAAAAAAACAAAAAAGATAATCGATTCTCAAAACCCTGATCTTACTTTTACAATTAATTTTAAGGATGAATCATGTCAACTACGCTCAAAACCTATTTTGTTGCATGGACGATATACTAAATTAAAAAGAGAGTTACCTCAAAAACAAAAACCATGTATTAATTGTGCTGGAAAAGGTTGTAGAATCTGTAATTTCCACGGCATAACTGAATATGACAGTGTTGAAGGTAGGATTTCTGAAATTCTTTTTGATAAGTTTGGAGGAACAACTGCAAAATTTACTTGGGTTGGTGGTGAAGATAAATCTAGTTTGGTTCTAGGTTCCGGCAGACCGTTTTTTGTCAAAATTCAAAACCCATTCAAAAGAAATCTTTTCCTCCCGCGAAAAATAATCTCTGATTCTGTCATCATACATAATTGTAAAATAATAGATGAGCCTCCAAAAATTCCGATCAAATTTAATTCTTTGATAGAACTGAAAATTTCTACTGAAAATGAGATTTCATCTGCCTCTTTACTGAAATTAAAGAGTATTCTTAATGGACCTGTGGTGGTTTATGAAAAATCTGGAAAACGTTCCGAAAAGGCTATCTCTGATTTAAGATATAAAAAAACTTCAAAAAATTGTTTTACTTTGTTTATTAAAGCGGCAGGTGGATTACCAGTAAAACGATTTGTTGACGGTGATGATGTATCTCCTGGAATTAGTCAAATACTTGGTGACAAATGCACTTGTGTGACATTTGATTTTCTTGAAATAGCCCTAAAATGATAACAATTAACTAATACCTGATTTTTTACATAAATCATGCCGTTACGAAAAAAAGGTAAACATAAGAGACATGCCGATCAAAGAGCTGACCGACGTAGAAAAAAGACCGCAAAATCAGGAAAACCAAAATCCAGATAGGATCAACCTTTTTACATTCAACTTTCTCGAGAGGATACATTGGATCCGTTAATACGAATGAAAGAGGCCCATCTCAAGGGATTAATTCCAGACGATGTCTACAATCTAGTTGTAGAACGCTTTCCTGTTACCGTTGATGGGATAAATAGGATTGAAAAAGCATCTGGAATTCGCTATCCTACAGCTTATGTAGAGCCTTCAATTATAATTTCAACTCCTCATCCAAATTCCTATGAATTTGGAATCTTATTTGCACGTACTATCCCTGTATTCTTTGATGATAAGTTTCATGTTGTAATTCAAATTTCTGCTCCACTAGTTGCATATGGTCTTAAAGGTACAATTCATGCAATTTTGGCACATGAGTTTTTGCATTTTCTTGAACTAATGCGAAAAATTTCTAAAATGGATTTACTTTCTGACGAAATTACTGGTAATCTCTTCGAAAGTGTCTATGCTGATGAAACAAGACTTTTTGAACCCAAAGCTGTATTCAAAGATAGAACTCTGCTAGATCATATTACAAAACGATTCCCTGCAGGTTTCCGAGATCATAAGTTGGAAGAAAAAGTGATAAAATTCTGGTTAGAGAAAAATCTTCCAAAAATAAATATCTCTCTTGATGCTAATACTGTAAAATTATCTGCAGAGTCATTATCTAAAATAAAAATAGACCCGGCATTTTTATACAAACTAGATCAATTAGAACAAAAAAGTGCCAAAATTCACAAGAAAAAACTCTATTGATAAAACTGAAATTATGTTGTTTTTACTTTCTTTTCAATTTTATTGACTGTTTTTGTTCACAATTAATTTTGAAACTCTGCAATTATGGAATTAGCCTTTGAAATTATGTTCATATAATCTGCATTTGGATCAATACTTAACAGAAAGAGATTTCCATTAAGATGCAAATTTATCAACGTAACTTTCTCGTATTCTGTGATTGATGATTTTTCTTTACCAAATTTATAAGATAAATTTTGAAGACGCGTCCATCTCTCAAAAGTATAATGAATTGACATTTTTACTTCATCTGGAGTGAGTAATTTTGCATCATCACGATTTTTTTCAATTATTAAATCTCCTTTAGAATCTAAAATTCCTGTAAATCGTATGTGTGGATCTGCTATCAAAACTTTATTGCATAATTTCTCATAATCCATTTTTTCACTGTTAATTGTTATTGAAAATTATCTTATTATTATGTTTTATTTGAAATTTTTTTGTATAGTTGTTATTTCAATATGTTCTTGACACATTTTTAATTTAAAATTATACAAAATCTGTTGTCATGAAAAACTTTATTGATTAAATTCTGTCAATCCACATTTTCCACATGTGTTTCTGTCTTTATGTTTAGACATGAAAACTCCTTTTCCACATCTTGAACAATTTTTTCTCCCTCTTGACAATTTATCTCCGTCTACTTTGAAATATTTGTATACGTTTGGACTGGAGCCTTTTTTTCCAGCTGATGCTTTTTTTGCTGCCATTATTCAGATTTCTCCGGTTCTGCTGCAGCGCCTTCTGCTTCAGCTTGTTTCGCTTTTGATTTTTCTAATCTTTCAAATATTACTGGATTGATGTGTTTTTTTGCAAGCGATTCATTTTCATAAACATAAAAAGTTCCTGTAACAAGTGGTTTTCCTACATGAGTCTGTAATCTCATAGGGACCACTACTTTTCCAGACAGTTTGAATTCTTTAGTAATCATATCTACCGCTTCAAGTTTTTTGAGTTTTCCTGCCAATCCTGTAAAATTACAGACAATCTCTCTTCTCGATAAGAAGGTGTTATTTACATCATTTACCGTCTGAATAATAGACATGTATCCAAAATCCTCAAGATATTTCATATAAACCTTGATTGAAATTGGATAACAAATTTATGAAATTCCCGCCAAATTATCAATATGGAGCGTTACATGATTCATTTAAAAAATAATGGCTATGGTCCAATACATTCATCTGAACTTGTTCATAAAGCAAGAGAACTTTGTTCCGACATGAATGCTTCAATAAGGGTGGCTCGTGTGGCAAGCAAATTCGTAGAATTTGATGTCTCGATCAATCCTGACGACTTGGATATTCTAATTGAAAAATTAAATCCTATTGGTGAATTATATAATGCAAGACATATAGTTGAAGAAAAAATTGAAAAAGAAGAGGGGATCAAAGATGGTGTTTTTTATTTTAATAATGAACGATTTTGGGAGAGCCATGAATCTTTGGAAGGTGTATGGAAAAAATGTTATGGTAAAGAAAAAGAACTCGTACAAGGAATTATTCTTCTTGCTGTAGCGTTTGCTCATCGACAAAAAAATGAACATAGTATCGGTGTTGGTATGTTAGGACGTGCATTAGAAAAATTGGGAGACTCTCCGGCAGTATACGGTGACATTGATATTGATAGGATTCGAAATAAAATAAAAGAAATGCAAAAAGCTAAAGATCTTACTATATTTGAGATTTAATTAAATTAAGAGCTGTTGTAACCACATCTGCTCCTTGGATTAGACCTATACTTCCTTTCTTTGCTTGATTTTCAGTCATTCTGGTGGTTCCATCATTTTTAATAAAATTCCCTGATACCAAAATTGGTACAGGATCATCACTGTGACCTTTGTTGATGCATGGAGTTGAATGATCTGCAGAAATAACTACGGCCACTTTATGAGAATCAATATTCTCAAGTAACGTTTTAAAAAATCTCTGGTCTATCTCTTCTATGTTTTTCATTTTTCCAATCGCATCTCCATCATGACCAAATTCGTCCGGGCCTTTAAGATGAACATAGATTGCATTTTGCGTCTCCATTGCTTTTGCAGCTATCTTTGCTTTTTCTTCATAGTCTGTTAATCCCCCTGCTTCAAATGCTTTCATTTTTAGCACTTCTGAAATTCCAAGTTCTACTGGCATGTCTACAATACATGAGAAGTTCATAGAATACATTTCATTAATGGGTTTCACATCTGGATATTTGTTTCCTGCATCTCGTAGTAAAATACAACTTAGGCTTTTCTTTTTAGATTCAATTCTTTTTTTGTTTATTTGGCTTTCTTTCATAATTTTTAGTGATTGTTCTGTGAATTCATTAACTAATCTTGCAGTTTTCTTTGCACTTTCTGTCTTATCAAGAGGAAGACATTTTTCAATCCTTAAAAAATCTCCGACTGCTTTTGCTATTCCCATGCCTTCAACTCTGGCATATGCAGGATCTGTGTTAGTTATTTGTGATGAGAGTTTTTCACCATCTGTTCTGATCCTAACTGTTACTCTGTGTCCTATTGTAGGTGATACAACTACGGATGTATTTGGATATGAGAATTTAATTTTATTTTCAATTTCTTTTGCTATTCCATCTGCATCATTTTTTTCTATGTGTCTTCCTGCTCGCCGGTCAATAATTATGCCTTCATCGTTTAATGTTGCATAATTTCCTCTTAATGCCAAGTCCCCGTCTTTGAAATCAATTCCTACTCCAATTGCTTCAATGACTCCTCTTCCTGCATAATCTACATGGTGAAATCTATATCCTAACATATTGAAAACTGCAATATCTGATTCTGGAGCTATTCCTTTTCCAACTGAAATTACTTCTCCAATCACTCCATTTTGAGCTAATTTGTCGAGAGTTGGTGTTTTTGCTGCCTCAAGTGGTGTTTTGCCATCTAAATCTGGATGCGGGAGATCGCCAACTCCATCTAAAAGAACATAAATCATATGAATATCTGAATTGTTCATACTACCCATATTTTCCAGCTTTTTACTGCTCTACTTTAAAGCTTGCATCAAAACACGCGATCCAAATAAATTTTTAACTTGGAAAATCAATCGTCAATTTTTTTCTATTGTTTTTTTCTTAATGTTGTATTTTATTAAAATAACAATTTTGTTTTACTTTAATTTTTTATTTTTTAATTTTTCTCATATTGGAAAACGTTTTAACATACTTAAACTTCAAGTATGAATTATGGGGGACATGCGCAAAGATTATGTTTCTGAGCGTTTTATGATCGTCTCTAAAAAAGATGACAAAGTTGTTGATCCAAAAAAATCTCCATTTGCTCCTGGAAATGAATCCATGACAAATCCATCTGTTCTTTCACTTGTTGCAAAAGATGGCATGTTACAACGTCTTCAAGACAGTGAAGATGAATATGTTGAAGGTTGGTCGATTAGGGTTTTTGAAAGTAAAAATCCAATCGTTTCAATTGAGGCCGAAAATTCTTATAGTGATAGACCTCACTACAGCGAACCTGCCTATGGTTACCATTACATTGTAGTTGCTTCTCCCAAAGAAAAAGATACACTAGCTACCATCAATGCTGAACAATGGTCAAACATACTTGTAGTTGTACAAGACAGATTACGATGGCTCTACACTCAAAAGGGCGTTACATATGTTTCAATCTATGCTGATCAAGGTGAATCTGCAGGTAGCCAAAATCCTCATCCGCATTTGAATATCTTGACATTTTCAACAATCCCGCCAATTATTGAGGAAGAAGCAGAAGCTTCCTACAAAATTCTGAATGAAAAAGGAGTATGTCCAATGTGTCAAACCGTTAATGAGGAAATGGGTGGTCCTAGACAAGTTCTTCAGACTGAAGGATTTATTGCATTTTGCCCTTGGGCCACATCTTACCCATATGAATTTTGTATCTCTCCAAAAAAACATACTACCAGCTTTTCTAAAATCACTCAAAAAGAAATCAATGATCTGTCTCTTATTCTACGAGCTACGCTTGGAGGTTTATCAAAAACCATTAAGGATGTTTCATACAATATGGTATTTCATTTATCTCCTGAAAAGAAAAATAGTCGACAAATTCACTGGCATATTGAAATTTATCCAATAACTAAACATTGGTCAGGCCTTGAACGCGGTTATGGTATTTTCCTTAATGACTTGTCACCAGAACAGGCAGCAGAAAAACTTGGTGCATCTTGCAGAAAAGAATTGGCCAATTTGGTCGGTATTGTTTGAATAGTTTAATTATAAACCATATTTTGTTAATATTATGTCGCTAGAAAAATGGACTGCAATTGCAAGTGTTGGATTATTTGCAATGTTTGTTGGAGAGATGATTTCAATTTATAATTTTATGACCGATGTTCCTGCTAATTTTGAATTTGGTGTTGAATTTGAACCCAGTCCAAAAATATTGCAATTCATTTCTATTGGAGTTGCTCCTGCATCTATTCTAGCTGGACTTTCATTTATTCTGTCAAAGCGTTATGGCTCTAAACAAATTGGTTCTATGATACTTGGTGGTGGGATAATTTTGTTAATTGGAATGGCATACTGTTACACACTTTTAGATGATCTTGTAGATTCTTACGTGACAGATGCTGTAGTTATTACTCCACCCCTTTTCATGGGAATTTCTATTCCTGTAATGATCGTTGGAATTATTCTAATAAAAACAAACAAGAAGCGTCCAAAAAAAGAATATTTCTAAACATGATCAAATCTTAATGCATTTGCATTATGTTTGAAGCCTAATTTTTCATAAAATGGCTTTACCTCATTTGTGCAGTCCAAGATAGTTTTGTAACATCCTTGTTCTTTTGCATATCTTAAAAGATACATGATGATTTTTTCTCCTATGCCATTTCTTTGGTGTTCTTTGTCTACTACCACATCTTCTATATGTCCTACCTTGCCTCCATTGTGAATAAATTTAGTTTCTATTAGAAGTGTGGTCGAACCGACTATCTTTCCTTCCATCACTGCTACTACAATAATATGATCTGGGTTTGAATTTATTTTATCAAATATTTTTTCTGCCGTTTTCTTATCCATCTCACTTGTTTGACGAAGTGAATCTAATGTGTGTAAAAATCCATTCCAAAGATCTTCTTTTTGTAATTTTCTAATTGTTATGTTGCTCATTTTTTCTTATCATATTTTTCCTAGTCTTTGAAGAAATTCTTGATTTGCCTTTTTGTATGATGTTTTATTTCCAATATCTAAGAATCCTTTTTTGGAAATAATACTATCTACTGATTTCTTTTTAGTCATGGCCTTTTTTATCACATCGTCCATTCCGTATGGTATGTTCTTAGGAATTAGATCCATCACACCAGGTTCCATGACATAGCATCCCATGTTGATGTTTGCTTTAATCTCTGGTTTTTCATTCCAAGCAATTACCTTGCCTGTTTTGGTTGTCTCTATGACTCCATATGGTAGATTTGTTTTGTATTCATACAAACTCATTGTAACAAATGATTTTTTCTGTATGTGTTGATTTATCATGCTTCGTAAATTGAAATCAAAAATAGAATCTCCATACATACAAACAAAAGTACCGTCGATAAACTTTTCAGCTGTTTTCAGTTGACCAGCTGTAGCTAATGGTTTGTTGGAAACTGCATATTCAACATTTACTCCAAACCGCTTACCATCTTCAAAATAATCTTCGATTGTTTTTCTTAGATAACTAACACACAACACAATTGATTTTATGCCGTTTTTCCTTGTCCAGTCAACCAAATGTTCTAAAATTGGCTTTTCTCCTAATGGTAGCATTGGTTTTGGAAGAAATGTCGTATATGGCTGCAATCTTGTACCTAATCCTCCTGCCAAAATTACTGCTTTCACAAATCCCTATTTGAGATATGACTATTTATGTTCAAGTATG
>DASSYQ010000037.1:0-7146 GCA_035703205.1 Nitrosarchaeum sp.
TTGAAACTATAAAGACAAAATACTGGTAATCATACAAATACATAAATTTGCTATTTTGATTGATTAAACTATGGCAACTCACGGTTCACTTACTAAAGCAGGTAAAGTAAGAGGACAGACTCCAAAAGTTGAAGGAAGAAAGATAGTCGGTACAAATTCTAGTCTCAGAAACAAGAGTAACTTCAAAAAACGCTTTGCCTTGGGAAGATTTCCAGGACAAAACAAACCTGGACAAAGAAGAAAGAGACGTTAGCTAAAAACTTTTACAAAGACTTGACAGAACCAGAAAACAATACTATTATAAAGTACTAGTACCGTACCATACGGTATGGTAGAAGATTTAAGATTAGATAGTTTGGAGGGCGTAGGTCCTGTAACTACTAGAAAATTATCTGATGCAGGAGTACACAATGTTATGGATCTTATCGTAAGAGGTCCTGTGGAAATTGCAGAAATAACTGGAATGGAGAAAGAAACAGCCGAAAAAATTGTCAACAAAGCAAGACAACATATGGTTGAAACTGGATTGATTTCCAGAGATTTTGTTACAGCAACCGAAGTCTACAAACGCAGACAAGATATTGGTAAAATTACAACTGGTACTAATTGTCTTGATACACTATTTGACGGTGGTGTTGAAACACAAGCTCTAACAGAAGTTTATGGTGAATTCGGTTCAGGTAAAACCCAATTTGCACATACACTAGCTGTAATGGTTCAAAAACCAAAAACAGAGGGAGGACTAGATGGTGGTGTTTTGTATATTGATACCGAAAATACTTTCAGACCTGAAAGAATCGTATCTATTGCACAAGCACACGAGATGGATCCTGAAAAAGTTCTTGATAGAATAATTGTTGCACGTGCATACAATAGTGCACATCAAACACTAATTCTTGAGGAAGCAGGTCCTGTGATTGAAGAAAACAACATCAAACTAATTGTTGCAGACTCTGCAGTAGGATTGTTCCGTGCAGAATATCTGGGTAGAGGAACTCTTTCCAACAGACAACAAAAACTAAATCACTTTGTTCACATGTTATCCAGAATCGCAGAGACTTACAACTGTGCTGCAATTGCAACAAATCAAGTAATGGCATCTCCTGATGTTTTCTTTGGTGATCCAACTCGCCCAATAGGTGGAAACGTAGTTGCACATACTTCTACGTACAGAATCTACTTTAAGAAATCAGGTAAGAAGAGAATCGCACGAATGGTCGATAGCCCTCATCATCCTGAAGAAGAGGTAATCTTTGCTCTTGGTGATGCAGGAGTCATGGATCCAGAAGAGGCAGAGAAAAAGACTACCAAAAAGACAGCAAAAAAAACAGCTAAAAAAGAAAAAGACTCTGAACCTGAAACTGCAGTCGAATCTGCCGAACTAGAAACAGTTCAAGCGACAGAAGATACTGATTCTGATGACTTGGAATCAATGGAAGAATAACTCTTCTTTTTTCCTTTATTTTTATCACTGCTAAAACCTCATTTTGTTTTTTATTTTAAATTCAAAATAATCCCCATCTGATTAAATTATAATATTATAACAGTACAATGATTATTGTATATGGATAGTGTGAAAATACAATGACTGATCTCTATCGTTTGTTGCCTGAAGAAATGGAAAAGATGGTAATTGATATGGGTCAACTTCGATATAGAGCCGACCAGATATTATATCCATTATATTATAAATTTCCAAAAAATATTTCCGAATTAAAACAACTTTCTACTGCAATGCGAGACAAACTGATTGCAGATGGTTATACAATTGGCTCTGCAACTGAAGTTCATAGAGTTACAAGTGCTGATGGAGATACTACAAAACTATTGCTCAATCTTGCAGATGGTACTCCTGTCGAAACCGTTCTTATACAATACGAACCATCAAAGATTGGTGGTCATCCAAGATCTACTATATGCGTTTCAACACAAGTTGGCTGCGCAATGGGATGTGTCTTTTGTGCAACCGGACAAATGGGCTTTGAAAGAAATCTAAAGGCAGAAGAAATTATTGCTCAGGTAATTCACTTTGCAAATTTACTTGAACAAAGGGGACAACATATTACAAATTTGGTCTTTATGGGAATGGGCGAACCACTTGCAAACTATGATGAGACAATACGTGCAGTTCGACTACTAACTCATCCAAGAGGTTTTGGAATTGGACAGAGAAATATCACAATCTCTACTATTGGAATAATATCTGGTATTGATAGACTTGCCGAAGAAGATCTTCAAATTGGATTGGCCATATCATTGCATGCACCAAATGACAAGCTACGCAAAAAATTGGTGCCTACTGCAGGACCTCACTCAGTAGAAGAATTGATTGCAGCAGGAAAACGCTACTTTAAGAGAACTGGACGACGTGTTACATTTGAGTATGCCTTAATTGAAGACATCAATGATTCTCCTGAAATTGCAAAAGAACTTGCAGATCTTTTGGAAGGAAACGGCTCTCATGTTAATCTCATTCCAATAAATCCTACGGCAGGGAATTTTCAGCGACCGTCCAAAAAAAGTATACTTGATTTTGAAAGAATCCTTCTTAGGTCTGGCGTTAACTGTACCGTAAGAGTTGAGAAAGGCTCTGAAATTTCTGCTGCATGTGGGCAACTTCGAACTGACATTATTGTCTAGTCAGGCTAGAAAGTGTTAAAATAGGGTCACTGGGGAATCTACTCAGATATGGCAACCAAGAAATCCCATGGTCGTTCACATGGATTTAAGCACAAAGCAAGAGCTGTAATGACTAAAACTGCTCCTAGAGGTGTTTCTTTCCTACTGCGAGAATACCATGAGGGTGAGCAAGCACTTGTCATCATTGATCCAAGACAACACAAGGGATTACCACACAGACGTTATCACGGAAAAGTAGGCATAGTGACAAATGTTGGTAGACGCGCCGTTACTCTTGATGTAAAATTGGGAAATAAAACAAAAACCTTAATCACTAGATTAGATCATATCAAACCATTCGGTGTATAATCATGGAAGAAGTAAAAAAGAAACAAAGCATCTCTCTTTCAGAAGTTAAAGAGATTTTAGGTAAAGTTGATGTTGAAGAAATGGATCAAATTCAACGTTGGACATATGATTATGTTTCAAAATTTGCAAAAAATGATCCTAAAGATGCAAAAGAAATGAAGAAACAACTGATGAAAGATTGTGATTTAACAGAAGAAGAGGCCGTTGAAATTATAAACATTAAACCAACAAGCTTGGCTGAACTACGTTCATTTACATTTGGTTGGAAAAAACTCATTCTTGCTGAAACCCTAGAAAAAATGCTCAAAATTATCAAGGGGCATTCTTAAATTTCAAGGAGACCTTTATCTTGCACAGGGCTCAATCCCCACCTAGAAAGTATGAGGAGTATGCATATGTTTTAGATTTTAATCCACGTGGAAAATCTTCTACCGTACGTGGACGTGAAGGAATTATCATTACTGCAATTGGAGAAGATCGTTTAACTATTTTGGAAGTTCTTGGAATGCCAAATTCAACATTTGATGTTGGAGAAAGAATTTACATTGGAAAGGAGGGAAGAACAAAAATCCTTTCTGTTTTAGGAAAGATGGATTATGAGCAAATCTCTTCATCTGCTCAAAGTGAATTGCCAGGAGTTGTCACCAATATTGTAACTCACAATGAGACAAGATTCGTTGACTATCTAAACAATGCAAGACCATTGACTCCAAGAATTCATGCACTTGAATTGATTCCAGGAATAGGAAAAACATACATGAAAATAATGTTAGAAGAAAGAGAAAAGAAAAAATTTCAAAGTTATGCTGATTTGCAGGAAAGAGTTGGGTTCAAAGATCCAGTCAAGCATATTTCAGAGAGAATCATGGATGAGATTACTGGTCAGAGTAGGATGAATCTCTTTGTCAAAAAATGATTAAACGAAAAAGACTAGGACAACACTTTCTAACCTCAAATGCAATAGCAAAATCCATAGTTTCTGAGGCTAAAATTAGTAAAAACGATGTGGTGTTTGAATTAGGTACTGGACTTGGTATTTTGACTCCGCTATTATGTGAAAATGCAAAAAAAGTCATTTCTGTAGATGCAGACAAGGAATTGTATGAAAAAGCAAAATCACGCTTTTCAAATATTGATAATTTATCCGTAGAGTTTGGTGACGGATTCAAAAAACAAGACAATTTCTCCATTTTTGTATCTAATCTTCCTTATTCAAAAAGCAAAGAGGCAATAGAATGGTTAGCACAAACTCCTTTTTCTCATGGTGTAATTATGGTACAAAAAGAATTTGCAGAAAAATTACTTGCAAAATCTCCAAAAAACAGAAGATCTGTTAGTATCATTGCAAATTATGCTTTTAATATTGAAAAAATTTTAGACGTAGGAAAGAAAAATTTCTATCCTTCTCCAAAGGTTGATTCAATGGTTCTTAAAATTATTAAAAAAAACATCCTTGGAAAAGATATCATTAATGTAATAAACAAAATGTTTTCATACAGACGCAAAACAATCCAAAATATCTTTAAACAGTTTGGAAAAGAAACCATAATAGAGAAACGACTGGATGACCTTTCAGGTGATGAGATAATTGATCTTGCAAAAGAAATTCTTAAGAGATGAGGAGTATTCTCCAGCTGAAGATACCTTCTTTATTGCTGATTACATTGCAAAAGAAAAAGGGTTTTCCGCGCTGGATGTTGGAAGCGGTTCTGGATATCTGACCAAACTACTATCTGAAAACTTTACCTTTGTTGTTGGAACAGACATTAATTTTGTTGTATTAAAAAATCAAACATACAGTACAGAAAATCTAGTATGTTGCAATGGTTCTGATGCGCTAAAATCAGAATTTGATCTAGTGGTGTGTAATCTTCCGTATCTGGCAACAGATGAAATTTTGGATGCCACAACTGATGGGGGAAAAGATGGATTTGAAATTCCTAAAAAAATATTTGATTCACTTTACAAAAATATCAAGATGGGTGGCAAATTCCTTTTTGTAACCTCCTCTCTTTCTGATTATCAAAAACTAATGGATTACGCACAAAAATTAGGCCTCAATTCTCGAATTCTCGCAAAAAAGAAGCTGTTCTTTGAGGAACTAATTCTAGTTGAGGCTATCCGATTAAAAAATTAGTATTGATTTTACTTTCGTAGTTTTTCTTTTGCGTACTTGATAATGGCATCAGTCATCTGTGTTGTGCTTGCATTGCCTCCAATATCCCACGTTACTACTTTTCCTTCATTGATTACTTGTTCTGTTGCAGCAAAAATTGCATTTCTAATTTCTGTTTCTCCTAGATATTCTGCCATCCAAGCTCCTGAAAGAACTGTTGCAGTTGGATTCACTTTGTTTTGTCCTGCAAATTGCGGTGCACTTCCATGTGCTGCTTCAAACATTGCAAAATCATCTCCCATATTTGCAGAATAGATTAGTCCAATTGATCCCACTAATCCTGATGCCAGCTCTGATATTATATCCATAAACAAATTTGTACTAACTAAAATTGAACCATTGAATTGTTCTGGAGCAACTACCATTTGCTGAGCCATATTGTCGATGTACATTTCTGATAATGCAATATTTGTTCCCTTGACTGCATTTTGTACTTCCTCCCAAAATATGCCATCTGTCTGCTTTAGAATATTTCTCTTAGTTACTGCAACCATTTTTTTTGTATTGTATTTATTTGCCCAGTTTACTGCAGAATTCATAAATCTTCTGCATCCTTGTCTTGTGATCTTTCTTATTGCAATCGCTGCATCATCTGTTATCTTTACCTCTACACCTGTATAGAGACCTTCAGTAGCTTCCCTAAAACAAACACAATCTAATTTTTTATTTGGTGTAAGCCTGTCGTATGTTTTAGTTGGTCTGATATTGGCGTATAATTCAAATTTTTGACGTAACGTTACAGCTACGCTTCTTGGTGCATCTGGCACTGGAATTGTTGTTGTCGGTCCTTTAAAACACGCATCAGATTCTTCTAGAATCTTCATTGTTGCATCTGGGATGTATGTTTTGTCTTTTCTTCCATTCTTATCCCATTGCTCAGAGCCTGCATCACAGAGGATTATTTCTAACTGCGAATTACATTCTTTTAACACTCTAAGCATAGAATCTACTACTTCTGGTCCTATTCCATCTCCTTTCATTACTGCAGCTTTTTTGCTCAAAACTGCGAGATTTTGAAGTGCTTATTATTTAATTCTACCTTGATCTTAGAACTTGTCTCATGTTTTCTAGATATAGTTTATTAGATGATCTAAATGAAACAAATAAAATGTTAATCATACAAATATCTGATCTTCATGTAGGCTCTCAATTTCTCCAAGATAAATTTGATCAACTCGTAGTTGAAGTGAATCAACTTAATCCAGATGTAATAGTTGTAACTGGAGACTTGACAAACGAAGGACTGATGCAAGAGTATGAAGAATGTAAGAATTTACTGACGAAATTTAACACAAAAAAAATTATCACTATTAGTGGAAATCACGATTATAGAAATACGGGTTACTTGTTATTCAAAAAATTTTTTCCGTTTGAAGCGATAAATGAACTAAATGATGATATAGTTTTAGTTACACTTGGAACTGCGCGTCCTGATAGAAATGAAGGCGAAGTAGGATATCGTCAAAACTTGTGGTTGGAAAGAACCATGAAAAAATACAAAGACAAAGTAAAGATTCTTGCAATGCATCATCATCTCATAGCAATTCCAGATACCGGTTCTGATCAATTAACCGTAGTTGATGCTGGAGATGTCTTGAGGACAATTCTGGATACTGGTGTTGATCTTGTTTTATGTGGCCATAAACACCGACCATGGGAATGGAATTTTGGAAAACTTATGGTAGTAAATGCTGGAACTGCAACATCTGAAAGAGTTAGGGGATTATTTGAAAACACATACAATATCATCACTGTTTCTAACAAATCTATTAGCGTGGATCTAAAAATTGTAGGTGGAAAAAGAATGCCACTAGATGATATTGTGACTAACTATCATCAGTTTGGCGACGAATGAATTTATTTACAGATTAATTCAAGGCAATCTGTGCGGGGATCGCCTAGCTTGGTAGGGCGTGGGATTGCTAATCCCATGTCAGCAATGACCCGTGGGTTCAAATCCCTCTCCCCGCGCCATTGATCTG
>DASSYQ010000064.1:0-7362 GCA_035703205.1 Nitrosarchaeum sp.
CTCTTCTAGACCATCTTCTTTTAGTCTCTGAAAATAAACTTCTTCGTAAGGCATTATCTCTAACCATACTTACAAAAATTATATTTAACCTTAAGGGATGTTTTATTCTTAATTCATGCCTAGAATTTTATTGTAAAAGAATAAAAATTTCAAAATAGAGATTTAATCTAAAACATAAAAATCCAAAAATAACGATGTTAATGATTTATTATTAAAGTTCAATAATTTTTTTCATATTCACAAATACTTGCTCTATCTCATTCATTCGCTCATTGAATTGTTCGTCGGTTAGTTCATGTGGTTTTATCAAAGTGATTATTACTTCAGACTCATCACCACTAGGCACTATGCGCATTGGAACATCCCATTTTGATTCTTTATCAATAAACATATGATCCAAAATTCCAAGAGATTTGTTTTCTTTGAATTTCAGTCTGGCGTTTCCTCTGGGGGTTGAAAATGACCACCATCCATCAGAAGTCAACTTAGCATCAGGCATCATTTTTGGAGGACAGTTCAATATGGCGTCAAATGTATCACCTGTTTTTTTGTTAACAAGGATAGAAATCGTACGAGATCTAGTCATACAGAATTATCTAATTAATGATTAAAAAGCATATAGTACAAATTCTTAGCAAGCCATCATTTATTTAGAAATTCTTTAATTTTTGTCAGATTTGCAATGTTTGATTCATGAATCAGCATCATAGATTCAGATAAGGAATCAGGAAGAACAGTCTTGAGTTTTTTAACTAGTTCATCACCATTAGATATCACATTATCAATTAATTTTTCGATTTCATTTTTTTCAGACATCTAACTTTCACACCATCATAGTATCAATTATCTTTTTTTATGAGTGTGGAAATTGTTCTTATTTTTTCAATTTTTTGAATGTTTTTGGATACGATCTCTCGGATTTTTTCAAAATTTTCAGCGTCTAATTTCACCATCATGTCATGAGTCCCAATAGTTCCAAACACTTCCTTGACCTGTTCTATTTCTTTTAATTTTTCCATAATTGTCTCTTCTGCACCAAGTTCACAATTGATCAAAACATATGCACTGGTCATAATTAATCAAAGAATGAAAGATATTTCAAAGTTTACTTCGATCTTATGACTAGATAAAACAGATCGCTTTGGAAAAGATGAAAAATATTTTATGAAGATGAATCAAAAAATCTGATCATATTTTTTTTATTGCAAAAATATTTCCATAGTTTATGAGTGATGCACCGCCTGCAAAACAGAGTTTTATTCAAGAATTCATGGGTTTTCTCAAAACCTTTGGAATTATTGGATTAGCGATTGCGTTTATCATAGGTGCAGCAGCATCAAAACTTGTCAGTGCACTGGTAACAGACATCATAAATCCAATTGTAGGATTGGCATTACCATCGGGAGATCTTAAAACACTTCAAAGCACTATTGTCAATACTGCAACCGGAGCTGTTTCAGAATTCAAGTATGGAGATCTTATTGCAAATATTATTGACTTTGTAATAATTGCTTTAATTGTATTTATCATGTACAAAGTATTATCAAGATTCAAACTAGTAGACGATAAAACAAAAGCAACCTAAAAAACACATTTTTTATTAAATACGATATTTTATTCAATATCAAAAAATAATGCGTCTCAAATTGATAAAACATACTTTGAACTTATGGATTGATTATGCCTTCTTTAACTAAAAACTGAATTCCCTGAATAAATGAATCATCGTCGATTTTGCCTTCTGCCCACCAACCAGCATTATTTTTAATCCAAGACGGGATTTCATTTGAACCAGTTGTAGAACTTGAAGTGACTGAAACACTCATTATTTTTTCCTTGATTAAAAACTGAATTCCCTGAATAAATGAATCATCGTCGATTTTGCCTTCTGCCCACCAACCAGCATTATTTTTAATCCAAGACGGGATTTTTTGAGTAGTGTTAGGAATTGCATCTGTTGGAGTTTTTATTGGCATCATCTCAAAATCAAATTTTTTAAAAAGAGGTTTTTCAAAGTCATCATGCCCAATTCCTAACAGTACAATCTGCATAGAGTATTTACCTTCTAGTGGGACATCGATTATTCTTGTATCAATACCAGTTGGCAAAGAAATACCCAAATGATTGAGGTTACCACCAGTGTTTATGATTTCTTTTCCAGACGGATCCGTTAAGCCATATCCATATCGTATGTCATTAGACAGATTTCCTTTGGAATCGAAAAACACTATAGAAAAAAGAAAATCCTTGCTTTTAGAATAACGAGAATCATAAGATGCAACAGCTTTGATTCCATTATCAAACAAAAGTTCTTCAGACATTACTGATGATTTGAATTCAGGTGTAATTACAACATTCATTGTAGATTCAGAGTTTTTGAGTTGTTTTAGCTCATCATTATTAATCATAAAATGTATGATGTTTGCATTTTTGTTTGAATATTGATCATAATGCAAATCTTTTGGAAGAATTAAAATGTCATTTACTTTACCGTAAAAACTATCTACATTTTGAAAAGGTGGAAAATTTTTTGGGATTTCAAAATAGTTTTTTACAAAATCAATGTGTTCAATGTGTGCCCAATCAAACGGCATTTGGAAGATTAAAGATTTTGATGATTCATCATAGTGTAATTTAGTAATTGAGTTTTGAAAATTTTTTACAACAATAGAATATTCAGTGCCAGATGTAGTTATCTTAAACTGCTGTTCATCAGGTATAATTACGATAGTTTCAAAATGAATGTCTTGGGCAGTTTGGGTTTTTGGATTTTTTGCTCCGATAATGTCAGTTTTTACTGTATATTGCCCACTGTTAACAAACACGGGTCCGGAAATAACAGGTATGCTAGTAGGAGTGGAAGCTAGGGCATTTGGAACCACAGGATCAACATCTCCATAATATTTTGTACATTTCCAAAGTTCTTCTTGTTGACATTCGGATTTAGGTTGTATTTTGATATCTAGTTCTCCATCTTTATCAAAAAACATTTGATTTGCAACTAATTCTGTGCCATAAAATATTTGGACCCTATAGCTTACACTTTCTATATTTATGTTGGATGTGGGGTCAAAAAATCTGATTTTCAGATTTGCATCAGCGTACTTTTCAGGAGTAAAATCTGCAGGGATTAAAGTGGTGCTTACAGTTACCTCGCCAGTTCCAAAACTAATTGGAGGTGCCTGTTGTCCACCATGATGCTGAGCAAAAGATAGCGGAAAAGACATGCTGAACACCAAGATCACAGATAACAAACATAATTTTGAAACCGTATTTTGCAACACAATAGTTACAATAGTCTTGATAATTTCAACTTTTCAATAATATACGCATGTCTAAATGGATTAATTTGTGAATTTATTTTGAAAAAACCATAGAATTAAAATGAAATCATTATGCAGTTTTTTACTCAAATAATACATTACGACATATTATAATAACTGATAAAACAGTTAGCAACATATTGCTAAATCTTGTAGGAATATCATTACAGATAATACAAAAAATTGAAACACCGTTATTGGCAATAATCATTAGCTCGATTACTGCCACAATTTTTGTAATAACATTACTGATAACTTGGAAAAATGTCAGAGAAAACACAAAAGCAACATACGCCCAACTATTACGAGGATTCCATGAGGATCTTACCAACAGATTGGATAAAAATTCAATTCTTAAAACAACAGAAGATTGTCAAAGATATGCAAACGATTATCTAAACACAATAGATCAGATTGCTTTTCTTGACATACATAAAAAAATTCCCACTGGGATTGCACAGTATCTCAATAGATTTTTTGCATACGGTTTGACAATAATTGATTGGTATGATAAGATGGTTGGAGAAGATTTCAATCAAATAGCTAGAAAAGATTGGCCAAATTATTTTCAATATTGTCAAAAATATGGAATAATAGCAAATCCAAATGACAAACTGCCAAAGATAATGCAAGATTATAATCTATTGCAAGAAAAAGAGTCAAAACCAGAGAATACAAATAAGAATAATTAATTTACGTAGTTCCTAGAAAAACAGAAACATCTGAATAGAGATAGAATTCATACGCCAGGTAAGGGACTTGAACCCCTGCACGCTTGCGCGTAGCCGTTTTCGAGACGGCCGCCGTACCACTTGGCTAACCTGGCAAGAAATCTAAGAATCACCCACATAATAAAGCAAATTAGAACTACAAGACAAATAATTTCATACACAATCAGTCAATATCAAATAATTCATCTTGGAAGCGCTTGATTATCTGTGTTTTAGATTTATCCCATTCTTGTTCAGATATATGATCAGTAAAAATAGAGTGAAAACCATCAAAGGATTTTAAATTATTCAAAGTAACAATGAGTTGTTTTTCGTCATCAGACAATGGAAAATAAGAAACGATTTTTGAAAAATCGTTTTGAGAGTTTGTCTTTATTTGATAAATTTTATCTTTTAAATTTGTAGGCAGATTTATGGTTTTCATTGTTTGTTGAAACTTTTCTTTTTTATATAACCAATTCCAATCAAAACAGCACCTATAATCATCCAACCAATAGCATATCCAGATAGGTCTTCAGAAGAGCTAAGAGTTTCAGTTACACCGAGATTTAATGCCAGACTTACTACACCACCAAGAATAAAACTGACACCAGCCCAAAATAACCAATTTTTCATAATATACAAAATACTAATGAAAGCAAGTATTTGTACTAGTCATGATTCAAAAGATAAACACAAAATAGCATAAAAAATCAATACCAAACAATGGGCCTGAATCTAAAAGAATTGGTAGTAAGAGAGAAAACAACGTTAGAGGCATTTTCATCTAAAGTCATAGCAGTTGATGCATACAATGCAATTTACCAATTCTTGGCAAGCATAAGAGGCCCAGATGGATTGCAATTATCAGATTCAGAGGGCAGAATAACCAGTCATCTTAGCGGATTGCTTTACAGAAACATCAACTTCCTATCTTTAGGGATAAAACCAGTGTACGTATTTGATGGAAAGCCACCATCATTAAAAACTGCAGAAATCGAAAGAAGAAAACAGATCAAAAAAGATGCCACAGTAAAATATGAAAAGGCTATTGCCGAAGGAAACATGGAAGATGCAAGGAAATTTGCACAACAAACAACCAGCATGAAAGATGGCATGGTAAAAGAATCAAAACAAATTTTGACTTATTTTGGAATTCCTTACATTGATGCACCTTCTGAGGGAGAGGCAACTGCAGCACACCTAACAAATACAGGACAAGCATATGCATCAGCAAGTCAAGATTTTGATTCAATATTGTGCGGAGCAAAAAGACTAATCAGAAATTTTACAAACAGTGGAAGAAGAAAAATTCCCAACAGAAATACATATGTGGAAATTGAACCCGAAATAATTGAGACCCAAAAAACACTGGATTCACTAGGAATTACAAGAGAACAATTAGTAGACATAGGAATCTTAATTGGTACTGATTTTAATCCAAACGGTTTTGACAGAATAGGACCAAAAACTGCACTGAAAATGATCAAACAGCATTCAAGATTAGAAGACATACCACAGATTCAAGAGCAATTGCATGAAATAGATTATGAACAGATTCGGAAAATATTTCTTGAGCCGATTGTAGCAGATGTAGATGAGATAGTATTTGGAAGTGTAGATTACGAGGGAATGACAAATTATCTAGTCAAAGAAAGGAGTTTCTCAGAAGAAAGAATACAATCTTCATTGAATCGACTTAAAAAAGCACTTGAAAAGAAAAGTCACAATTTAGATCAGTGGTTCAGCTAGATTTCAATTTAATAACAGGTAAAATGTAAATTAAAAAATGCTCCAGACAGAGGCAAGAAAAATTCTCAAGGATGCACCAATTATGTGGAGAAGAATCAACTCTATTGGAATAATCTTAGATTGCAATTCTACTTATGCCAGCAAGTTAGGATATGCAAAGTCAGAGATTTTAGGAAAATCTGTCTTTGAACACGTACCAAAAGAGGCATTTGAAGCCATGAATGATTCACTCAAAGTGTGGTTTGAGACAGGAAATGTAACAGACAGGAAGATCATGTTCAAAAAACAAGACGGTAGTACATTCCCAGGATTATTACACGCAACAAGTCTTTACGATGAAGAGAAAAATCTACTTGGAAGCAATACAGTAATTTTTGATCTTACAGAAATGAGTGATAAAAAAATTGAAGAGTTAGATAGGTTTTTCAGAGAAGCAAAAAACAAACTAGACGAAATCAAAAATAAAGAATATGAAACGCTGGATGAAAATTCCAAATCAGAATATGACGGATTAAAGAAAATGTTTGAGATGCTATTGACAGTTGATTTGAAAGGATTAAAAAATATTAAATAAAAACATGTCAAGAGCGATTTAGAATTAGGTTTTGTGAATTGATTTTTGCAGTTCTTCAAGGGTTGATTGAATTTCAGTTACAGCAGTGCCATCTTCCAGAGTACTTACATCTCCAATAGTTTCATTATTAGCTATTGCCTTTAACAGTCTTCGCATGATTTTACCACTACGAGTTTTTGGCAATTTTGCGACAAAATGAATTTGTTTTGGAGTGGCTATTGCGCCTATATCATTTCTTATTTTTACTATGATCTCTTTTTCTAAAATAATGTCATTCTTAGTTACATCTTGTTTTAAGACTACAAATGCAATTATTGCCTCACCTTTAATCTCATCTGGAATCCCACACACTGCTGATTCTGCAACATCGGGATGGGATACAATACAGCTTTCAAGCTCTGCAGTTCCTATTCTATGACCTGATACTTTTAGTACATCGTCTGCTCTTCCAAGTAACCAAAAATATCCATCAGTATCCTTTACAGCATAATCGCCTGGATAGTAGCAGTTTTTGTATTTTGACCAATACACATCACGGTATTTCTCATCATCTCCCCATAGAGTCAAAAGCATCCCAGGCCAAGGGTTTTTGATTACAAGATAACCTTTGGTGTTTGGAGGAACATCATTTCCAGATTCATCTACTACGGAGACATCCAATCCAGGGATAGGCAGTGTTCCAGAACCAGGTTTTAGTGGAATTGTCTCCAATCCAGGTAATGCAGATATCATCATACCACCAGTTTCAGTTTGCCACCAAGTGTCAATAACCGGGCATTTTTCTTTCCCAATTATTTTGAAATACCATCTCCAAACTTCAGGATTGATCGGTTCACCAACACTTCCCAACAGTCTAAGAGTTGAAAGATCAAATGAGTTTGGGATCTCATCTCCAAACTTCATAAACATTCGCAATGCAGTTGGAGTAGTGTAAAAAATAGTAACATGGTATTTTTGAATAATTTCCCACATTCGTGACACATCAGGAAAATCAGGTGCACCT
>DASSYQ010000129.1:0-12296 GCA_035703205.1 Nitrosarchaeum sp.
TTCCGCCACTCCCATCAAGAATAGTGTAAGGACCTATCCAAGTATTTTTTCCAATGGAGACCATGCCAAAGATGTAACTATTATCATAAATGCTACTGCCAGACAATCCATTCAAAAATTGAGCTTTTTCCCATCTATCAGATATTAATTCATTAAAAGGTAAAACACGATCCCATTTTTTTTTAATTTCATTTCGTTGTTTTTTATACACAGATATTAAGTTCGAGTAAAATTGATCTGTAATTTCATGTTTTTTTGTTTTCAATACAAAATAGAAAGAATTTAGCTAAATAAAGTATATTATAAAGACTCAATCAATAATCAAAGATCTTAAGATAATACAAGTAAAAATTAAAGTAGTATAAACAATTGTCAGAGGTGTATTTTAGATGAAATTAAAAATTCTAGCAATAGGAGACTCAACAAGCAACATCTATCTAATGAAAAAATTTGCTAAAAATATAGAAGTTCATTTAATCGATTTTCCAAAAAAAGGTGTAGATAAAACCACAACTGGAAAAGATGGAATAGAATATTTTGATTCATTATTAATTTCAAAACAAGTAGAAAAAATTAAAAAAATCAAGGATAGATATGATTTATGCATAGCTGTTCCTTGGGCAGGAGCAAGAATTGCATATTTAGCAGGAATAAATTATGTAATGTATTTTGTTGGCGGTGATATTACAGATCCGCCTTTTGCAAAAGAAAATAAAAATTATAATTTTTTTGAAAGATATTTTTATAAAAAAATTCTGGATAATGCCATTGCATGTGTAGCACCAATGGACGAATATTATACGCCTTTAAAAAAATACAGAAAAGATGCAATCAGATCAGATAGAATATTTGTAGATACAGAACTCTTCAATGAAAAAATACAACCAATTGAATTTAAAAAAGAAAAATTTACTTTCTTGTCAGCACAGAGATTTGGATTAGAAAAAGGAATGGATAAGATTTGGAAGGCAATAGAACTTTGTAAATCAGATTTTGAGTTATTGCAAGTAAAGTGGTTTATAGAAGATACAACCACTGAAGAATTTGATGAATTAAGTTCGATAAATAAAAAGTTAGTTGACGAAAAACCAGATAAAGTCAGATTTATTCCGCTAATAAAGAGAGATGAATTAGGCAGGTATTTTGCAGGAGCTGATGCAGTGATGGGACAAATGAGAGCAGGTGTTCAAGGAGGAATAGAAAGAGAAGCTGCGTTTTGTAAAAAACCAGTAATTTGTTATACGGATCCAAAAAAACCCAATATTATTGATGGTGAGGAAATAATCCCTCCATTTCTACCAAAATCAAATGAGCCACAAGAGATAGCAGACATTATGGATAAGATTGTGGAATCTAAACAATTCAGAGATGATTTAGCACAAAAGGAATACGAGTATGTAAAAAAAATATCTGATCCGGAATTGGTATCAAGGGATTGGGAAAATATTTTTGTGAAAGTATTTGAGAAAAGTAAAACGCTAGATAGGAAGATATCCATCTTGGATAGACTTTTGAGCTTTATTATTCTTAAGATTGAAAAAATATACATAAAAAAATTCAAAGAAAAAAATATTGGCGTATGGGGAAAGGAAGAATACGAGAAATTGATCAGAGGTTGATTATTTCAAGTTTGAAAATTTCTTAAATAATGCAATATCAATTTGTTTATTGTCTTTTCTTTGGTTGAGGTAAGTTTCTATTTCAGTTTTCAATTTTATTAGTTCATCTAATCTTTCGTTAGAAATATTGTTTTTCTCATAATCCAAAAGTAAAAGATTAACTAATTTTAGATTTAATTGCAAAAGCAATTCTATATCGTTATATTGTCTTAATGCATGTGGATTTGATTCATAATAGATATCAGCCTCGGCTTTATATGATGAAGTTTTTTTCTGATGTGCATATCCAACTAAAATCAGCAGTGGAACACCAATGGAAGATGTAATGGCTAGATAAGCATAAAATGTTGGAAAAATTGTCTTTAAAGAAGGAATGTTTTCAATTGCAAGATAGTATGTTACAACCATTGTATTAACGGCTGCAAAAATGAAAGCAAAATAAGTTGTCCATCCTTGCCTAAAATAGAACCATCCTCGAAAGCCAATATTCTGTTTCATGATTTTTTTCTCATTATGTTGTATATCAATTGCACTATCTCATTAGATTTGAAGTAATAATTTTATAAAATTGACTAGTTCAATCTATTTCGTTTTATTCTAGTATCTGTTACCGTGCAGCCTTTTTCGTAATTAAAAGTATGTAGTCCAATTAAGTTATTTTTCCAGTCTGGTTTAAAGAATTCCAACTGTTTTTCTTCATATTCATTTACATTTAATTTAATTATTTCATTAAAGGAAAATCCATTTCCATATACTTGAAAACAATTTTGAGCTGGTCGAATAATTTTATTATTAATTTCAAAGATTTTGCCTGCAGGTCTAGCATTTCTAATATCAGATACTATAGGATTCAAAGGATGTGGGAACCAATTTTTACTGAGAGGATTGTCAGAATAAAATAGCATCAATTCACTGGATTGGGATGTTCCATCATTTTCTGCCTTGCATGCAAATAGCCACCATTTTTTATCATAAAAAAATACGGTAGTATCTACAAGCGGAATATCATTGATTAATTTATGGAGAGGTTTCCATTGAAATGGAAAATCACTACACTCGAATAATTCAACATATGACTTTGAATTATGTATTGTTCCATGAATGAGATAAAATTTGTTTTCAAATTCAAATATTGATGGATATGATAAATGATAATCACGCTCTAAAATTTTTACGGGTTTGTTATGATTTCCATTATTATCAATGATCATTACTGATAAATGCCCTTTATTTTTAGAATTTAGGAATTCTTCAAAAAAGACATAATATTTTTGATCTTTATAAATCACAAATGGGTCTGCCCAAAATCTATCTTTTGGAGGCATTAGTTCCTTAAATTTAAAAAAGGATGTAGAAATGTCATTGTTCATATTTACAAGAATAATCCACTGATAGAAATATGGAATGTTTGAGATTTTTGATTTAATTTTTTTAAACAATTTTTATATCACCATAAACAACTATAAATTAATTCCAGATTTTAGTTATACTAATTAAAAGATGATAAAAAATATGTTTCAAGATAGCATAATTGAGGATTTAGTCACATCATATAGAAAAAATCACATAAGATGAGAAATGGGTATTGAAAATGAATGGATCGAATTTATTCGAAATCAAGAACTGTCATCTATTAAAAAACATTTAACAGATTCTAATATAAAAAAAATTTTAGAAATTGGAGGAAATAACGGATACCTTGCAAGACTTTTTACAGATTGGGGTTTTGATGTAACTTCAATTGACATCAATCCATCTTCAACATATTTTGATGTGAGAAAAATGGATGCAACAAACTTAGAATTCCAGGCAAATTCATTTGACTTGGTTTTTTCATCACATGTAATTGCTCACATAAGAGATAAAAATTTACTTTTCAAAGAGATTAACAGAGTTCTTAAAGATGAGGGATTAATCATACATGTTGTTCCATCAAATTGGTGGTCGCTAATCACTAATTTTTGGCATTACGTATTACTACCAAAATTGATATACAATAAAATCAAACCAAATTCAAAAAAAAATTTAAAAAATAATGATAACAACGGAGCAAGTCATAAAAAAAGTAGATTAAAAAATTTATTATTTCTTCATCCGTTAGGAACAGAAAAATCTTTTATTGTTGAGATTTTCAAGTTTTCAAAAAAGAATTGGGCAAAAATGTTTGTTTCTTATGGATATGTAATTAACAATGAATCAAATGGTCCATTAGTATATTCTGGATATAACATATTCAAGAATCATGGCCATAAAATTAGAAATTATTTTGCTCGTGTTTTTCCAAGTTCGTATATTTTTATAATAAAAAAATTAGTCAACTAATCCAAAGTTTAGGAAAAATCTATTTTTTTCCAGTAGCGCTAATTCCACTTTCAATTTCTTTGAAACTGGTAATTTTTATTTTAGTATCACGATACCACTTGCGTACTTCATCAGGAGTGTGTCTATAAGCAAATTTTGGATAATACCAATCAAAATTTACACCTACACTTCTCTCAAAATCTCCATCTTCGGCCCAAAAACATTTCAAAAAATGCCAGTAGATAAATCGCTGTACGTCATATGTACCTGCCTTAATGTTAAGTAGTTTGATATCACGCGGTATAGTGATCGTCTTTTTTAGATGAGATAATGATTGTCCTAAAATTGTCATGTCTTTTGAAAACTCTACACAATCACTAACAGACATTTTTGTTGTCTTGGAACGAATGTAATCATCTGAAAATTCTCTTATTGGAGCCTTCTTGTTGTAAACATAGATGGAGATATGACCATCTTTTTTGAGAAATTTTGTCAGATATTTGAAGGATGTTTCAGTGTTTTTTGTATGATGTAAAACCTGATCAGAGTATACGTAATCAAAGAAATTCTTTTTAAACGGAAGTTGACGTAAATCTGCCTGCAAAAAATGTATGTTTTCTGCATCACCATATTTCTTATACGCAAAATTTACAGATTCACTGGCATCTATGGCAAATACTTGTGCTTGTTTGTTGGTAGATAGGAAGTTTGCACTATTACCAAGACCAGTTCCTGCATCAAGAATATTGTGCTTTGTAAGTAAAAATTTGTTGAAATTATCAAGTGTCTTCCATTGGAATCTTTCTAAAAACCAATTTCTTTGAAACTCAAACCATTTCTTATCATGATATGATTTGTGATATATTTTCCATTTAGATGAAAATGCGTCTTCAGTTTTTATAAAATCCTTTGTGATGTCGGTAACAAATCTAGGAATTCCATCAGTAATCTTGAACTTGTGTTTATTTGTACAGATCAAATATCCTTCTAGTATCTCTTTTTTGGATTTTTTTGTTATTTTGATAGTAAAATTTTTTCTACATGTAGGACAGACCAAATATTCAACAAGGATAGGTTTCAAGTTGTTTTAACTGACTTTTTGTGGCTTTAAAAATATTAGTATTACATACAAGATAATTTATTTTACAAAATGTCTTAATACAGACATCATTTTCATTATTGTGAATATAATTGAGATTGCTTATAGGAGGTTCTACTTCTAAGATATTTCATCTAAAGGAATTTGCAAATGCTCTAACAGATTTAGGAGTTGAATGCAAACTGGTAGTTGATACAGATATCTGCAGAGGCTTTCCAAGTCGTAAGATTTCAGATTGGTTTCAAACAAGAAAAAAATTTGATCAGTTGATTGCCGAGTTCAAACCAGATGCAATTTTAGTAGACAGACAAAGGCATTTTGCACTTGCAGCATCTAAACATAACATTCCTTTGTTGATACATCTGAGAGGAGACATTTGGAAGGAAATGGAATGGGCAAAGCATACACTCTACAAATCACTTCCAAAAAGAATTGCATTACAAACATGGATTTCTATTACCAGACAAACTTTTCAAAAATCATCATTAATCATTCCAATTTGTCAACATTTAGAAAAAATTGTCAAGCAGAACTATCCAGATAAGAAAACAGGAATAATGTATCAAGGAATAACTTCAACTAGATGGTATCCTTCAGAAGGAATGACTCTCAAACATCCTTGTGTCGGATTATTACAAGGGGCAGTAATTTGGGGGAAAACACAAGAGATGCTCATTTTAGAAAATGTCTTAAAATCCATGCCTGATGTGACTTTTTACTGGGCAGGAGATGGACCACATCGTGAAAAAATTCTATCAGTATTAGGAAAATATGATAATTTCAAATGGCTTGGGCCATTACAATATCCAGATAAAGTCAGAGAATATCTGACTGAGATTGATGTTTATGCATTAGTTAGTGGAATTGACATGTCACCTTTGACACTGCAGGAAGCACAGTTAATGAAAAAGCCAGTTGTCGCTACAAATGTAGGAGGGATTCCAGAACTTATGAAAAATAACGAGACGGGATTTTTAGTAGAGAAAGGTGATGCAGATGGATGGATTGAGAAATTATCATTTTTAATTAAGGATAAAGAAAAAAGAAAAGTTATGGGAGAAAATGGGAGAAAATTTGTAGAAGAAAATTTCAATTGGGAAAAGATTGCAAGAGAGTTTCTAGATATTGTAAAAAAAACAGGAATTAATTAGTTTAAAATTCATGAAAGTTTGGTAGTTGCCTTCATTTCTTTTGTGATAAACATTCTATACCATATCTCTAATGCTAATAATCCAAGAAACTTGTTCACGTATCTAATATCGATGTTATTTTTATCAAAGTGTTTTTGAATCCAATCTTTGTTAATCAGTTTTGACTGTACAGTTCTTGCATTAGAGAGATAACTATCACATAGATCATATCCATGAGATCTCCATAAATTCATAGTATCTACAGAGAATCCTTGTTTTTTCTTGATCAATAGTTTGTCAAGTGAATATTTGTGAATGATTTCCCTCAAAAGGAGTTTTCCAGTATCAGTTTTTGGATTATATTTTAGGTGAATTGGCAAGTGAGTAGCATGATGAATTGTCTCTTTAGATAAAATTGGAGTGACGGGTTCTACTTTAAAGTGATTATGAAAACTTGTGTTCAAAGGAATCCAGTTGTATAGAAGCTTACCGTTAAAATCTGCCAGAAATACTTGGGATAGTGGATTTAACGGATTATCAAAATAGGGTGAAAATTGTTTATAGATATAATTCCAGTTAAAATTAAGTTTTTTACCAAATACATCGATTTGGTCTTCTACCCAATCTCTTTCATGGCATTGTAGATATGCCTTAACTTTTTCAAGTGGTGAGGAATTTTTTGTAGTTAATGAGAGAAATTTTTTGTATCTGAATGTATAGCCGCCAAATAGCTCATCTCCACCATCACCTGACACTAGAAACTTTCCTAGTGTTTTAGCTTTTTTTACAACGTGATACCAATGTAAATCCCAAAACGGTTGTTTGATGATGCTAATTGCCTGAGGCAACTCTTTAAGATAATTTTCGACATATACAACATTATGATTAATATCAAATTTTGATGCAATTTTTGCTGCATGTTTTGATTCATCAACACTATCCTCAAATCGAATTGAGATTGCATTGATTTTTACATCAGGACATGTTTTTTGCAACAAGGCCAAAACAAGGGTTGAATCAACTCCGCTACTAAGAGCTATTGAAATTTTTGTGCGTGTAGAATTTTTAATTGCTCTATTAATATTTGAGCAGATTAAATTTTCTATTATTTCTGAGGATACACCTGATGGTTTTTCAATAAAATCTTTCCAAGTTTTTTTAGTAAATTTTGATTTTTTTGTTGGATTGTATCTTAGTGTAAGAATATTTTTGATTGAATTAGAATCTAATGTTGAATTAGATTTTTCCACGTCCCAATCCTCTAAAAATCAAACCAGCGTTTTTTGCTGCGTATTGATCTACTACTCCTCTTGAATCAACTAAAATTGGGGTTCTCATTTTGGTTTTCAAAAATGTAGGCTCCAGATCATGAAATTCCTTGTGAGCGGTGACTATCACTACAGCATCTGTATTTGTCAGAGCATCAACCAAATTATGTTCAGTCTTTATTCCAAAAATATCTGTAGATTTGAAATAAGGATCATAGATCTTGACTTTGCATTTTAACATTTTGAGTTTCTCAATTATAGGTTCAGCTGGAGTTAGTTGGATATCTTTAACATCAGGTTTGTAAGATGCTCCAAGTATCAAAATTTCAGAATCAGCAATATTTTTTCCTGATTCCAAAAAGCCTTCATTTAAGAGGGCAATTACATGTTGAGGCATGGATTCATTAACAATTCTTCCTGCCCGTACAATACTGAGAAGATTTTTGTCTACTTTTTTAGCCAAATTTAACATTTGATATGAATTTACTGGTAAACATGGACCGCCTACACCAGCTCCTGGGTAATGAACTTGAAAGTTATATTTTGTTTTTGCAGCTTCTAATACTTTGATTATATCAATGCCGATTTTTTCAAACAAAATAGCAAGCTCATTAACAAAAGCAATGTTGATGTCACGAAAAACATTTGTTGTAAGCTTTACTGCATTTGCTGTTTTACAATCAGGCATTGGAATTAGATCTACAGTAAAAACATGTTTATAGATTTTAGTTATGATATCAGCAGTTTTATCATCGGTAGCTCCTACCAGACGAGGAAGTCTTTCAAAATCATTTAAGATTTGTCCGGGGTTTGCTGTTTCAGGACATACTCCTATTCCAAAATTTTTTCCAGCTTTTAGTCTACCGTCATTTCCTTCAATTATTGAGATTAATTCATCTTCAACAAACCCAGGTTCAACAGTACTTTCAACTATAACTACAGAACCGTGGGTAAGAAGTTCATGTAATTGTTTACCTACCGATTTTAATGCTGAATAATTTGGAATGTTATCTTGATCCATGGGGGTAGGTAAAGATAACAAAATTACATCTGAAGATGGAACACTATCTTCAATCTTTGTGGTTGCGATAAATTTTTTCTCTTTTAATACATTTTCAAATATTGTATCATATCCAGGTTCATCTCTTAGAGGGAATATTCCAGAATTGATATTTGACACTAATGTTGGATTTATGTCAACGCCTGTTGTATGCAGACCAGAATTTGCAAACGATAGTGCAGTAGGTAATCCAATTCTACCAATTCCAATTACACATACTTTTAGATTACCAGATTGAATTAAATTTGAAATTTCTGACAAGTTCATTTCAATAATTCTATTCACGGTTTTAGCACCAACGTGATTGGTCTTCAATTTTGATTCTTTATTTATCTTTAGTTCTACTAAGACTTAAAGAGATGCAGAATTTATCAAAAATGTGAAATTTATTGTAACTGGAGGAGCTGGATTTATTGGAAATAACATAGTAAGACAACTTCTTAAACAGAGTCACACGCCAATTGTAATTGATAATCTATATCGAGGAAACATGGAAAATATTTCATCTCTTGATGTCGAATTTCATAAAGTCGACATAAGAGATTTCGATATGCTTAGAAACATAATAAAAAACTCTGATGGCATATTCCATGAAGCTGCTCTTACTGATGTCCAAGAATCATTTACAAGACAACAAGAATACATTGATGTTAATGTAAAAGGAGCAGAAAACATATTCAAAATTGCAAAAGAATTTGATTTGAAAGTTGTTTATGCAAGTAGTTCAAGTGTTTATGGAAATCCAAAAGAAATTCCAATAAAAGAAAATAGTGAACGACATCCAATTAATCCATATGGAAAAACAAAATTAGATGATGAGTTTCTTGCCGAAAAATATTCTAAAGACAAGGTTTCCATTATTGGTCTTAGATATTTTAATGTCTATGGAAAGGGTCAAACTGGTTCATATGCTGGTGTAATTACAAAATTTATCAATAAATTAAAGCAAGGAAATGCTCCAGTTATTTTTGGCTCAGGTACACAGTTAAGAGATTTTATTTTTGTTGAAGACGTTGCGCTTGCAAACATAACAGCTATGCAAAGTAATGTTAAAAATGGATTTTTCAATATAGGTACAGGTATTACAACCTCAATTCGACAGCTTGCAGAGATAATGATTGATTTATCGGGTTTAAAACTAAAACCAGAATATGAAAAAGCATTAGATGGGGATGTGCAATTTAGTCAGGCAGATACTAGCTTAACTGAATCTGTGTTAAAGTGGAAATATTCTATAGGGTTAAGAGAAGGACTTGCAAAATTTTTCAGTTAAACCAAATTTTTATAAAAATCAATATATTTGGAAATTAATTTCTCCCAAGTAAAATTTTTAATTATCAAGTCATATGCATGTTCAGCCATTTTTGATGCTTTTTCCTTGTCTTCTAATAATGAGTTAATTGCTACTAGCAATGATTGTGGATCATTTGAGGAAACAAGTATTCCAGTTTCATTGTTTTTTACTATTTCTGGAATATCTCCAACACTTGTAGCTATTACTGGAACTTTTAGAAAAAAAGCTTCTTTGATTGATTGAGGTAAGCTTTCCATTCTTGAAGGTACCACAAGAATGGAAGATGCATTAAGATTTTTCATGGCTTCAATCCAAGACATATTTGTACAGTAAACAATTTTTCCATTAATTTTTGGTTCAATACTACGTAAAATATCAATTCCCTTCTCAAAACTGTCTCGTCCAACATATGCAATTTGATTTTCAATTTTTTTGACATGTGGAATTTCATCAAATTTTTTAATATCCAATGGTGCTGGAAGATATACAAAGTCTAGACCAAGTTTTTCTTTGTATGTTTTTTGCACTGATTTGGAATCAGTTGTAAGTACATCTGCAAATTTTAAAACTTTTGATTCAGCAGTACCAACCACACTACTTGTAATATTAGAATGTAATGTATCAATCTGTTCTGAATATATCCCATGAACTGAGAGAACTTTCTTTTTTGCCTTGACAAATTTCATTACAAATGCAGATGGAACATTCCATGCATGTACAACATCATATTTTTCTCTATCAAGTATTGCTTTTATCATACCAAAAATTGCAAAGCTTGGATTTTTCAAATTTTTTATTGGTATGTGTGGAATGTGCATTAATCTTACATCAAACCCACTTTCACGAAGTTTTTCTGCCACTCTAAATGCATGGCCTCCAATTCCTCCTTCATATCTAGGAGCGATAAAAAGTATCTTCACAAAACAAAATTGGTTGTAGATAATTTAAGGTCTAAGATTTTTACATTGTTGCCTGAGCAGCGTCATGGAACATCTGACTCTTTGCACAACCAGCAGCAAGCTCATCACCTGCTCCACGTCTCATTAGTCCTCTATACAGACCATCTTCTAGTTTGACTCCTTCTCTTTGTTCCCATTCCTCTACAGTAATAGAGTATTTCTTTTGAATTCTGTCTCTATACCATTCTGGAATTACATTAAATGCGCAAAATGGAACAATTCTAAGATCTGGAGTCAAATAGTGGATATCACATCTTTGTAATCTTTCTAGATCTTCGTTGTATTTGTCCTGAAAGTGCATCATGCCAAGGAATAATCCCTTTACATGCCATGAACCAACAGCATCAAATGATCTCTTCATGAGTATGTTACCAAACATCTTTGCCAAGTCCAATCCGGCTGGTTGTTTCTTTGTATCAACAAAGCCCTTTAGTTTTCTTACGACTTCCAACATTGTAAAGTATTTGTTTTTACCAGAACGAATTTCTTCTGCTTTGTCCTCAAATAGTTCAAGCATTCCTTGAATGTCACAGAATTTAGTTAGTGGAACAAATTTCTTTGTTTCTGCATCTTCAAAGATGTATGTTCCTGCGCCACAAGCAAAGTGAATTGATAGTTCATACTTTGGTTTGCTAGAAAATGCTTCAATGACATTAGTTAGTGGCATGCAACTTGGTACTGGGAACCAGTCATCGACAGTTACCTCACCATTTGTCTGCTCTTCAATTCTTTGAATACAATCTGGAACTGTAATTCTGTATTTTTCACGTTCTCCTTTGCCCATTCTTCCGGTTAGTGATACCGGTTGAAAGTTTACAGCATGAACTACATCCATGTTCTTTTGTGCATATCTAATAATTCCACCTAGTTCATGATCGTTAATTGATTTGATTACAGTTGGGACAAACACTACAGTAGTGCCAGTCTTTCTGCAGCTATCAAGTGCATATGGAATCTCCCAGTGATTCTTTGGGTTTGTTCTTGCAGTTACACCATCAAATGAAAGATACAGGTTGTTGCATCCAGCAAGTCTTACTTCTCTTGCAGCTTCTGGATCCATTGCATGTCTAATACCATTTGTATTCATCTGGACATGGTCAACTCCTTCTTCTTTCATTATTTTAATAACATCAGCAATATCTTCTCTTAACATTGGCTCGCCACCAGTAATCTGAATAGAGTTACCTGGAATTGGCCTTTCAGCTTTTAGTGTCTTCATCATTCCTCTTACTTGAGTGTGATCTGGTTCATACATGTAAGCGCCTTCTAGACCTTTCTTTACATAAAAGAAGCAATACCAGCATGTTAAATCACATCTGTTAGTTACAATCATGTTTGCTAGTCCACTGTGAGATAAGTGGTTTGAACACAATCCACAGTTATTTGGGCAGGAACATTTGTCAATCATTACGTTTGGTGCATGTGCACCTTTTCCATCCATCCAGTATGTACTGAATTTTTTGTACATTTGATAAGAACCAAAGTATAACTCCTCACATTCTCCGTGAGTTGGACAAATCTTTGACATGTAGACTTTGTCGTCTCTCTCAAATACCTCAGCATCTA
>DASSYQ010000086.1:0-25324 GCA_035703205.1 Nitrosarchaeum sp.
CCTGGTCCACCTGGGGAAAAAGGTCCAGCAGGTGGAATGTCTATAGAACAAAAAGCGTTATTCAAAGAACTCTTGGAAATACTAACCAATAAAAATCTCATCAGCACAGAAGAGCAAATCAAGCTAATGAGTTATCTTTACTAATGTTTAACTGAGTGAATTACTGATGAGCGAAAATCCTGAAAAAATTGAATTCAAGATGTTAGATTACAAACGTCTTGAAAATGATTTTGTCTCTTTTGAATTAGAAGATGGAACAATTGTAAAAGTTAAAGTTGATTTGGATCGCGTTGGAAAAGCTGTGAATTTCAAAAATCCTGACGGTACGCCGCATTATGCAATTAATACTTCTGTAAAACTCTCTATTACTCCTCCTGATAAGAAATTCACCGTTCAAAAAAATACCCTCAAAGGAAAAAACTCACAACCTCCAAGTCAAATGTTCTCGTAAATCCTTAAGTTCATAGTTCACCTAACAAATTCATACAACTAGTAACCCTTCTCGCAATAATTGCAATATCGAGTCTAATTCTTAATGTAAATGTAATATTCTCCGAACAAACCGAAGTTTCAAAAATCAGGCTTCATAAGATGCGTACATCATTAGTGGATGGTGGACAGCCACTAGTATTTGTTGGAAAATTAACTAATAATGTAGGTGAACCAATTGCAAACGCAACGGTTTTCATTAAAAACAATCAAAATTGTCCCACCGATCAAATTGTAGGAAGTGGAATCACAAACTATATGGGAAGTTTCCATGTCTATACGATATCAAAAATCTGGAATGAAAAAAATAATCTGGTAAAATTTCATGCAGAATTTAATGGGAATGAAAGATACTTGGCTTCTGTTTCAAATGAACTAATCTATGTGATTTATCCATCACATGCGCAAAAATGTGAAATCTAGTGATCTCCAAATCTTCATTCCTAAATCCTTAAGTTTTTAGAAAATTTAGAAAATTATTGAAGAGAAATCTGATTATTGTCTTAGTCTTTGCAGTAATCTTGGGATTAGGACTCTCTGTGAATGCATATGGAACATCAATGCAGAAAGGCGGGGGAGACCGTATACCACCGTCATTTAAGACAACTTTTGATAAAACAGAATTCCCACTTACTATTAACGGGACTAATTACCGTTTAGACCAAATAAAAAATTTGCCAACAATAAAACTTGAAACAGGAAAATTACTAAAATTACAGATTCGTATGTATGAAAATGAGGGAACTGACAATATTCAACATGTTACTTTGTATCTAAACCAACACGGTGAAAAAATCCTAAACGACCTAACTGAAACTGGCATTACTTTTGAAAAGGGAAAAAACATGCAAATTACAGATCCTAGCAATTTGATAGAATATGCAACAATTACACATAGTATTGAAGGAATCAAAGATGTCTTTGAATTTGAGTTAAAATTCTCAAAGGAAATGAACACCTCGGACTTACTTTTTAGAATTTGGGATACTAAGAAAAATAGTGTTAATCTACATATTCCAAAAATACTCACCGTTGTAGATGTATCATCAACTTCAAAAAATGGATCCAGTGATGTGCAAAAATCCATTACAAAATCAGAATCAAAAGAAAAAATTCCATTAAAAAAAGCAGAAGCATCACCCAAATGTATCGGCACAGCTTTATGCCTAACTGATAAGGTAATCAAAGTTGTAGATGGGGATACAATATACATTAAAAATTACAAGATTCGCCTTTCACTTACTGATACTCCTGAAAGAAGCCATGTTGGTTTTTCAGAAGCAACCTCATTTACAAAGAAACTATGTCCTGTGGGTTCTACAATATTGATAGATCAAGATGATAAACAGAGAATAGATGCATATGGAAGAATGGTTGCCAAAGTAACATGTTCTGGTAAAAATCTCAATGCTGAATTATTAGAAAATAGGCACGGAGTAATTCTAAAGCAATATTGTTCAAAGAGTGAGTTTGCTTCTGAATCTTGGGCTATGAAATTTGGGTGTACTGGTTGAATGTTGGTTTTCCTAAATCAAGTTTAAAAATAAATGATATTTTTGACCTCCTTACACACTATTATTTTCTACATCTTGATTTTTATTCTATAACCGTTAGATAGAAGTCTACTTTTACAAGAAATATTCCGTGTCATGTTAATTCTTTTTACACGGTGGCAAATGTTTATCTGATTTTAGAAATTAAAATTAGAAAAAGGAAAAACAAATCGTCGTTTGATGACGATTGTTGATTTTTTGACGATCTTATCGTCTTCTTCTTGCTGCTTTTCTAACAACAGCTTTTCCAACTGCGCGTCTTAAAACAGCTCTTTTGACTGCACGTCTAACAACAGCTTTTCTTACTGCTGCTCTTCTGACAGCTTTTCTAACAACAGCTTTTCTTACTGCTGCTTTTCTTACTGCCTTTCTTCGTACAGCTTTTCTAACAACTGCTTTTTTTACAACAGCTTTTCTAGCTGCCTTTCTTCGTACAGCTTTTCTAACAACTGCTTTTCTAACGACAGCTTTTCTTTTTGTAGCCATTGATAATTCGGCATTTTCATAGCTTTTCTATAGTAAGACTAAACAAAATTACACAAACTGATTACTATTTATCAACGAAATTTTATTTTTAAAATTTATTTTTGATCGGAAAAATTTCAATAAACACTTTCAGCTGATGGTCTTCTTCCTTGCAACCAACTTTTTTTTCCACAAACAGTGCATTTGTATTGTCTTCTGCGCTTGTAAGTTGCCATTTCTGGGAGAAAAACAAGAGTTTGTTTTGTTTTTGCCATGCAATATCTGCACCATCTATGTTCTGTATCTTGATCCATTTTGTTAATTAAAATTAAAAATTATGCTCCACGTGTTTTAATTATTGTTAAAACATCTTCATCTTGCACAATGTGATCTAATCCCACTCTCTGTCCTCCAAACTTTACACTTTTTCCCCAGATCAAACCATATCTGAATTGTCTTTTCATATTTCGATGTAGTTTATTACAAATGTCTTCTACCGTGTCTCCCTCTCTTGCAATTAGAGGTTCTTTAAAGTCTGTTTCACCTCCCTTTGGTCTCATGTATATTCTGATGAAGTTAAGTTTCTCGTATATTTTCTCTTTTAGTAACTCTATGTTGATTTCTGAATTTGCTGAGACTTCTATCACTTCGGATTTTATTTTTGTCTTTAAATCTTCTAGAAATTCTCTGTCCACTAGATCTATTTTGTTTAAAATTGTCAGTGATTTTGAGTAGCTTATGTTTCCAGCTATATGATCTGCTAATTGCTCTGACGTTATATCTTCTCGAATTACAACTCTGGCACTAATTATTCCATAAATGTGTAAGATATCCTTTAGATGTTGTTCTGAAATCTTTGTTAGTTTTACCTGCTGCGCAACTGCAATTCCGCCCATTGGAGATTTTTCAATAGTTATGTTTGGTGGTAACCTGTTTAATCTAATTCCTATATTCCCTAATTCGTTAACTAGTACATCTTCATGAAACGGCTGAAACACATCTAGCACAAGCAAAACTAAATCGGCTGTTCTTGCAACTGATAGAATTCTCTTACCTAATCCTTTTCCACTTGACGCTCCTTTGATAATTCCTGGAAGATCAAGAACTTGAATTTTAGCTCCTCTATATTCCATCATTCCTGGAACGACTGTTAAAGTGGTAAATTGATAAGCACCTACTGCTGATTTGGCATCTGTTAATTTGTTTAGTAATGTTGATTTTCCAACACTTGGTAATCCGATAAATACCACCGTCGCATCTCCCGCACGTCTGACATCAAACCCATCTGTTTTTGCACCGCTTTTTTGAATCTCCTTGTCTTCTTGCTCTCGTTTTAATTTTGCAATTTTTGCTTTTAGTAAACCTATGTGATGATTTGTCGCTTTGTTGATCTGTGTTTTTGCCATCTCATCTTGTATGGCTTTGATTTTTTCAGGAATTCCCAAATCTATTCAATCTTTTTACTATTCTTTTCAAATAAAATCCTATGATTTTTCTTAATTATCTCTATTCTTGAGATTGGGATTGTTTGAAAATTATTTGATTCTTCAATAAATTCAGGCAATGTGGTTTCTCTTAGTTTCTCAAAATCTCTGTAGAAAATTTTGTATGCTTTTGCATCATCTGCAAATCTTGCTTTGCTGAAAATTTCCTCTATTACTCCCTTTTTTGCCATTTTTGTCTTCTATATTCAACATCTTGTAATTATAATGTGATATTGAAATGACCTATTTGGTCAATTACGCCGGTATTTATCTCTGGCATTCGTAAAAATGTGACTTGGTTATCTGTGACAAATGTTATCATGAGCATCATGATCAATGTATGGGAAAAGCAGGAATGTTTGATTGTGATTGTAAATGCATTGAATCATCTTGAATTTAACTAGTCAATATCTTGTATAATGTCTTGTTCTTTGCTTTAAATAACAATACTGCATCAATAAAGTATGCCTCAACTACAAATCACTGCTGAAACAATGACTAGAATAAAGACAATTACTGGGATTAGCCATGTTCGCGATGGAGATTTCATGGTAAATGAATTGATCGATATTTTAGAGCAAAAAATCCGAGAACGACGATAGTATCAAGCTTAGTTTAACTTGGATTTGAAGCTAGGAAATTTAAAAAATAATTGTAAAAAATTCAATTATTCTTTATAGTGAACTAATAATGTATTTCCCATTACTGGATGAATCGCTATTATGTTTTCACCCTTTTCAGCTAGAAATTCATTAACTATGTCCTGAAGGAATATTCCTTGAGATAATTTTTCAGCTTCAAAATATCGGATTTTGTGAATCATTGTTGTGTTGTAGATTAAGATGCTAATAACCATTGAAATTTTATCTTTGGAAACTAAATTGATGTTCCATCTGAAAACGTTTTTGATGTTAGAGTTTTTAATTTTCTATGATTGTTCTGAATATTGTTTATGAGTCTATTTTCTATCCCAATACCACAGTACTTAAGAGGTGAAAATTATGTAAAACCATGTCCGAAGAAAGAATAATGTATCCTTGCACATGTGCAGATTGTGGTAAGGAAGACAAAGTACCTTTTGAACCAAAACCAGACAGACCTGTATATTGTAAAGCATGTCTGCCAAAACACAGAAAGTAAAAGATTTCAAGTTAATTTCGTTTAAAGCAATTTAAATTCAATTATCTTTTTCTCCTTTTTTATGATCTCTTCTGTTGACTAACCCTTATTTTCTATAATTATGCAAAGAATCATACGTAGCAAATATTATTCGGTTCTAAAAATTACTTGCATGAAATCTAAAACATTTGCTGTGGATATTGATGGTACCATCACTGAAAATGGCGTTGGTCGAATCAATTTAGATGCACTTTCTGCTCTAAGACACATGAAAAATATTGGGCATAATGTGATCTTTGTGACAGGACGATCATCTGTTGAAGCGTATCTGTTGTCTGTATTTGGTGGGACTACAAAAATCGCTGTAGGTGAAAATGGTGGTTGTATTACCGTTGATACAAATCAGCATATTTTACTTGGCAACATACAACAATGTCAGCAGGCATTTCAAATCATTAAAAAAGAAATCAACAATGTTGTAGAAAAACCGGTCTTTCCAAGAATGACTGAAGTTGTATTGGAGCGAACATTTGACTTGGAACTGGCAAAACAATTGGTCAAAGAAAAAAACCTAGATGTTCTACTATCTGATAGCCAATACGCATTTCACATAAATTCACGTGGAATTGACAAAGGTACTGGATTCCAAGAAATAATGAAACGACTGTCCATTTCTAGTGATGATGTCATTGCTATAGGGGATAGTGCAACTGACATTCCTTTATTCAAAGTTGCAAAAACAAGTATTGCACTTGGTAATTCTTCTGAATATGTACAGTCTCAAGCAACAATGACTGTATCTGCTAAAGCCGGTGATGGTGTTATAGAAGCACTAGATAAATTAGCACCTAAATTATCTGAGGTATAGCATTGTCTTTCAAATCACTAATAGATGAAATTGAAAATAATCTCCATAAACTATTAGATGATCTTGCTATTACTGATATTTCATTTTCTGTAGAACCTGCAAAACCTGGATTTGGTGATGTAAGCTCAAATGTTGCCTTTTTACTTGCTAAACATCTAAAGAAAAATCCCAAAGAAATCGCAGATATGCTGTCTGAAAAATATGTGCAATTCAAAAGTACTCTGGTATCTAGTATAGACTCACATCCTTCCGGATATCTCAATTTCCATGCTAATTGGGAAAAACTAAGTCAGTTGATTTTATCTGAATCTAATCTAGATGAGTTTGGTTCTATTGACTTGGGAAAAAATTCTACAATCATAGTGGAACACACCAGCGTTAATCCTAACAAAGCTTTACACATAGGTCACATACGTAATGTTGTTCTTGGAGATACAATTGCTAGAATTTTAAAAAAATCAAATTACAAAGTCAATATTCTCAATTATGTCGATGATTCTGGTTTGCAGGTTGCAGATATCATTGTAGGTTTTAGGTATTTTGGTTTTCCAGAGGAGCCTCCATCAGGAAAAAAATTTGATCATTATTGCGGTGATGATGTTTATGTCAAAACTACCGAAAAATATGAGAAAGATCCTAGTTTGGAGAACATTCGAAAAAACATACTCAAAGAACTAGAAGATGGCAATTCTGAAACTGCTCAGTTTGCTGATAAAATTACACGACGTGTTCTAGAAAATCAATTGGAAACTTGTTGGAACTTGGGAGTCTATTATGACTGTCTGAATTTTGAATCTCAAATAATTCGTTCAGGATTATGGGGTAAAATCTTTGAAAAACTCAAAGAAATGAATCTCATAGAGTTTGAAAATGAGGGTAAGAATGCAGGTTGTTGGGTGATTAGAGGAGAAAATAACGAAGAGGACAAAGTAATTGTCAGAAGCAATGGCACTGCGACATATATTGCAAAAGATATCCCATACGCTGCATGGAAATTGGGATTATTAGAAGATCCATTTAACTATAAAAAATATGAAAAGATACAACCCGATAATCACATTCTTTGGCAAACTACTTTGGTATCTAGTAACGAGCGAAAACAAAACTTTACTGGTGAAAAAGTAATCACAGTAATTGATTCAAGACAAGCAAGACTTCAAAAAATCATCACAACACTAATGTCTAAATTCAAATCTACTCCTGACGCATATGTTCATCTTGGTTATGAATCAGTTACATTGAGTGCTGATACGGCACAAACCTTGGGATTAAACACCGATGGCAAACAAGCTCAGATGTCTGGAAGAAAAGGTCTCTATGTTAATGCCGATTCTGTCTATGATTTACTAAAAAACAAAACTGTTGAAGAAACTAGAAAGAGGCACCCTGAAATGTCTGATCATGAAATTGATAAAATTTCACATCATGTATCTGTTGGAACTTTACGCTATGAGATGATAAAGCAGGATTTAGACAAGATAATTGCATTTGATTTAACAAAGTCTCTGAGCTTAGAAGGTGACACTGCGCCGTACATACAGTACACACATGCAAGAGCATCTAGAATAATTGAAAAATCTTCACGAATTCCTTCCATCGATGTTGATTTTTCTTTACTGATAGATGATTCTGAATTGGAATTGGTAAAAATAATTGGATTATTTGACATGCATGTAATTGATGCATCAAAAAATCTTTCCCCTAAAGTTATAGCCCGTTACTGTCATGATTTGGCTGTTGCATTCAATTCATTTTATGAACATGTCAAAGTCCTTGATCTAGGTGATGAAAAATTAGAAAATTCCAGACTGTGCCTTGTAAATTCATTTAATCTAACCCTTGAAAAGGCTCTTGGATTACTTGGTATTGTAGCGCCTGATAAAATGTAATTTTAACCTAAACTCAAACCCTGCATAATCATAAAAACAATTATTGTCTAAATCCGTGATAATTAATGGAAAAAAATAATCTAGTGGCTATGTCCACAGCCACAAGAGTCATGGCCTGCACTTCCATGAGATTCCTTTCCTGAACATCTGGAACATTTGTCTGCCCCTGTTGGGGAAAAGAAACCGATTCCACATGATACGCATTTCATATTTGACATGTTGTTTTTAGCAAATTGCTGTATTTATTGAATACGCATTGTATTTTGCCAATTAATTGAAACCGAGTTGTTCAATTCAAACACACTATTATTAATATTTCTGAAGGATAACCTGAATTATGGTCACTACCATCTTAATGGTGAACAAGATTAGAGAAGAGCAAAACAATGAAATGATTGCCAATATCAGAACAAATAGAACAAAAATTAACGATTGAACATAGTGATGTTCTTGATGCGTAATCATCTCTAATGTTTTTATTGTCTAAAATCGTTATGTGTAATATGAAACAAGTAACAAAATACTTCGGAGTAGTTGCCATTATTGCACTTCTTGCACTAGTGACCGTATCTGGAAGTATGGATGATGCAGATGCTGTAAAGGCTAAAGGAAAATACACACAAAAACACGGAAGTCACACAAAAGCCAAAGTATGTGGAGATAAACTGTGCTCTTCTGGTGAACATCCAGATCCTGTGAATGTGGGAAGATTCCACTAGATTTTTTCATTTGATTCTTTTTTATTTCATATGTATCGTAAACTTGAATGATCAGTAGATTCTTATCTAAAATTTTTAGAAAAAATACATGGCCAAGATTAAGCAAAATTCACCTGTATTGTTTTACTTTAACCAATCAAAAAAATGGCTTGTTAAAATATCCAAAAAAGAATCACTTCATACTCATATAGGTGTCATCAAACATGCCGATGCTATAGGAAAGGAATACGGTTCCCGATTAATTACCAACAAAGACAAGTATGTCTACCTAATCGAACCTACAATGTATGACTATGTGATGAAACTTCAACATGGTACACAAATAGTATATCCTAAAGATATCGGTTACATTATTGCAAGAGCCGGCATCGGAAGCGGTCAAAAAATTTTAGAGATCGGTACTGGCAGTGGTTCACTTACTTCATTTGTTGCAAGTGTTGTAAAACCAAGAGGACATGTCTATACTTTTGATGTTGATGAGAATTTTATGAAAATAGCTGAAAAAAATATTCGAAAAGCTGGAATGTCAAAATACGTGACACAGCATAATTTGGATTTGAAAACTGCAAAAAAAATGCCACTTGAAGATGCTGATGTAGCTTTAATTGATCTGGGTGATCCTTGGACTGTGCTCCCACAAGTTCGTAAAATGCTCAAAGGAAGCGGGTCTGTTTTTGCAATTTGCCCTACTATGAATCAGCTTGAAAAATTAACTGTTGCACTAGTTGAAAATGAATTTACCGATATAGAATCTACTGAACATATAATCAGAACAATTGAAGCACGTGAGGGAAAAACTAGACACTCTTTTCAAGGAATAGGTCATACCACATATCTCTGCTATGCCAGAAAGGCATTTTTTGGTAGAGGCTCAAAGAAAAAATCAGATACCTCAGATAACGAATCTGAAACTGAACATGATGAATCTGATATAAAATCAACTTAAACTTGCATCTTTTAGATTAAAACAAGATTTATTCCTCTGATCTTTAGTATCTTTTGTATTGGTTAGAAAACCGCTCCAAATCACAGATGTTAAAAAATTCATACCTGCACGAAAAGCAAAATCTCGCAAAGGAGATAACGGCACTGTTTTAGTTATTGGTGGTAGCTATATCTATCACGGAGCTCCTATTTTATCTTCTATTGCAGCATTGCGATGCGGAGTTGATTTGGTATATACATCAGTTCCAAAAATCAACGTGACTCCAACACGTGCGATATCTCCAAATCTGATTGTAATTCCTTTAGTTGATCAAAAACTAACACGTGGCGCTGTTAACAAACTTCTTGGTGCACTTCCACACAAATTAGATTCTGCAACAATTGGAATGGGGCTCGCTGTTCAAGAAAGAGGTTCGTTGACACTTTTGATAAAATCTCTTTTGGATAGGGATGTACGGCTTTCATTGGATGCAAGTGCTCTTGTTCCAGACGTGTTGCCGCTTTTACCTGACAAAAATGTAGTAGTAACCCCACATGCTGGGGAATTCAAGCGCCTGTTTGGAATTTTACCTCCAGATTCTAAAAAAGATAGAATATCATTGGTTGAAAAAAATGCCAAAGATAATGGAATTACTGTTTTACTCAAAGGTGCAACTGATATTATTTCTGATGGCACTACCACATATCTTAATGAAAAAAAGACACCTGCAATGACTGTAGGTGGAACAGGCGATGTCTTATCTGGACTAGTTGCAGGGATGCTGGCAAAAAATCGTAATGCCTTAGAGTCTGCAGCAGCAGCAACTTTTATCAATGGTTTGGCCGGAAAAGCAACTCAAAAAAAGTTTGGGTTGCACATGACCTCTATGGATCTCTTAGATGAACTTCCAAATGCTATGAAACCTTTTGATAGAATTGTATGACCATGCGTCCTCTAAAATATATTGACTCTAACATGAATAGCTTGATTTCTGAACTGCAAACACTAATTCAACAACCAAGTGTTTCTGCGAAAAATGAGGGAATTGAAGAATGTGCACAACTGGTAAAAAAAATCCTGGAAAAATCTGGAATACAATCTGAAATCTTACGGTTAAAAAATGTGGCGCCCATTGTATATGGGGAAATAAAATCAAAGAAAAATCCAAACAAAACGCTAATGTTCTATAATCACTACGATGTCCAGCCTGCAGAACCGTTTGAATTATGGGATGATCCTCCATTTAGTGGAAAAATCAAAGGAAACAAAATTTTTGGTAGAGGTTCATCTGATGATAAGGGTGAGCTGATCACTAGAATAAAGGCAGTTGAAGCATATCTAAAAACTACTGGGGATGTTCCATGTAATATTAAATTTGTAATTGAAGGTGAGGAAGAAGTTGGCAGCACACACATTGAGCAGTATCTGAAAAAATATCAAAAGAAATTTTCATGTGATGGTGTAATTTGGGAATTTGGCTATGTTGATTCGCAAAATAGACCTATCATTGGTCTTGGGATGAAGGGCTTGCTTTACGTTGAGTTATCTGTAAGGGAATCAATTCGAGATGCTCATTCAAGCTTGGCTGTTTTGATAAAAAATCCTGCATGGCGATTAATTGAAGCAGTACAAACACTAAGGGATTCAGATGGAAAAATTCTCATTAAAGATTGGTACAAAGAAATGACTCCACTTTCAAAGAGTGATTTGGAAATTATCTCAAAAGAGCCTTTCGATGAAACCTCTTTTAAAAAAGAATTTGGCATAAAATCATTTGTAGGTAACATGCATGGATTTAATGCCAAAAAAGCTCTAGTTGGAGGTGCCACTTGTAATATTGCCGGATTTGTTTCAGGTTATACTGGAAATGGCGCAAAAACTGTACTTCCAGGAGAGGCGCTGGTCAAAATTGACTTTCGTCTAGTTCCAAAAATGGATCCCAAGAAACAAATTCTTAGATTAAAAAAACATTTGAAATCAAAAGGCTTTGGAGATGTATCTGTCAAAGTGTTCCATGGTGAAGCAGCAGCAAGAACAAATCCATCAGATGCTTTTGTTTCTAAAGTCAAAGAAGCTGCTGATCAATCATTTGGAAAATCAATTCTCAATGTTTCAAATGCTGGCACTGGACCGATGCATTCTTTTGTAAATGTCCTTAATGCTCCTTGTATTTCCATTGGCAGCACATACATGTTCTCACGTATACATTCGCCTAATGAATTTGCTAGAATTGATTTGCTGAAAAAAACTACGAAATGTATCTGTCTTATAATGGAAAAATTCGGAAAAGACTAGTGAAGACATCTGGGTAATTTTTTGATAATATGTGCCAGTGATACTCTTCCTGGACCTGCTGTGATCACTACTAATATGCCTGCAAGTAATATTAGATCAAGCTCAAATCCTCCCTCGCCTGTAAGACTGGTTGCTTTTTTGACATAGAATATCGCTCCCAACATCACAATGGCTAGCATGGATGCAGAAATTCGTGTAAGTACACCCATGATTAACAATATCCCTGGAATCATTTCTGCCAATGCAATTGGTATTTGCATCTCTGCAGGCAGTCCTAACTTTCCTGTAAGAAACCCAACAAACCCTGGATTTAATTTTCCCGATCCGTGCAGTATGAAAATCACTCCTATTGCAGATCTTAGACCGAAATTAGTAATGTCGTTTAATTTCGTTTGATGAATACTAGCTTCAGTCAATATGATGAATTCACTTTCTTTCTGTATAAAATATTTTATCTGATTTTGTGTCTAAAAGGAGAAAGCCCTTTATTATGCTCTGGAATCATTTCAAATATGTCCATGTACATGCCTGGAGCTACGGCTGTAGGAATTACTTTTAATGATGGAATAGTTCTCGCAAGTGAAAAAAGGATCGCATTTGGAAATTTTCTTGTAAGCAAATCTACAAAAAAGACTTTTTCAATCACTTCAAAAGTGGGAGCAACATGTGCTGGTCTTGTAGCTGATATGCAAATCTTGACATTGCAAATCGCCGCACTGGCAAAAATCAGAAAAATGGAACTGAAAAGAGACGTTCCACCAAATACCGTAGCTAAAATGATGTCAAATATGATGTATGAACGAAGATTTTTCCCATTATTGACTCAGGTTATTGTTGGCGGCGTAGTTGACAAACCTATCTTGTATACTCTTGATCCATTAGGTTCTGTTCTTCCAGATGAATATGCTGCAGTTGGAACTGGCGCAGAAATGGCATTAGGTGTTTTAGATCCACAGTTCAAACCAAATATGACTCAACAAGAAGCAGTAGATTTGGCAAAAAGAGCTGTTCGTTCTGCTGCACTTCGAGATTCTGCAAGCGGTGATGGACTGGACATCCTTGTAATCACTAAAGACGGAACAAAAGAATTCACAGAAAAAATATAATCACTTGAAATTTAGTTTAAAGTAAAATTATCTAGATTCTATTTGCCATATCAAAGTACTGAAATGAATAACCTGTGGGTAGTGTAAATAACTGCAGTTGCACTTCAAACACGATCTGTTTATTTCATTATGCTCTGATTCATCCAACTTCTGTAAAACCACATTCCACTTACTTTTTGAAGGGATCAAATAACTCCATTAATAACACTAGAAAATTTATCTCTCAATAATTATTTCATCGTATTCAAAACCCACGTGATTTATGTGCTATACAAAATGCATTAATTAATCATAAATTGTTTTTCCGATTTCCCAAAATTTATCTGAGATGTAATGCATGTTCTTTATGACCTCTCCTTTTTCCATGCCTTTTAATTCTGAGCTTGAAACAAGAGATTTTCCAACTGCAAGAAATTTGTGTTGTGATTCTTCGATAACACAAACTATCTTTTCTTTTTCAAATTCGTTATTGCTTTTGATTCCAGGTCTCATCACGTTTGCTCCTTTACACATGAACTTCACCGCTCCCATGTCTACCGTTACATGAGGAAATTTCTCAAGCAACTGTGTTTCTGATAAAAATGGTAGATACTCTTCATCCATCTTTAGAATCTTTATTCCTTGGCCTGTGATTATTTGTGCGTCATCTGTAATTTGATGTACCTTGAGGTTTTTTATTTTTGGAAATTCCATTCCCCACTTTTCTGAGACTGTTTTTAGGAGTGTTGCAGTCTCACTTTTTGAAATTAAGTTGGACTTCAAATTTTTGCTATCTCTTGTCTAATGTCTAACAAATCTCTAAGTATGGAACTTGCAGTCTCCATCCCGCCTGCCCCTTTTCCAATGATTGTCTGAGTGCCTGAATGTTCCGATGTAAATGCAATCGCGTTTAATGTCCCATTGACACACAATGGGTCTTCAGTGGATACTTCTTTTGGTTCTACTATGAGTTCTTTATTGCATGAAGCAATTAATTTTACAGCGCAATTGTTTTTCTTGGCTTTTTTGATGTCTTCTGTAGTCACATTACGAATTCCCTTACAATTGATGTCTGGCATTGTTACTTTCATGTCCATAATCCAATTTGCAAGAATTACCAACTTTGCAGCTGCATCCAAACCATCCAAATCTAACGACTCATCTGCTTCAACATACCCTTTGTCTTTTGCATCTTTTAAAGCAGTGTCAAATGACAATCCATTTGCCATGTTTGTTAGGATATAATTTGTAGTTCCGTTTAGAATGCCTGAAAAAGATGTTATCCTTTCACCTCTTAGGCTATTTTTTGCATAATCTAAAATTGGAGTTCCTCCACCCACAGTTCCACTAAATTTGAAGATGACTTGATTGTAAGTAGCTAGCTCCATCAATGATGGAAACGCCAATGCTAACGGACCTTTATTTACAGATATTACATGCATGCCTCTTTTCATTGCGGTCGTTATGTGTGTCATTCCAGGTTCTGCATCCTTGTAATTGCTGGCAGTAGTTTCAATTACTACATCTGCATCTAAATTCTTGATCATGTCAATTCCTGACATACTATTTTTTGTGTCAGCATATTTTTTTATGGTTCCAAATTTTTTCTTTACTTCTATCAGTTTTTCTAATTTTAATCCCGATGCATCTACTGCACTTCCTTTACTATCAAATACCCCTACCACTCTGGGTTTTAATCCATATTTTGCATAAAGATCCTCTGATCTTGAATCAAATAATTTCACCAAACTTTGGCCAACAACACCAAATCCGCATAATATTATCCTCAAATTCCTTCTTTCCTTTCTGATTTGTTATTGTGATTCATTTCTCTTCTTTGATTTTCTTACCATTGATTGTGTTTTATTAATAATTTTTGTATGGTATTGAAAATACTTTTTGTGCCCAAACGTGGCTAATATCTGCATGTCATTTATCGTTCTTGTCAAGTTCAAGTGAAACTGAGTTAATGCAATACCTGAGATTGGTTGGTTTTGGACCATCATCAAAAACATGGCCTAAATGTGCACCACATTTTTTGCAGTTTACCTCTGTGCGTATCATCCCATAATCTGTGTCTTGTATGTATTCTATCTTTTCATCTGAAAGAGGTTGCCAAAAACTTGGCCACCCAGAACCTGAATCATATTTTGTATCTGATTTGAATAGTGATTCTCCGCAGCAAACACACTTGTAGATGCCTTTTTCTTTACTGTTGTAATATTTTCCCGTAAATGGTGGCTCTGTTCCTTTATTGATGCATACCTCAAATTGCTCAGGTGTGAGTACTTCTTTCCACTCTCTTGGTGTTTTTACAATTTTATCTGTCATGGTTTTTGCCTCTGTTTGTATTAGGATGTTTTCTATTTTTTAAGGTTCTTTCTCTTTTCTTCTGATCTTTTTTCTGATTCAAATCTTTCTAAATCGTATTCTTTTAAATCTGCAAATTTTATTATTTTACTTAATTTGGGATGAACTCTGTTGATCTCTTTGAACATTTGCTGTGCAACACGCCTGTAATCTATGTGTCCTTGTGGAACAGTTCTCAATTCTATTAAATGACATGCCTCTCGAAGATTGAATTTCATAAAATACGGATAATTGTAGGCAAAGTTAACAACATACTGTGCTTGCTCTGGGTGTTTTGTTCTTATTTTGCCAAATGTCTGTTTTGTATTTTCCATGCATTCTTTGTAGTCTTTCTCAATTCCTAGAACTTTGATTTCATTTGGCATGTTATATCCATGATCAGTTGTAAGTAATTGTCTTTCTAATGTTAATGCTCTGTGTCTGTGAAAATCTCTGAACATCCCAAAATTATTTAATAAATCAAATGTATAGTAAACAGTTTCAAATGCTCTTGGCGGTCTATGACGTCTGTTTTTTCGTAGTTTTGTAAATGTGTTGATTATTTTTAATTTCTTTTCTTCTGATAATTTTTTTACTTGTTGCATTATGATATTATATGACGTGCTTGGTGATTGTTCGTAGATTATACTTGTGATGATTTTATCTATCGCAATTTTTTCTGATTCATAATCCACTAACTGAGTTCTGACTCCTGAAATTATTTTTGGTTTTATTTCTCTAGTTGTTATTTTTGTTGCCTTTTTTAGTTGCTGTAGGTAATTTTGAAATGCCTTCCCATATTTGTCATCTGCTCTTCGAACAAAAGCTTTGATGGTAGTGTCTAGCTCTTTTTTGATTTTTGAGGCTAAATTACGCTCTTCTTCAAGTTCAGATGAAGCAAGTATTGTAAGAAGATACTCAAAAGCACGACCGTTTCCAGTAATCCCGACATTGGTCAATGTAGATGCAGGTAAAAGACCGCGCAAAATATCCAGCGCTTTTGCCTTTGTAGATCCATTGTAAATCATGTTTGCAGATTTGATGTCTCCTTCTACATTTAGTTTTGAAAATGGTTTTTCTTTTCCGTCTTTTGAATCCTTAAAAGTATATTTTTCAATTGGATATTTCTCTCGTACATATTTTACCATGGGCTCTATGTTTTTTGAATAAACATCAAATGAAAAATTACATGCATCTAAATACAAATCTCCAAATTTTGAATTCATCAGGGTTGAGTCTTTATAGAATCTGTATTGCCCGTTTATTTTTTTATTCCATGCTACATATCTTGATGATTTCTCTAAATATGATAATCCTATTCTTCTGTCTTCTATTTTCTTGACTGCGATATTTGAAAGTCCTTCAATTGCAATCTGTGCTTCTCCCAATTCTGCAACTGAATCATCACCATATTCTAATAGCACTCTATTGTAAAATTCCTCTCCTCTGTTTTTATTTTGTAAAAATTCATCCAAAAATATTCTACGCATACTTTTGTCTGTCCTGCTGTATCTTGACATTAGTGCACCTCGATCAACTTGTCTCGGCGTGATTATTGCAAAGACATTATCGTCTGCATTTGAAAAATGACTGGATAAAATTTTCTTTTCTTTAATCGAAAATTCTGACAATATGACTGTCAAGTTTTACAATTATTAATAGTCTATTTCTTTTTTCCAATTTGTATTAGATCGGGCGCCTTGTTTTTTTCCATGCCTTTTGTTTGCCATCTTAGCAATACTTCTTTGAATGCATTTGCATCTGCTTCGTTTTCTGTATACATTAATGCCGTCACCCATCTCCCTTTTCCAGCTTTTCCTCCAACAGAATTCATCCAAAAATTACTTGGAAGTGTTTCCATAGCCTTGTTGTTTGGGTCTTTTGTAATGTCTATCCATCTATTTGCTACAAAATTTAAGATGTGCTCTAATTCTTCTTTTTGGATCATATCTCTCGTAATTTCCTGTTAAATTTTAAAATTTCTAAAACCATTATGTGTTTTTACTCATGTTATTGCAAAAAGCATCTATTCTTAGCACTGATGTGCAATTTCGCTGCGAGTTTTCTCTGATTGTTTGTACTTGGTATTTTGATCATCACAATATTCTTTGTTATGATCAATATCTGATATAGTTCTATATTGATTATGTGTTACTCCTTGTTGTACATTAAATACATACAAAAGATCTAATAGAAATTTTTACCGAAATTATATTGTGAGAATTGATTCATGTCGTAATTGTGGCAAAATGCTATCTGTTCTAAAATTTTGTAATGTCTGTATGCAACCTATTCAATTACGATGTAAGTTTTGTCTAAAATATGTAGATGATCCAATTCATTCTTTATGTAATATTAACAGTCTAGCCTGCTAATTCAATATGTGCTAGATGAATTAATATCTTCTAATCTCTATTTGTGTTATTTACTTCAAAAAATTAGAAGACTTTATGAACTTCCAATCAATCCCATCTGATGATGAAATACGTCGTAATTTTCTTGATTTTAATTGGAACTATGTCATTGTCATATGCGTTAGAATCTGAAGAACCAAAACTTGATGAACCTTTTATAATAAAATTACATCAAAAATTAACTGTAGATAATCTCAGTGTAGAATTTTTGAGAGTTGATGATTCAAGATGTCCATCAGACGTGACTTGCATTTGGGAAGGACGCGCTTCTGTAACATTTCATATCTACAATCAAACACAATATCAGACTATAACTCTCACTACCGGTGAAAATACCACCTCTTACGTGGATTCATATGAAATTAATTTAATTGATGTCTTGCCATATCCTATAAGTACAAAAGATATCTCTGAAGAATACGCCGTAACAATCACTATCTCTAAAAATGACTCTGAACTTCTGTCTCCATTAAAACAGTCTAAGAATGGTGTCAAATCAGAAATGGTTGAATGTAGACCTACACTCATTTTAGTCATAAAAAATAGCGATGGATCACCAGCTTGTGTAAAACTGGAGACAAAATCCATATTGTTTGAAAGAGGATGGGCAAAGGACACAATTTAGATGGATATAGTTTGAAACGACACTTGTTCAAACCCATCTAGATCTCAAGATTGATTTATAATCATAATCTTGACGAATAAATTCAATTTGCCAATAGAGTCCGGCGTGATCACACTAGAACTTTGGATTCTTTTTTTTGTAATTCTTTCAGTTACAATAGCTATTGATCTTGGTTTATTTCACAAAATTAAAAGAAAACTAAGCAAAACCAAAGACACTGAATTAGAACATGTGATGTCTACCAAAGAGGCACTAGGCTGGACATTGACTTGGATTTCTCTTGCAGGTGTCTTTGCAGTGGTGATCTATTTTGCACTAGGTAATGACAAGATGATAGAATTTGTCACTGGATATGCCCTAGAAAAATCGCTTAGTGTTGATAACATGTTTGTATTCTTGTTGGTATTTACTACTTTGGGAATTCCTCACAAATATCAACACCGAGTTCTCTCATTTGGAATTTTAAGCGCAATTGGAATGAGAATAGTCTTGATTCTTGTTGGTGCTTCATTACTAGATAATTTCCACTGGATGATCTATATTTTTGGTGGATTGCTTTGGTATACTTCAATTAGAATGATTATTCAAAAAGAAGAAAAGAAAATTGAATTAGAAAAAAACCTTGCAGTTAGATTTCTAAAAAAATTTATGCCTGTAAATCTTAGTTTGGTTGGAAACAAGTTCATTGTACCGATCAATGGAGTAATGCACGCTACCCCATTATTGGTTGCACTTGCGATTATCGAATTGACCGATTTGGTATTTGCGATGGATTCTATTCCGGCAGTTTTGGCAATAACCAGAGACCCATTCATAGTGATAACATCAAACGTCTTTGCAATTTTGGGCTTGAGGGCATTATACTTTTTAATTGGCGGTATGATGGAACGATTCCATTATCTAAAGCCAGGCTTGATTGTATTGTTGCTCTTTATTGGAACAAAGATGATAATTTCAGAATTCTATCATATCCCAACTACGACATCGTTACTTATTGTCTTTATAATTCTGGCAACCGTCATAGTGGGCTCATTATTAAAAAAACCAAAGACTAAACACGAATGATGATCAACTTCTAAATGCCAATACGAAACCCGCCACTCCGTATATTACTCCAAATACAAGTGTGGCAATAAATTATCCCACTAACTGTATGAAAGAATCCTTAATTATTTTGACCCAATTTTTTATAATATCTCAGTTCATTTAGAAAACAGTTTCTAATCTGTACATAAAGCGTTAATCACAATTGATCAAATGGGTAGTGAAATTTATTATCTTATTTATTAAATTTAGATTTAGTTGAAAGTTTGTACTTTGAATAAAAAATTATCCAGTATGTGTTTTAGTTTATTATTGCTAGTTGGTATTGTATCTGTTTCAGGACTTACATTGGATATTGCAAATAATTTACTAAAAGTTGAAAGTACTGGTGAACAATTTCAGGCATTTGCCGACAATTCTACATCCATTGTGCCCAGTTCCCCAAAAAATCTCAAGGCTTTGCCTCTTTCACCCAAATCTGTCATTCTAATCTGGGATGAACCCGTTCTTACTACTAACATGACTGCTATAACCGGATACAAAATTGAATACAAGGTAGATTCTGCAGGTTTTACTACTATTGCAGCAGACACCAAAAGTAAAGTTACATCATTTATCCATGAAGGTCTAGATTCTAGCAAAACTTACTCTTACCAAGTATCTGCAATAAATTCCAAAGGTACAGGTAATCCCTCATCAATTTCATCTGTAAAACCTACGGCTACAAAAGTCCCTGCTGGATTAACTGCAACTGCTATCTCCCCTACTCAGATTAAACTTTCATGGTACCAACCATCAGATACATTTGGTCTGCCAATAAGTGGTTATGAAATCAAGCGTGTATTTGCAGCTGATACGTATGGCGATGCTTTAGGTTCTACAAATGGAAAAACAACTAACTACATTGTAAGCAATCTTGAAACTGATAAGACATACTCATTTGCAGTTTTTGCAAATCTCAGTGTTGGGGCTACCGGACCATCAAACTCAGCTTCTGCTACTCCTAAAACAACGTCTGTTGACGTATCTACCACTCCTTCATCTTCTACTGTGACCACTATTACAATTCCGACACCGCCAATAAAATTAACTGCAACAACTGCATCATCTACTCAAATTAATCTCTCTTGGGGTCCACCGGCATCTAATGGAAACTCTCCAATAACCGGTTACAAAATTGAAGTAAGAAAAGATGCTGGTTCAAATTCTACATTAGTTGAAGATACAAAAAGCACTGCCACAACATATTCTCATACGAATCTTATTGCAAATTCAAAATACACATACAAAGTTTATGCAATAAACTCTGCTGGTACAAGCCCTGCATCTAATGAAGTTACTGCAACTCCTATGACTGTTCTTAAGATGAATCCTTTAGGTAAATTAACCATTGATGAAGGAAAACCTTTATCATTTTCTGTCAAAGTAACTGACACTACATTAAGCGGTCTCACGTTTAGCCTAGACAAAAATCCTCCATCAGGTGCAAAAATTAATTCTAGTACTGGCATGTTTACATGGACTCCATCTGAATCTCAAGGTGCAAAATCATACGTATTTGACGTAGTGGTGACCCTAGGTTCGATGACTGATAAGCAATCAATTACAATTACTGTAAATGACGTTTTGAATGAGCCAGAACCAACTAAAGAACCAGAACCAACTAAAGAACCAGAGCCAACTAAAGAACCAGAACCAACTAAAGAACCAGAACCAACTAAAGAATTAGGTCTTGCCTCATTTGTAGATCCAACAAAAGATCCACAATCCTATGTTGATAGATACAACAAAGAACCAAAATACAAAGAGTGGTTTGATAATAATTTCCCTGAATATTCTTCAATTTACGAAGCAGTTGGGCTAGACGCACCAAAAGGTCTTGCCTCATTTGTAGATCCAACAAAAGATCCACAATCCTATGTTGATAGATATAACAAAGAACCAAAATACAAAGAGTGGTTTGATAATAATTTCCCTGAATATTCTTCAATTTACGAAGCAGTTGGGCTAGACGCACCAAAAACAGATGTTCCAAAAGTCGATACACCAAAAACAGAGAAACCAAAATTTGGAATATGTGGTAAAGGAACAAAATTGATTGATGGTGTTTGTACCGTGATTGAAATACCGAAAGTTAAGCCATGGTGGCAGTTCTGGTAATTGACTTAATTGTTCAATCATGTCTAATTTGTGTTTAATTTTATTTTTCAAAAAAATGTGACAGAAAAAGTTTTTTGTTAAAATGAATTTGAAGTAATCCCTAAATAGATACATCCATAGTGTTCTGTAGAATAAAATTATGAATAATAAAATTCTAGCAGGGATAATTACGGGAATAATAGTTATCGGTATCACAGCATTTTATTTTACGTTAAACACAGAATCTGAAAAATCAGAACCAATTCCAGTTGGAGAAAATACATCTGAAGAAAATTCTCCTAGCATACTTGAAGAAAAGGAGGGATTGATCAAATTTACCTCATACGATGAAATTAAAGAATTTCTAAAAGACAACCAAAGTCAACAATATGGATTTGATGAATTAGTTAGAAGAGACGGTGGTTTAATACGCGAGCGTGTTCCAATGCCTACTGTATCGGAGCCTATACCAGAGTCTATGCCCACTCCTGACGCTGCGCCATCTGGAGATGGTAATACAAACACCGATTTTGATTATCCCGAATTTTCTAGCACTAATGTACAAGTAAAAAATGTTGATGAACCTGATTACATCAAAACAGATGGAAAATACATCTACATAGTAAATCAAAACTGGCTTACAATTATAGACGCACATCCTGCAGATAACGCCAAAATTATTTTAAAGACTGCCTTGGATATAGAGCAACAAAATCTTGAAAATATGTTTCTAAACGGCGATAAATTGGTAATTTTCTATTATGGCTCTGGTCAAACATACGGAATAGCACAATATGATTATGCACCATACCCAATTTACACACCAAAGACATTCTCTACCATACTTGACGTATCTGACAGAGTAAATCCAAAGATTGTGACAAAGTATGAAGTTGATGGAAGTTATGTGAATTCTAGAATGATCAATGATGTTATTTATCTTGTAACCTCTTCTGGAGTAGACTATGTTAATCCAATACTCCCAAGAATAATGGAAGGCTCTACACTTATCATGCCTGATGTATACCGTTTTCCAAACCCTGAACCGTCTTACACGTTTAATACTGTAACTGCATTTGATGTATCTGGAAAACTATATGCTTCAGAGACATTTTTGATGGGCTATTCTAATACCATTTATGTTTCTGAAGAAAATCTATACATCACATATCAGAAAAATATTCCTTATACCTATTATGACAATATGAGTAAAGACAGATTTTTTGATGTTATAGTTCCATTATTGCCTCAAGATGTTCAAGATAAAATCAAAATAATACAAAATGATGCCAAACTTGATCCTTATGCAAAATGGATTCAAGTATCAAACCTGTTACAAGATACATACAACAACCTTCCAAAGGACGAAAAAGAAAAATTATTTGAACAAATTCAAAGTGCTCTGGAAGAGTATGATGCACGAATTCAATCTGATGTATCGCGCACTGTAATTCACAAAATCGGCCTTGATAAAGGCAATTTCAAATATGTTGCAAATTCTGAAGTTCCAGGTTATCTCTTAAATCAGTTCTCAATGGATGAGAGTGGAAATAGATTTAGAATTGCTACTACGTCTGAATCTTTCTCACGATCTGGTTCTGCTCCATCAAGTAATGTCTTTGTCTTAGATGAAAATCTTAATCTTGTAGGTAGCCTAACAAAGATAGCTCCTGACGAGCGAATATATTCTGCAAGATTTATGGATGATAAACTCTTTCTTGTTACATTCAAACAAATTGATCCGTTTTTTGTAATAGATCTTTCTACAGATTCTCCTAAAATTTTAGGTGCATTAAAGATTCCAGGATTTTCAAATTATCTTCAACCATATGATGAAGATCATATAATTGGAATTGGTAAAGATACCAAAGAAAATGAGTGGGGCGGTATGAGTACAACTGGGGTGAAAATATCTATGTTTGATGTTTCTGATTTTCAAAATCCAAAAGAAACTGATACAATTGTAATTGGTGATAGTTCTACTGATTCTGAAGCATTATACAATCACAAATCATTACTTTTAGACAAGCAACAAGGTGTGATGTCCCTTCCTATCAAAGGTGAGCTAAAGGCAATCTTTGATGATGCAAAGACTGATTCACAATATGTGCAATGGAATGGATTCTTTGTTTATGGTTTTGATAAAGATGGATTTGTGAAAAAGGGCTCAATATCTCACTACACTGGAAACAATTACAATTCCATCTACATGCCAGCAAGATCTTTGTACATTGATGATGTCTTGTATACTGTAATGGATGGAAGTATCAAAATGAATGATCTTACCAATATATCAAATGAAATTAACAGCATAACCATTGGAAGTACTGGCGGATTAATTTCATATCTGGATAAATGAGACTAAGAATAAAAATAATGTTTTATCGTACTTGAAAGTTATTTTTTTGTCATTTTGCGACCTAACACTGCAACGATTCCGCCAATTATGATTAAAACAATTCCAAATATTGACAACCATTCATAATATTTGATATATTCTTCTTCAAATCGTGGGTCATTTTGAAATTGTTCTTGAGGAATATCTGTCAGATAAAGTGCCCATATTGAAAAACCCAACAACAATATGCCCACTCCAAAAAACGTGGCCATTACATATTTTGGTGCGCCTGTAATCATATCTCAAGTGAGCAAATGGACTATTTAGAGCAATGATATCACATTCAGGTTTGAAAATTATTGCTGTTTTATTTAATATTCATATTTGATAATCTGCATTTTATTTTATAATATGCATTAACACAATTTTTAACAATGTCTGCATTGCCTGCAAAAAAACCCTCCAATTTAAAATCTCTTGTGATTATTGGTGGAATCTTGGCTTCTGTAGGACTATCTCTTCTTGGATACCTCATGTTTTATGTTTCTCCGGATATGGCAACTGAAAGAGTAAAACTGATCGCAAATACTGAAAAAGGCTGTATCGTTGAAACTTCTGATGGGTTTGCCGTAAATATTGGTCCGTGTGATGGCAAACCTGGTGAATTTGTGGTTGCTACATATGACACCAAAGTCAAAGAGAGAGCAGCTTTGATGAATCCTACAGGCCGTTAAAAATCAATGAGGAACTTATCTTCATATTTTTTATAATTTGTTTTAAAGTACTATGTAATCTAATGTTTATGATGTTTGTATTTCTCTAACAAAAATATTTGATGATAATCTAGTTTTACATTACAGTAAAATAATTCAAGAATGAAAGTAGGTGTTTGTTTACACTAATGATTATGATGGAATGTCTTTTTGTAATACCGTGTCATGCTGATTAACTAATGCTTGAAATTTGATACAATTGTGGAAATTATTGTTGTATGTGTGAACTGGATGCACAGAATGTGTATTGGGGTAATTTGTATTTTATAAAAAAATTTGCTTTTGATCTTGGATATTTGTCTTGAACATATTTTCTGATCTCTATTATGCTCATTTTTGCTAACTTGTAAAATTCCTCGTTATATGGTACAGTATGTTCTAATTTACTCAACAAATTAAATTTAGAAACTATGTTTTTCTAAATGCGAATCAAAAATTATTCTAATTCTAGCTAGTTTTCTCAAACTTGAAAATATCTTTTAAAAATTAAATATTAATTCTCATATATTTGTCGTTTAATGTCTAATACATGATCATTAAAGATCTCAATTCCTGCATCAAACAATTCCATTGTGTTCTCAACAGTATTGGGCTGACTTTCATCTATTCTCTTGTTTGTCAAATACTGCCCAGAATCATGAATATATTTTTCAAAGACCATCCCAAAAATGCACTCATGCATGTTTTTAATTTCCCATCTTTCTTTCGATGAATTTATTAAATTGAAATACTTTGGAATTTGACTTGTTGC
>DASSYQ010000040.1:0-6965 GCA_035703205.1 Nitrosarchaeum sp.
ATAGCAAGATCACCTATTGGAAGTTTTTTTTCTCCAATGTCAAATGTTGCTCTGTCACCTAAAATCATCTTCATGGGTTTTATGACTTTGCCACCTCCAAAGTTACTTTCACTTTGTCCAGCTACTAACAACGCCTTATCCATATTATGATGCTGAATAGCACCGGTCTCCTTGAGGTATAATTTAGATAAATCAATAGAAATCTGATTCATCACAAGATCACAGATAGTGTCAGGATGCCCAATTCCTTTTCTTTCTACGATTTCAAATCTTTTTTTAAATGTGGGAGTATTATTTACGGATTCAATAAATATTTTATTTGTCACATCAAAACTCTTCAAATAGAATCTTAAGTCCTATTTTATGATTACCAAAATTGATAATTATCTATTGATTTAATGTCATAATTCATCGAAACTATATCGTGCAAAAAGAAACAGTACTGTATGAGAGACTGGCAAATCACAAAGTAAGATGTCTAGCATGTGCCCGATATTGTGAACTTGGCGAGGATCAGATCGGATTATGTGGGATTAGAGGAAACAAAGGAGGAAAACTAGTCCTTTATGTGTATGGCAAGGTTGCAGCGGCCCACATTGATCCCATAGAGAAAAAACCGGTGACCCATTTTATGCCAGGAAGCAAGATATTCTCAATTGGAACTACAGGATGTAATTGGTTGTGTAAATACTGCATAAATTTTGATCTTAGTCAAAGACGAAAAATAGAAGGAGTTGACATTACACCTGAGAAAGTAGTAGAAAAGGCTCTTCAAAGCGGGTGTCACGGAATAGCATACACGTACAATGAACCCAGTATATTTTTGGAATATGCGCGAGATTGTGGCATATTGGCAAGAAAAAATGGCCTGTTTAACATTTTTGTTTCAAACGGATATGGCACGCCAGAATCAGTTTCTATGATGAATGAGTTTCTTGATAGCATTACAGTCGATTTTAAGGGAAACGGTGAAGAAAAATTTGTTAGAAAATATATCGGGATTCCAAATTCTCAACCTGTTTTTGACACATTATTAGAAATTCGCGATAAAACAAAAATCCATGTTGAAATAACAGATTTGGTTGTTCCCGATGTAGGAGACAATTTAGAACAGGCAAAAAAACTATGCAAGTTTGTTTACGATGAATTTGGACCGGACATGCCAATCCATTTTTTACAGTTTCATCCATCATACAAGATGATGGAATTTCCTTCAACACCAGTAACAACGTTAGAAAAACATCACGAAATTGCTAAAAAAGAAGGATTAAGGTATGCATATATCGGTAATGTTCCAGGACATCCATTGGAACACACCTATTGTCATGAATGCAAGAAAATTGTTGTACGACGATATAATTTTGATATACTGGAGTGGAATCTTGATGAACATAATCAGTGCAAGTATTGTAGTACAAAAATTCCAATCGTAGGGAAGTTAAATCCAGCATACAAAGAAAGAAGATTCGAGTTTGTTTTTTAATATGAAACTAGATTATAGGCATGCAACATTCTTAAAACATTGATTATTTCAGAAGAATATGATAAATCCTCAATTAATGAGCCTTCTTGATACCAATGATACACTAGATATCTTAAAGGATTCTGTAGCATATCAGCTCCAAAAAATGCATAATGTGGAAAAAACGACAGATGGAAAAGAATGGTATCAGGATCTTCCGCAAATTGTTAAAGACAAATTTAACGATTACAAAGAAGCGTATGAAAACATTTCAAGAATATTGAAATCAGATCATCACATAATGGTAAATGAGATGAATAAGGGATACTATTATTGGAGATTATTACGTTCCTCTTGTAGTACGTATCAAAATGATTTGATAGAGTTTGAACAACAGTTAGTTCAGGAATTTAACTTCAAAGAAACAAAAGCGATTTCGGACAACGAGGTCCTAAGAGATTGCATCAAAGTATTAACTGAACATGCTGTAGAAGAGTAATCTGCAAAACAATCAAGAATCAACCTAGTTTTCCCTTTGACGCCAAAACATTAACAATATCAGATTTTGTTATTATTCCAACTAATTTCTGATTGCGCATAACAGGAATGCCGCTTATTCCGTGTCTTATCATCAGAATTGCTGCCGTGTATACATCATTATCAGGATACGATACGATAAGATCTTTTGTCATGATATCTTTTGCAGAAAACGTAAGAAGATAACTCAATTGATTTACATTGAATTCATTGAGTTGTGGGCTGGATGATATTTCTTCTCTTTGCATCGGAAGTGTAAATTCTTGGTGTAAATCAAAAGTTTTTGCTGGAACAAAATCTCGATACGTGATAATCCCAACTGGTTTTTTATTTTTTGTAACGACTACCCTGCTGATTTTATTATTAAATAAAACACTTTGAACTTCAAATATGGAATCATCAGGAGAAACGGTGATAACTTTTTTTGTCATTATTTTAGAGATGTTTAATGATGCGGTACTCTGAGCCAAGAAGGTAGAAACTAGATCTGTTTTAGTTATGACTCCTACCAAATTTTGCATCTTGTCTTGTATGATCACTGAACTTATGTTATGATTCTTCATTTGTTTTGCACAATCATATATTGAGCCATCAGGAGAAATAGTAACCAGATTTCTGGACATTATGTCTTTTATCAGAATTTTCTGTATTGGTTTTTTGCCAAAAACTGAAACATTTCTTGCTATATCCTTTTCGGTGATGATCCCTACTGGTTTTTTGCCAAGTTTGACAACTAACCTTCCAATATTATATCGTAGTAAAGTGTCTCTTGCATCCAAGATAGTGACAGTTGGGGGAATGGTGATGGGTGTTTTGATTATTGATTTCAAGTCCACAGGAATATCCCTTAGAATTTTAGGTTGTCTTTTATGTTTCAACAAATAGAGTTAATTTTTTCACTATATCAACATCTAATAAAATATCAACAATGATAATTGTTTTTTATGATATTAGGGTCAAATACAAATAAAGATATTTTTGAGTTTGATTTTATAAGATAAAACATAGTAAACAGTCTAGCAGTATTTTCAGCAGAACAGGTTCATTTGAACTTGGATTGATTCAGGATAGTATTTATCTAGATTAAAGGTCCAAAATGAGCTAGTGAAGCCATTTCAAAAAAAATCAAAGGATAAAGAGACAGAATCTAAAGAAACAGGACAAGTAGAAGAGACAAGCCTAGTAGATCCTGATTATAATCGTAAAAAACTATTCAAAAAGGGAGTAAACCTCATGGCGGATGAAAAGCTTGAAGAGGCAGCAGTCATTTTTGAGCAAGCATTACGAATAGACCCAAACAACATTGAGACTTTGATGAAATTAGGCTATGCACGATTCCATTTGGAAGAATATAATGATGCGTTAAAGATTTACGATAAAATTTTAGATATTGATGTAACCAATCCAGAAGCCTGGAATTTAAAAGCGCTGGTTCATTATGAGCAAAAAAATTATTCAAAAGCATTAGATGCTGTTGAAAAAGCTGTTGAGTCGGATCCAACATATGGAATGGCATGGTACAACAAAGCATGCTTTCTGTCTTTAGTGAATCAGGTTCCAGAAGCACTCGAAGCATTAAAGCGTTCAATTGAAATCGATGTAAAAAATGCCAGAAAATCAATCAGGGATAAAGATTTTGCAAATGTAAGAATTGAAGAAGGCTTCAAAAGAATTGTAGAAGTAGTAGTTTTAGAATCAATAAGACAAGGTTACCACACACTTGGTGCCATTGTTTGGACAACGTTTCTAGACAAGGCGGTTGCAGAGGATGCATTAAGAAAGTTACTGGAAAAAGGATTAATCGTTCAACATGAGAAACGCGATGGCCTCAGCAGAATTCCAGTGTATGATCTTACAGCTGAAGTTGCAGAAAGAATGGGAAAAGAGAAAAAAGGATTGTTTGGAATCACAAAGAAACAATTGCCAAAACCAGTCAAGAACTTGAAAGAAATCAGTCAAGCCATACAATCTGTCAGAGAATCAATAGAAGAAGAAGACGTAGAAAAAACAATTCAATTGTTTGAAGAGTTTATTGAACCAACAAAGTCAGGAGAACAAATGATTGAACAATTCTTTGAGGAGCACAGAGAGATAAGATTATGGAAAATCAGATTAAAAGACAGAGGAGTAGATTACCTTATTGAAAACAAAAGTAAAATGCTAAATCTTTTTGACAACATAGAAGTAACAATCACCAAAAAGCTAAGAAACGAAATATCCTAAATTATTCGGCAGATAAATCCCAATAATTTGCATCCTGTTGTTTTACAATTGGTTTTGCAAGACTCTTCCATTCTTTGAAAGAACGTACGTACAATTTTACATTTGGCAATCCAACTGATTTTAGGGCGTAATAAGCCAGACCAGATAGGGTTCCAACGCTTCCACAATAGGTAATAATTTCAGAATTGCCAGAAATGCCTCTATTATCCAATAATCGTTTCATGTCTTCTTTAGGTCGTAAAATTTTATCCTGAGTTGCAAGAGTTCTATACGGAAGACTGATTGCACCTGGAATGTGCTGTTCTAGATAATTCAATCGCTCTCTATTATCAATAAGAATCACATTTGGTTTATCCTTTGATGTCTCCAAATAATCAGAAGTAGCTAAAATTTCAGGTTTAAGATGAATAGAATGCTCCCTACTTTGTATCTCAGGTATTTTATCGTCATTTTCCAAACCAAGTGATTTCCATTTACTAAAAGTTGTTTCCAACAAAGACACGTCAGAATGACCCAAATATTCTAGTGTCCAAGCAACTCGGGATGCAAGAGCGCCAAAAGTATCATCATAAACAACCACGGGAGTTTGATCATCTATTCCCATAGCACTTACAAGTTTTAAGACACGTTCTGGGCTATCATCAGATAATAAATTTGCCAAAGGAAGATTTACTGCAGTTGGGATGTGACTTTGTTTATAGTCTTCTTCTCTTCGTACATCAATTACTCTGACACTTTTATCTCTAATTTCAGATCTCAATGAATCAATATCGGTTGTAGTTTTGATTGTTTTTTCTTGGCTCATGCAGCACATTCACCTTTTCCAGTTTTTGTGTGATAGCTAGAATCACTTCCATAGTCATTGTAAAAGTCAGGATCCTCTTCTTTTGTAGGAGGAATTGTGAATGGATCAAGAATTTTTCTCATATCAAGGACAGATTTTATTTCAGAATCTTCTTTTCCGTTGACAACTCTGTGAATCCAGTCCTTAAGAGTATCATCAGGTTTTTTATTTTGTTTGAATAATTCAATAATTTTTAAAATTACTGGAATTACTCTTTTTGCAGGAATTCTATGACATGTGACACCAAGCATTGTTTCCCCATCAGAGCGCCCTCCTAAAGACATCTGATAGTTAGGATACATTTCTTTTCCAACTCTACCGCCGCCTCCAAAGAAACCAATTGTGGCAATTCCGTGTTGTCCACATGAATTTGGACATCCACTGATCTTAATGGAAGAATCACGTAAATCATCATCTTGGTCTAGTTTGAGTTCAAGGAATTTTCTCTGTATTTCCTTTGCCAACCTATGAGAGTTAGTCAAAGCAAGATTACATGAAGTGGTGCCTGAGCAACCTATAGGGGCAGCCATGGTCAATGCACCAGATTTTGCTAATCCTACAGTAAGTAGTTTAGAATATAGACGTGGTAAGTCATCTTCGTGGACATAACGCAGTGCGATGTTTTGTACAAATCCAGCTCTTGCGTGACCTTCTGAGGAAAATTCTCGAATTATGGCAGCAAGTGCAGTTATTTGATTTGATGTTATGTCTCCAGCCTCAAGAGTTATGAATACAGAATGATATTCAGATTGTTTTTGTTTTATAGTATTTGTTTTTAGCCATCTTGCATACCCATCAGAAACTGAACTTCCACTTTCATCAGATATTCTGATCGGTCTTTTAATTACTGACTGAGTATGATCAACTTCAAGACTAGTTACAACTGATTGAGTTGCTCTTACTATAGCTCTTTCTTTTAGAACTAGATTTTGGAATTTTTCCCAACCCATGTCATTTACAAGATAACGCATTCTGTTTCGAGCCATGTTTTTCCTGTCACCTAGTCTATCAAAAATTCGCAATACTGCAATTGAGGTATACAGCAAATCTTCTTCAGGAGTAAATTCTTCCAATTGATGACCTACAAAAGACTTGTTACCTAGTCCACCACCAAGAAAAATTTTGAATCCTTTTTGAGTTGTTCCATCTAAATCCCTTGTTTGTGGAATCAATCCAACATCAACCATTCTTACCATTCCATGATTTTCACAACATGTAAAATTAAATTTGAATTTTCTTGGGAGGTTTTGCGACATTGGATTTCTCAAGAAGAATCTAGCTGTTGCAAGAGCGTATGGCGTAGAGTCAAATTCTTCAGCAGGACAAACACCAGACAAAGGACTACACATTACATTTCTTACAGAATTACCGCATGCTTCGCGTGAGGTAAGACCTACTTCTGCAAGTCCTCGTAAAATTTCTGAAACGTCTTCTAAGATTACCCAGTGTAATTGAATATTTTCTCTTGTTGAAAAATGGGCGCTTCCTATAGAGAATTGCTCACTTAGTTGAGATATTTTTTCTAGTTGATGCGGATAAATTTCTCCTGCAGGTAGTTTAATTCGAACCATGGCATAATCATTAGTCATTCTGGTGCCATATGCCCCATGCTGGAGCCTATATCGTCTAAAGCTGTCCTCGTCGTATTTTCCTTGACGGAATAATTTTACAGTGTTAGCAAAATCTTCAGCCTCTTCAATTCTTGCCCAATTAATTTTAGGTTTGGATGAATCTGGATACGATTGTTTAAGGTCAGATACTTTCAATGTAATAGAAAGTCCTTTGAGTTATGATATAAATTTTTGATATAGGGAAGTTTAGGAGATAAAGTTTCAAGGACATACGTGAATTTTCCTCATACAGTAATCAATTTCATATCTCAGAATTAGTTTCCCCTAA
>DASSYQ010000052.1:0-2551 GCA_035703205.1 Nitrosarchaeum sp.
TTGCAGTCATCATGATCTCAAATCCTAGTGTACAGTCAGAATGGATTTGTTCCAATGTTGCATAATTGCATTTTGGACAGATCTGCTGTATTGCTTGTTTGCATTCAGAACACATGGATTGCTCTTCAAGTTCTGTTCCACAGTTTCTACAAAGTGTATCAGGCATATTTTTTCACCTCCTATTTTTCAAATCTATTCATATTGACAATCACCTGTCAATCTTCCAGTTACCAAACTTGTTTGCCGAAATTGACGAGATTTTCTCAAAGGAAGTTTTGAGAGATGTTTTTAGTTGGGAGATTGGTTGTGTGAACGAGATGTTTTTCATCTATAATTCACCTCCATGTTATTCAACTGACACTAGCTTGCCCTTTGGTTTCTCTTCAGCAAGCTTGAATGTCAGCTCCAGTATTCCATTGAGATATTTTGCTTTTACAGAGTTGTCATCTACTTTGTATTTCAACGGAACGTTTGTGCCATACTTTCGATCTCCGTGTTTGGCAGATATAGATACGATATTATCTGCTACATTAACTTGGATGTCAGATTTTTCAATTCCAGGCATCTCTGTTACGAGTTTGAGAATGCCATTTTTTTCATCGACAGTCTCATCAACGTACGGTTCTCTGATACTGTTATCTGTAAGTGCATTTGTTGGTCTTACATTTCCCCATTCTCTTACGAGTGGTTTTCCATCCGAGCCAAGTGTCATCTCATAACCATAGTAATATGGTCCATAGGTCTGAACTTGACTTCCTATTGGATTTTCGAAGATGTCACCTGAATTAAAAAAGTGGTTGGACAATCTTCGAAATGTATTTTCAAATTGGTCATCAAACCACATTTGTTAATCACCGAGTGTGTGTAATAGTGTTTCAGATTAAAAAATATTTTGGATATATGATCTATAGTAATATATAGAAAAAATAGGAATAAACAAAAAATAATTTCAATATCTAAAATTATAGTTACCCCCAAATTAGGTACAAAAATGGGCCCACAGGGATTTGAACCCTGGATTTTCGCCGTGTAAGGGCGACGTCATAACCGATCTGGACCATGAGCCCAGAAACTTTCCTTGATGAAAACCATTTAAACTTTGAGACAAGGAACAATCTAGAAATTTGATCAGAGTTTTGTACAATTATGGTTGATTTGGATTTTTTTTCTAGTCCAATAGGATTGGGACATGTAACAAGAGACATAGCTATTGCAAGTAATTTTGAAAACATATCAACAAAATTTGTGACAGGAAATGGAGCTGCAAAAATTCTAAGAAATTCAGATTTTAAAGTTGATGATGCATATATTCCTCCAAAATTTATTGTAGAAAAAGGAATACTAAAAAATCCAACCAGATGGCTCTGGAACTATTATCAATATTATAAAAGATGCAAAAAAATTGCTAAAAAAATTATTGAGATGGATAATCCAAGATTAGTTGTAAGTGATGAAGATTTTGCTTCGCTTACTGTTGCCCAAAATAAAAAAATACCTACAGTTTTGATTACAGATGTAGTGCAGACTAATTTTGTAAATGGAATAATGTCAGTAATAGAAAAAAAGATGAACAAGTCAATGCATGATATTATGAAAAAATGTGATACTATAATCATTCCAGAAAATGGCCCTGATGAGGGAAATATCAAACGAGTTGGGCACATAGTAAGACAAACAAATTTTTCTAGAGAAGAGCTTCGGAAAAGATTCTCTTTTGATAAAAAAACCATAGTTGTTTCAATAGGGGGAACAGATGCAGGACTATTTTTAATTGAGAAAACACTAGAAACAATACCAAAAATAAATCAGGATGTGAATTTCATAGTTGTTTCAGGTCCATCTTTGAGCAAAAATTTTGAATCCATAAGAAATTTGGGATTTGTTAATAATCTTCATGAGATAATTTTTGCAGCCGATGTGATAGTGTCTCTTGCAGGTAAATCAACTATTGATGAGGCAAGAGCATATGGGACACCTGGAATTTTTATTCCAATAAAAGGACATTTTGAGCAAGAAGACAATGCAAGAGAAGAAGGGTTTGTTTTTGAAGATATTAACAGATTGGATAAGTTAATTTTAGAAAAACTAGAGCAAAAAAGAAATCCATTGGAAACCAAAGGTGCAATTAATGCATACAATATAATAAAAAAGTTGATTTGACAAAATTTGATCCAATCCTTAATAGATACCCAATTAATTTTGTTAAAGTACCATGACAAAACTAGTTGTAGCCAAGTTTGGCGGAAGTGCTATTGGCATTGATGGTATTTCAATTCCACTAATTATTGACAGAATTAACGATTTAAAGAAAGATTCCAAGATTATCGCAGTTTTCTCAGCTCCACTTACAATGCAGAATGGAAAAAAATATTCACTTACGGATGTGATTTTAGAGCAAGGAAGAAATGTGGAAAAAGGAGTAAAAGCAAATTTGGATGCTGTAAAATCATGTTATCAGAAAATTCTAGATCTAGTGAATTCTGAAAACAAGGAAGACTGTAAAAAAACTATAGATTTGTTCCTAGAAAAAGCTGAGAATGCACTGGACGAA
>DASSYQ010000083.1:0-26343 GCA_035703205.1 Nitrosarchaeum sp.
AATTGGACGAGAGAGAAGAAGAACGAGAGAGAGCAACAAATTTGGCACTTAAAGTGCTAGAAGAATGGGGAAATGATTCAAAATTTATTTGGTTTAGAGAATTGCATAGAATTACAGATATCGACAAAGGATTACTAAGAAACATTCTGAATGATTTGAAAAAATCAAAAGAGGTCAAAGAAATGCATGGTACAAACAATAGAATATTTTTTTGTTTAAAAAAATATTATAAAAAATGTCATGACATAGAATTCAGATTCAAAGGAAAACCAATAATGCTCAGAGATGGAAGTAAAGTCAAAGTAATACAAGGTGAAACTAATTCCACAGCACGTACAAGAAAAAGATTAGAAAAACAACAAAAAAGACGACAGGTAAAATCATACACTAGGATGAAAAGCAGAAACAAAAGACCGCATAAATCATAGATTTAGTATTGAACATCTTCTGATTTTCTACGCATGAGATTAAACTCAGCACGCTTTAGTTTCGCAGATTCTGCCACGTCTTCAGTCATATCATATAGATGATGTAACTCCAAGCCAGAAGAGATCTCATCCTCTTTTTGGTCTTCTAGTTCCAATTCAAGATTAGATAAAATATCTATATTTTCTTCCAAAATCTTTATGCATTTTTTTATTGCTTCAGGAAGTTCATCATCCATTGTAATTACCTAGAATTAGTATTGTAAATGATTTTCGCTGTAGAGTGGACTCTATTTTTGCAGTTTTTCTCGCAGATAAGGCATCACATGACTTGCAAATTTATCAATGGAACCAAAGTAGTTTTTACCCCAGAATCTAATGACAAAGTGATTTACACCTGCTTTCATGAATCGCTCAAATGTTGGAATGATATCATCAGGTGTGCCAACCGCAGTTGATGAACGAGCAATTTTATCAGGAATTTTTGTTGCTGCTTCTCTCATCTTAACAATCCAAGATTGATCAGACATTGAATATTCTGTGAAGTATTTTACAAAATCAAATCCTTCAATTTCTTTAATACCATGAACACGTAACACTTCAGGTTTAAACAAACTTACTTTTACTGCTTCTTTCATTTTTGCCCAAGACTCTTCTGCATCTTCTGAAAAATACACATCAATATCTAATGCATATTGGAAACTATCTTTTTCCTTTTGAGTTCTGTTATGTTTATTCATAGATGCCTGAATCTGTTTTGCGTGATCTTCAAACAATTCTGGAGTGTAACCTATTGGCAACCATCCTTCGCCTAGTTTTCCTGTAAGTTCCAAAGTACGTGTACCACCTGATGCCATGTAAGTTGGAGGATGTGGTTTCCTAATTGGTGGTGCTTGAAGACACGCACCTTCTAATTTGTAATATTTACCATCATAATTTACAGTGTTATCAGGAGTTGAACCATACAAAGTTTTGATAACTTGAATTTGCTCTTCCCATTTGGAAACAGGTTTTTCAAATGGGATGCAGAATTCTTTTAGATTTTGAGCTTCACCAGCACCAATTCCTAAGATTGCTCTTCCTTTTGAAACTCTATCAAGTGTAATTGCAGCTAGTGCAATATTTGATGGATGTCTTCTAATTGCATCAGTCACACAGGTTCCCAATTCAACATTATTTGTAACTGCTGCAATTGCAGATAGCATCACCCAAGGATCCAAGACAATTGCATTTCTCCATTGAGGAACATTTGTGTGATCCATATAGAAAATAGAATCATAGCCTGTTTTATCAGCAAGCATACAAGCAGTTAAAATTTGATCCTCAGTATATCCGGCTCTGGCAACGTTTAATCCATTTTGAATACCGAACTTTAATGGTTTTTCAGTAATCATATACTTACACTAGAATATCAGCATAAATAAGTTTAGTCAAAACAACCAAATTCGCAGCTTATTAATAAAATAGAAAAAATGTAAAAAATATCAGAGTTTTTTACAGATTACCTGATTTAATGTCTTGAAGACATTTTATGACATCTTCTTTAGATATTGGAATTGGGTTTGGATCCAAATGTCCTCTATCAGTCATTACTGTATCTGCAGCTTCTGAAATGTCAGCTTTTAGATCAAGTTTTTCAAAGCCTAGCTTTTTCATTGCTTCCTTGAATCTATCATAGAAGATGGATTTGTTGTGCTTGTGTGCAACTGTTGTGCAAGAAGACAAAGAATAACCATGTGGCACCCCCTCATTTGAGAAGACATATGATAGTGCATGTCCAAGAGTAGTTGAACAATTACCAAATCCAATACCGGATAACATTGAACCATATGGATAATTTTCTGGTTTGTTATTCATGATTGCGTCATATAGAATCTCAAATGCTTGTTTACACAGGGTTCTTGTAAAGTCATTACCAAGCTTGCTGTCATAACCCTCAGTTGCTTGAGCACATGCATCACAAACAGAATTTTTGATGACTTGTTCTGGAGTACCATCCATAAAGTATGAATCTACTACAGCCATATCAGCAAGAAATCTGTCTTCTCGTAACAATTTCTTTTTTCCATCAAATTTCAAAACGCAATATGTTGTCATCTCAGCTCCAGTTCCAAAGGTTGTTGGAATCAAGATTTTTTCTTTTTTCATCTCTGGTGCAGCATATTTTACTACATCCATAGAACTTCCACCACCAAGTCCAATTAAGACAGATGGATTCTTGTCTTTGAATTGTGAAATCACAGCATTGACATCATCAATTGATGGTTCAGGTTTTACTTGATCATACAGCATATAATCCTTAATTCCCATTTTGGCAAGCCATTTGTCAGAAAGTTCTGGAGGAACGGTTGTGACAACTAGGGCATTTTTTGGATATTCTGTTTCACCAAGTGCATTTTTTCCAAAATTGATAACTTTTGGAATACGTACTGTGTACATAAATCAGAGGCATCATTGATTATTATTATATCTTGCAGTAAGAGAAAACCAGCATATGATTATTCAAAATTATGAAGATTTGGCAACGTCAGAAAAGAAAAGGGAATGCCTAGATATTTTGGAAGCTGGATTAAGAGCTGCAGAGCCGGAGAACATCATACCAAAATTTGTCACCTCAGAGGAAATCAAAATCAATGGAAAAACTCTCAGAGTTGCGAATTTTTCCAATATTTACACAGTGGCATTTGGAAAAGCAGGAGATTCTATGACAAGGGCATTAAATGCAATTATCCCCATCAAAAGCGGAATAATAGTAATCCCAAAAGGGTCTAAATCAAAAATAAAAGGCAAAAAATTTCAAATTTTTAATTCGGGACATCCAAAACCAGACCAAACAAGCGTAAAGGCTGCAAAAGAAGTGATAAAATTTCTTCAAAACAGAAGAGACGGAGAATTAGTGATATTTCTGGTTTCAGGAGGAGGATCGTCATTGATTGCCATACCAGATGACATAACATTGGACGATAAAATCTATGTAACTGATTTGTTGCTAAAATCAGGAGCTAGCATTCAAGAGTTCAATTGCATTAGAAAACATCTGTCAAAAATAAAAGGTGGCAGACTAGTTGAAAATATCAAATGTCAAGGGATAGGACTTGTGATGTCAGATGTTGAAGGAGATGATCTTTCATCTATTGCATCAGGAACAACATACATGGATAACACCACTTTTCTAGATGCATTAAATATAATCAACAAATACAAATTAAAAAATAAAATACCATTAGAGATCCTACAAAGACTGGAAGAGGGATTCAAAGGAAACATCCCAGAAACGCCAAAAAAGGCAAAGATAGAAAATTACATTATTGCAAATAACAAAGATTGTCTAAAAGAGATGGAAACAAAAGCCAAAGAATTGGGGTATAAAGTAAAAACAATACAAGTGTTTGGCAACATAAAAGATGCCACAAAAAAAATTATGGAAAATATACCGGATGAACAAAAAAGTTGTCTTATTTTTGGTGGAGAAACTACAGTGGAAGTAATTGGTAAAGGAATGGGTGGAAGAAACCAAGAATTAGTCTTGAGAATTTTAAAGAATTCACAAAATTTAAAAAAAATGGTAATTTCATCAATGGGAACAGACGGAATAGACGGAAATACATTTTTTGCAGGAGCCATCACTGAGAACATCAAAATAGATGAATCAATTATCAAAGATTTCTTAAAAAATAGTGATTCTGGAAGATTTTTTCAAAAACAAAAAAGCAATATCAGAACAGATTTTACTCATACAAATCTGATGGACATAGGCGTCATATTGAAATAAATTTTTAGTTACACAAAACTTGATTTTCTAATTTTGTTTTTTCCCGTCTCATTTTAGCTATTACTGCAGCGAGTTGTGCTTCATGAATTTCATCAAGGGTTTCGCACATGACAAATCATCATCTTAGAGATACTTAAACAATGACTGAAAATCTGTGAACATTATCACATAATTTTTTATGATTGTTTAAAAAACAGATAAAAAATAAACAAATTTTTGATGTAAAACAGACTTGCTTGAAATACCATAATTGCCATTATTGTATCATGATGAAAAAAAGTAGGAGTGAATGTGAGGAATCATCTTGCATATGTAAATGCCACGAAGTAACAGATTATAGAAGGAGACGAGTGAGAGGATAAGATATGGAAATAGCATACATCTTGTTGCAATGTGATTTGGGTTCAGAGGAGCAAATCATCAATGAGATTATGAAAATTCCAGAGATAAAAGAAGTCAGAGGGACATATGGAATTTATGATATTTTTTGTAAGGTGCAATCAGATACTAAGGAAACACTTGATCAGGTAATTACAAACAAGATCAGAAAGATTCAAAAAATTCGTTCAACCATAACACTGCACTACATTCCATCACAGGGGGGTAAGTGATTGTTAGAAAAACAATTCGATCCAGATTTGCTATACAATAGAATTGTCCATTACTATATAGATAAAAAAGGATATTCAAAAGACAAAGCAAATTCAATCGCACAGGCAGTAGTAAAAAGAGAAGCACAAAGAAGAATATGTAAAAATGAAAAATGCAAGCATTTCTCACATGATCATATTAGAAATTCTGAGACATGTTTGGTTTTAGATTGTGAGTGCGGAAAGTTTTCAAACTAGATAAAATCATCTAATGAATTTTCACGTAATGGTTGTGCGTTAATTCCAATTTTTCTTAGATGCGCAGCAAATTCTTCAACAAATCCATGAATTGTATAGACTTGCTCTGCTCCTGAACGTATCACCAGATCTACTAATTCATTAAAATCACAATGGTCACTCATTGGAATTGAGTAATCAGAGCGCCTTCCAAATGCAAATCGAGAAGATTGTGCCCAACCACTAAAACCAATAGTCACTGCACCATATTTTGATTTCATGTCTTTTAGAAATGGATTCTTTTCAGACATCATTGGGGCTACCATAACCCATGGTTTTTTGGACAATAATCCATTTTTTTCTGCTTCAGAATGACCAATTCCATCATGTAGTGATACGCCAAGTTGTTGATGAAGAGTGTTCATTTGTTTAACAGAATCATGAAAATAAAGAGGACCCCAATGCCCAAAAAGTTGAGTGAGGGTTTGAGCTTTTCCCAATTGATATCCCAACAATATGACAGGAATACCTTTTCCATAAAGTTCGGAAATGAGTTCATTTACTTGTTTTTGTATTTCTTCTAATTTTGGAAACACAAATTCAGGTAAACCAAATGTACATTCTGTGATCAGTGTTTTACATTTTGGAATAGTTGCACATTTTAGGAATCCACGATTTCTTGTACAAATATCTCCAGTGTAGAAAATATCATCAAAAAGCAATCCTTTTGCACCCAAAATATGACCACTATCGACTAATGTAAAATCATCAATACTTTGAACATGATTTTCCATCCTGAAGCCTCGAAGATTAGCAATCTCATTTGTTTCAATCGATGAAAGTATGGTGCCACCGTTTTTTGACGGGAGGTGATCAGTGTGTGCATGAGAGACAAAATTCACGCCAGTCGAATCGGTGTTTTTTGGATCCAAGTACACCCTTCTCCCATTAATCTCACACAAGATACCATTTTTTGTCATTCTAATATGATGAGGCAATGTCAGACAAAACAATAAGATTTGATATAAATTGCAGGTTTGATCTAATATTGACTAGTTGCTAAATCTAGGAATTTTAATTTCGGGTCGCGGGAGCAACATGGAGTCCATTTTAAAATCAATCAAACGTAAAAAAATTCCAATAAATCCAGCTATAGTAATATCAAACAAATTAGATGCTAGAGGTCTAAAGATTGCACAGAAACTGGGCATCAAAACAGAGGTGATCGAAAGTAAAGATTTCAAAGGGAGCAGATCAGATTACGATAAAAAAATAATGTCAACACTGGAAAAATATGGAGTAACGCCAAAAAATGGGTTGGTGTGTTTAGCTGGATTTATGAGAATAATCAGTCCAGAATTTGTTAAAAAATATAAAAACAGAATAATCAACATCCATCCCGCTTTGCTTCCATCTTTTCCTGGACTTGATGCTCAAAAACAGGCAATAGAATATGGTGCAAAATATTCAGGATGCACAGTACATTTTGTAGACTCAGGTGTGGATACTGGACCAATAATTTTGCAATTAATAGTGAAGATAAGAAAAGAAGATACAGAAAAAACACTGTCCAAACGTATTTTGGCAAAAGAACATCAGGCATACCCTGAAGCAATCAGGTTATTTGCAGAAAAGAAAATAAAAATTTCAGGCAGAAAAACGATAATCAGCTAATAGTCAGGTCCACCAAAAAAATACAATACAACTAGTTCTTTAGAATTGCCATGAAAAAAATGTGTTACTTTTTTCTTCACATAGTACATTTTATTTTCAGAAACTGGATAGTCTGTGTCATTTATTTTTAAAAAACCATCTCCCTTGAGAATAAAATACACTTCATCACTTTCGTGTGGTTCTTGCGTGTCTGCCTCTCCAGGTTGTAATACCAAAACACCTGCAGCAAGATTTTCATTGTTAATAAAAGTATGAAAATAATCACTACTTTTTTTTATTTTTTCAATGTATTCGTTTACGTTAAAATCTAATTTCATTTCATTGTGAAACTACAGTATAAAATCTAGGCTCTGGTAATCTTTCCATGTAAGATGCAGCCGTGGAATGAAGTTTTTCATGTTCTGGACTTTGATGCATTTTGCTGAATTTTTCAAGATTTTCAAATTCAACTAGCACACGATGCTTGCCATCTTTAGTTTCCAAAAGTCGCCTATTTACAAATCCATCAAATTTGGATACAATTTTGTTTGATTCAGAAAACCATTTTTTAAATTCGTCAACAGAGTCATTTTTTATTTGAATATCGGATATCACTACAAACATATCATCATTCCAACAAGGGCACATAATTTCTTTTCTCAGATTTTCAAATTCAGTTTAAGGTATTTCAAGGATTAAATATCAACAGGCTAGAATTATCTTGATGGCAGGCATAAAAATAGATGGAAATGAGATTGCTCAAACTGTAAAAGACAGAGTCAGAAAAGCTGTTGAAGAACTAAAGAACCAAGGGATTAACCCATGTTTGGCAACTATCCTAGTAGGAAACAATCAAGCATCTGCCACATATGTTAAAAACAAACATAGATCATGTGAGGAGGTAGGAATAATCACCAAAGACTTCAAGCTGGCATCAGATATCACACAATTAGAATTAAACAAAATAATTGATGAGCTAAATAATGATAAAAAAATTCATGGTATTTTAGTCCAGCTTCCATTACCTAATCAGTTAGATGAATTTGTGACGACATCTAGAATTTCCCCATTAAAAGATGTGGATGGCCTTACACCGTATAATGCAGGTTTGCTTGCAATGAAAAAAGCAGCACTTGTTGCATGTACACCACTTGGAGTGATGGAAATGTTTGATTATCACAATATAGAGTTGGATGGGAAAAATGTTGTTTTAATAAATCGTAGTAATTTGGTAGGAAAGCCATTATATCATTTACTTTTGGCAAGAAATGCAACTGTGATTACATGCCATTCTAAAACAAAAAATATCAAGGAATGGTGCAAATTGGCAGACATCATAATTACGGCGGTAGGAGACAGAAATAAATTCACATTGACACCAGACATGATAAAACAGGATGCAATAGTAATTGATGTTGCAATCTCAAAACATAATGAAAAACTTGTAGGAGATGCAGATTATGATCAAATTATACAAAAAGCATCTTATGCGACACCCGTTCCAGGAGGGGTAGGTCCTATGACAGTTGCAATGTTGTTGAAAAATACAATAACAGCTGCGTCATTGAGTAATCAAATTGGAAAACAGTTCTGAAAAAATATCATTGCGAAGATTACTCCTTGAGAAGAGAGACGGGACATCCTATGATTTAATGAAAATTGCAAGCAAATCAATTCAAAAGAAATTAAAAAAAATTGAATCATTTAAAAACGCACAAAAAATAGGAGCATATTATCCCATAGGCAGTGAGGTCCTCACACAAGATATCATGCAAGAAGCCCTAAGTGATGGAAAGGAGGTATTCCTACCCAAAGTAGTAGGAAAAAATATGGAATTTAGAAGAATTGAGAATTTCAGCAATCTAGAAAACGGCAGCTTTGACATAATGGAGCCTCGTGATGAATGTCCTATCAACAACAATCTAGATGTAATACTTGTCCCAACGGTAGGAATATCTCCAAAGGGTGTAAGATTAGGATATGGTCATGGGTTTTACGATAGATTTTTAGCTGAAAATAAAATTGAAACAATTTCCCTGACATTGGAAAAACAAATTGTAAAAAATATCCCACATTCAGATCATGATATAATCATAGATTGGATAGTTACCGAAGACAGGGTAATAGACACATCAAAGATAAGATAGTCCTTTTTTGCCTATATCTTTTCTATAGTATTTGTGAGGCCAGGAAATTTTTTCTGCTGCAATGTATGCATTTGAAATTGCAGATGTCAAAGTGTCACCAAGTGCAGTAACTCCTAAAACTCTTCCACCATTTGACAGGATCTTTCCATTTTGTTTTTTAGTTCCTGCATGAAAAACCATTGTGTTTTTAGGAACTAGATCAAATCCGGTAATCTCTTCATCTTTTGGATATGACTCAGGATAACCCTCAGATGCCAAAACAATGCAAACAGAAGATTGGTTCTTCCAAGTAATTTTTGGCATCAAAGATAATGTTCCATCTACGCTTGCAACAAAATAATCATACAAATCAAAATCCATTCGCATAGTAATGGGCTGACATTCAGGATCACCCATTCTGACGTTATACTCTAAGACGTAGGGCTCATTGTCTCTAATCATCACTCCGGCATAGAGAAATCCTTTGAAGATAATACCTTCATTTTTCATTGACTGGATTGTTTTATTGATAATTTTATCTTGAATTTTTTCAGCAAGGACATCATCGATTACAGGAGTTGGAGAATATGCGCCCATTCCACCGGTGTTAGGACCCTTATCATCATCGTAGATTCTTTTATGGTCTTGACTTGATGCCATAGGTATTGTAGTTACTCCATCACATAATGCAATGTAGGATGCTTCAATCCCATCTACTCTTTCTTCTACAATGATGCGATTTCCAGCATCTCCAAATGTCTTTTTTACCAATATTGTATCAATTGCGGAAATTGCCTCATCGACATTATTGCAAACAATCACACCCTTTCCAGAAGCAAGACCATCTGCCTTGACTACAACATTATAATTAAGAGACTGGACGTATTCTATTGCTTTTTTTGAATCCTCAAAGATTTCAAATTTTGCAGTTTGTATGCCATTTCTTTTCATGAAATTTTTTGCCCAGATTTTACTAGATTCTAATTGTGCCGCTTTTTGAGAAGGTCCAAAAATTTTAAGATTCATTTGATTGAATTTATCTACAATCCCTGCTGCAAGAGGAGCTTCAGGACCAACTATTGTGAAGCAGTTATTTTTTTGCGCAAATTCTGCCAATGAATTTAGATCATTAATGTCAATTGGAATGTTGTTTTCTGTTCCGCCATTTCCAGGTGCTGTAAAAACTTTGTCAACTTTGGGGCTTTGGGATAATTTCCAAGACAGTGCATGTTCTCGTCCGCCAGAACCGATAACTAAAACATTAACCAATAAAAATTATCTTTCACTCAATTATATAATCCAAGATATCAAAAATGGAAAAAGATGAGTTTTCACCCAAATGCGTGTTTCCACATTGTTGCTAATTTTGTCTGGCATTCATCACAATTTTCTAAATGCTCATAGAATTTTTTTGTATTTTGAGCATATGATTTTACCATGCCTTCTTGGATTTTATCAAAGTTAAACATGAAGTGATAGGAATATTGTATCTTAATAAAATTCCGAAATAGCAAAAAAATCAATTTAGCTTTATAATGCCACCTACATATCAAAATCTAAGATGAAACTTTCATCAAAATTTGATGCAAAAGCAATTGAATCTGAGATTAGAGAATATGTCAGATCAATTGATGTTGAAAAATTGATCTTTGAATCAGACAAGCCTGAAAAAATATTGTTTATCGAAGGTCCACCTACCATGAATGGGGTTCCGCACGCAGGTCATCTAAGAGGACGTGTGATTAAGGATCTATGGTATAGATTCAACACGTTGCAAGGAAAAAAAATTGTATTTAATGGGGGTTGGGATACGCAGGGATTGCCAGTGGAATTGCAAGCAGAAAAAGAGCTTGGAGTGACAGGGGGCAAATCAGAGGTCATTGAAAAAATTGGGATTGAAAAATTAGTTGAGGAATGCAAACGCATTGTAAAAAAATTCAATGCTAAATGGATTGAGGTAGATAATTCACTTGGAATGTCATTTAATCACAATAAAGCATATTGGACTTATCGAGACGAATTTATTGAAAGAGAATGGCAAGTTCTCAAAAAAGCTCATGAAAATAAAATATTAGAAGAAGATTTCACAGTAATTGCATATTGTCCGAGTTGCCAAACATCACTTAGTCATGCAGAAGTCAATCAAGGATATGAAGAGGTCAAAGACCCATCATTATACTACAAGGTAAAGCTAAGAGATGAAGATGCATATCTGATTGTTTGGACTACAATGCCATTTACTCTAGTTACAGACGCAATGGTAGGACTCAACCCGGATGAGAATTATGCATATGTCAGAGTAGAAAATGAAATGTGGGTCATAGGGAAAACAAGATTGGAAGAATTTTTCAAGGAAGTAAACATAGAGAGTCATGAAATTATAAAAACAGTGAAAGGTTCAGAATTTGAGGGGAAAAAATACATCCACCCACTTTTGAATTTAATTCCAGGACTAGATGAATGCTCAAAAGAAAATAATTTTCATGTTGCAGTATCAGAAGAATTTGTAGATGCCACAACAGGTAGTGGTTTGGTTCACTTGTCTCCTGCCAATGGTGAAGAAGACATCAAAATTGCAAACAAAAGAAAAGTCAAAGTGTTCAGTCCAATAAATGACCAAGTGAAATTCACAAACATGGCAGGTAAATACGAGGGGATGTTTGTCAGAGATGCAGATAGAATAATTGTAGAAGATCTCAAAGAATGCAATGCGCTTGTAAAAATTGGAAAAATCAAGCACAAATATCCATTATGTTGGAGATCTCATCATCCAATAGTATGGCTGGCACGAAAAGGCTGGTTTTACAAATTAGATAGACTAGGAGATAAGGCAATTAATGCGGCAGAAAGTGTAGAGTACTTTTTTGAACAACCAAAAAATAGATTCTTAGGAATTATAAAAGAAAGACACCCGTGGTGCATATCTAGAGAGAGAATTTGGGGATGTCCACTGCCAGTTTGGATATGCAATGATTGTAAAAAACAAAATTGGTTTTTTACAAGAAAAGAGATCACACAGGCTGCAGAAAAATTACCAGATGGACCAAATTTTGAGTTACATCGTCCTTGGATTGACAATATTACAATAAAATGCAAATACTGCAACAGCACTAATACAAAAAGAGAAGAGTATGTTTTAGATACATGGCATAACAGTGGTTCAGCTCCATATTCGTCATTAACAGATGAAGAGTATGCCAAAGGAATACCTGCACCGTTTTTCACAGAAGGTATTGATCAGACAAGAGGATGGGCATATACCCTGTTGATAGAAAATGTGATTTTAAACAACGGTCCAGTTCCACCATTCAAATCATTTTTGTTTCAGGGACATGTGCTTGATGAGAAAGGAGGCAAGATGAGCAAAAGCTTGGGAAACGTAATAGACGGAGCAGAGTTACTTGAAAAATATCCCGCTGATTTGATTAGATTTTATTTTATTTGGAAGGCAAGCCCAATAGAACCACTTAGCTTCAGTACTGATGAGTTAATGTCAAGACCATATCAGGTACTTAATACTCTGTTTAACCTACATCTGTATTTTAAACAAAATAGTGAATATGATAATTTTGATGAGACAAAAACAATTTTGTGGGCAAAAGAAAACAAATTGCTAACATCGCCAGATGTATGGCTGTTATCAAAATTGCAGAAATTAATTAAAAAAATAACAGAGCGTAACGATGTATGTAAATTTCATGAAGCTGCAAAAGCAGTTGATGATTTTATCATAAACAATCTAAGTCAAATATACATTCCAATTACCAGAGGAGAATTATGGGATGAAGATGAATCAAAAAAGAATAGAAGACTTGCAATATATGCCGTCTTAAAAGAAGTGCTCAAAACATTAGATATTTTGATTCATCCACTTTGTCCATTTACCAGTGAATATCTCTATCAAACAGTATTTGATGGAAAAAAGAGTATTTTGTTAGACAAGTGGCCACAATATCAAGAAACACTAGTCAATGAAGAGATTGAAGAATCATTTGACATCATGAAAGATATTGTTTCAATTTCTTCTGCTGCAAGAATGAAAGGAAAGCTAAAACGCAGATGGCCATTAACTCAAGCGTTGATTTGTGTGAGTAAAGGTCAGAAACAAAAATTAGAGTCGCTTTCTCCTTTACTAATGTCACAACTCAACGTAGAAAAATTCACAGTATTTGAAATAGAGAATAATTTAGGATTAGAACAGATATTAGAATTAAAACATCTGAACTTACCTGTCAAGTCAATTGTAGAACTGGAAAGAAAAAGAATAGGTCCCAAAGCAAAACAGCATATGGGAAAACTTGTCAATACATTTTTAGAAACCAATAAAGAAGAAATCATTGTATCTCTTCAGAAAGAAGGCCAATACAATTATGAGATAGACGGCGAAAAAATTTCGCTTGACAAAGAAGATTTCATTGTAGATTTTGATGCAAGTGAAGAGTTCGCAGTATCAAAACGAGACAACTATGTGGTATTCATATCCACTTCAAGAAACAAAGAGATGATGGCAAGAGGATTGATAAAAGATGTTGCAAGAAGACTGCAGACATTAAGAAAAGAAAGAGGATACAACCCTACAGATATTCTCAATGTTGCATCAATACTTGACTTGGATGATGAGTCACTAGAAATGATAAAAGAGAAATCAGAAGATTTGGCATTTTTAGTCAGAGTAAAACAAGTGAATTTTACAGAATCATGTAAAGAATACAAAGATGATGATATCGATGGGCAAAAGATAAGAATTTCAGTAGAATAAACAAATTTCAGCAGGTGAGTGCATTGCAATCCAATCTTTTATCTAGAATTAATAATGAAAGTAAAACATTATTCCAGAAGAGCGATGGCTTGTAATTCCCCCGGGCTATTTTCCCCAACTCTTCTGGAAAATTTAATTTAGAAAAATCGAGTTTACCAAATGCAATATTTTTATTAGAACAGTTAATTCAAGCAGACATGTCCGAATCAAAAACCCCAACAGTTGTTGGAATCAATGTTCTAAAACAAAATGGCTTGGACGTAGAGGAATTAAAAAGACTATTGATTTACAACGCATCAGTAGAATTTACTGCCTACTACTATTTCACCAATTTGAGAGCACATTGTACAGGCTTGGAAGGAGAAGGTCTCAAGGGAATTATCGAAGATGCTAGACTAGAAGATCTTAGCCACTTTGAATCATGCCTTGAGAGGATATACCAATTAGGAGGAGCTCTTCCAAACGATGCAACCGAATTCATCAAAATGTCAGGATGTGAATTCCTACAGCTTCCAGCAAATCCAACAGATCACAAGGCAATACTAGAGAAATGTCTCAAAGCCGAACAAGGTGCAATTGTCAACTGGGATAAAGTCTGTAAGATGACTTTGGGAAAAGACCCAGCAACATACGATATTGCAAAAGATATTTTGGCAGAAGAGATCGAACATGAGTCATGGTTCCTAGAATTAATCTACGGAAGACCATCAGGACACATGAGAAGAAAATACTCTGGTGAAAGACCACACACTAGAAAACATTCTAGAGCACTTGATATGGCATAAAAGCCAGATCACATTCTTTTCTTTTAATTAAAAATGAACCAACTGGTTAGCTTTTAGCTAATCAGGCATAATAAATAGAAAAAACGCATTACTATTGTATGGTAAAACAGATCAGTCTTGATGCATGGCAGATTCAACATCTAACAGATCTGTTAAAAAAAGGCTCAGAAATTGTTGCAAAGACAAACAAACCAATTGTTTTGTACAGACAAACATTGGAAGAAGAAGAAGACTCCTATGAAGAGATTGTTTGCACACTTGCCAAAAATTATGTAATTGAACAACTAGTAACATCTGGTGGAGTACTAGTTCCAAGTTTTCATCAGCAGTTTGTTTTTACAGTTGATGAATTTCCCCAAGAATTATTGAGAAAAAGTCGTGATCGGTTTTTGTATGTAATTGATTTTCTTGAAGAACAACTAAGTTAGCATCATAATTAATAAAGACCGTAAAATTGACGGTTTTTGCATGCGCTTACTAGAGTTCCAAGCGAAAGAATTATTCAGAGAGTATGGAATTAATCTCCTTCCAAGCAAGGCATCAACGACCATTGAAGAAGGAAGAAAACATGCAAAAGAGTTAGGATATCCATTTGTAATTAAAATTCAGGTTCCGGTTGGAGGTAGGGGAAAAGCTGGTGGTATTCAAAAATGCCAAAATGACGACGAGTTTGATCTAAAGTACCCACAAGTTTTAGGATTGACAATCAAAGGAGAAAAGGCACGAGCGATTTTACTTGAAAAAATGGCAGATATCAAAAAAGAGTTGTATCTATCATTGTTTTTGAATCGTTCAAAAAGATGCTACACAATTATTGCATCACCAGAAGGAGGAGTAGAGATTGAATCAGTCAAAAATCAAATCATAAGAGAGGTTGGACTGGGAGATGTCTCAGAACAAGTAGCAAGAGAAGTTGCAAAGGAGATGAAATTAGATGGAAAGGCAGCAGATGACTTTGTAGATATTTTACGAAAACTGGCAAAACTTACAGTTGAAAAAGAAGCTGAATTGGCAGAGATAAACCCACTTGCAATTATGCAGGATGGTTCTTTGATGGCATTAGATGGAAAATTTGTAACAGATGACAACAGTAACTTTAGACATGATGAATTGCAGAAATATCAAGAAAAAACAGAGATAGAAGAAAGAGCAGAAAAAAGTGGATTCTCACTAGTGGAGTTAGACGGAGATATTGCAGTTGTTGGAAACGGGGCAGGATTGGTAATGTCAACATTAGATATGTTATCAGATAACGGCGGTAAACCAGCATGTTTCTTAGATGTTGGTGGTGGTGCAACAACTGAATCAGTTTACGAAGCACTTACTTTGATTAGTAAAATGAACAGAGTCAAAGGAATATTGGTAAATCTTTACGGAGGAATTGTAAAAACAACTGTCGTTGCAGAAGCATTTCTCAAAGCATATGATGATAAGCTGATCAATCTTCCAGTATTTGCAAGACTAAAAGGTACTGAATCAGATAAAGCAAAAGAAATGCTAAAGGGTTCTAGAACCAAAATTTATGACTCTGTAGAAGAGGCAATCAATGCAGCAGTGATGGGGATTAAGAAATGACAGATATTTTTAAACTATTAAGAGGTGATCCTCAAGATCCAGATTACAAGAAAAAAGGAGTAATCGTTCAGGGAATTACAGGAGCATATGGTTCACTACATGCGAAAAACATGATGTCATATGGGACAAATATTGTTGCAGGTGTTACTCCAGGAAAGGGAGGTCAGAAATTTGAAGACAAAGTTCCAATTTACAATAATGTAAAAGAAGCAGTGGATGCAACTGGAGCAAAAATATCAATTGTTTTTGTCCCGGCAAAATTCTTTTTGGGAGCTGCAAAAGAAGCACTAGAAGCTGGGATTAAACTACTAGTAGCGATTCCAGAACACATTCCAGTCAGAGACACAATGGAAGTTTTGGATTTAGCAAACAAAAAAGGTGCAGTAGTTATTGGACCAAACACTCCAGGAATAATGATTCCAGAATTAATAAAAATTGGAATTATGCCACCAACTCCATTTAAGGCAGGAAAGATTGCAGTGTTATCAAAAAGTGGTACATTGCTTTATGAAATCTCTGATGCACTAACAAATGCAGGATTTGGGCAGTCAATTACAATAGGAATTGGAGGAGATCCAATTAATGGAACACGGATGATCGATGCATTTGACATGGTCAAAGATATTCCAGACTTGGAAGGATTAGTGGTGGTAGGAGAGATTGGAGGAGATTCAGAAGAAATTTTGGCTCAACACATTATAGATATAGGATTCAAAAAACCAACTGTGGCATACATTGCAGGAAGAGCTGCACCAAAAGAAAAGAGGATGGGTCATGCAGGAGCAATAGTTATGGGAACGTATGGCTCTGCAGAATCCAAAGTGTCCATGTTTAACAAGGCAAACATACCAGTCGCAAAGAGGCCTTCTCAAGTACCTGTGTTATTAGCAGGAAAAATGCAACAATCCGATTAGAATAAAAGAGAGAGATTAAGGAGAAAATTAAATGCCTATAACAGATCCAGAGAAGAAACGCATAGCACAAGCTGCTCGTTTGGTTATGAAAATATGTTTTAACTGTGGATGCAGAAATGACATCAATGCAACAAGATGCAGAAAATGCAGAAACCCATACTTGAGACTAAAGAACAGAAACCTCGGCGTCAAAAAGTAGAATCAAAAATTCATCAATCTTTGCCTGTACTGTACAATTGCAGATCTTATCTTTGGCTGGTATTCAGAGATAAACGGTCTTACAGAACTTTCGTTTTCTAATTCCTCAAGACTTAGCTGCAAATCACTAGGCAATTGATCATTCATTTGATAGAGTACCTTGGCAGCTTCAATGTATTGACCCAAATTTGCTGCATAATCAAATGCCAATTGCATTCGTTCTACTAGTGCATCAAATTCATGCAAAGACATGTTTGATTTTTTGAATTTTAGTAGAAAAGGTCAAGGTTATCATGATATCAAACCTAAAGACAAAAAAGATGCTTGTTTTGTAACTTTGTTGGACCGGTTGTCTAGTGGCTAGGATGACGCACTCACACTGCGTAAGGAGAAATCCCGCAAAGGTCATGGGTTCAAATCCCATCCGGTCCACTACTCTAGTGTCCTTTTTTAAGTTCCAAAACCATACGGAGGAAAAGATGAAGATAACAAAAGAGGAATTTCAAAGGATAGGAGAACGATTATTCAAAAACGCAAGTAATATTTAGACATGAAAAAGCTCATACCTTAATGGAATATGAACAATTATGCAAGAAAATCTTTGACATTGATAAACAGATTAGATTCGTTGCAGTTTATAATTCCAATATAGAAAAGATTGCAGGTGGAATGAGGGAAGGAATTAAAACCCTCATACCTGAATCAATAACAAAACTATCCATTGAACAGTCATTTATTAGACGTGATTCAAGAATGCAAATGCGAGAATGGATTGGATTGCCAAAATATGCCTTGGCAGAATATGAAAAAATAAAGCGTTTTACATTTTACGTGAACAGTGACAAACTTCTCCTTGTTTCCACAGAACTCGGTTTAGATAGCAATTCGTTTGTGGCAAAAGTTAGTAAATTGATTTAACCATACCGCGAGAGATAACAAGGAAAAGAGTGTCCCATTAAGGTAATAGTACTCAAATTAGGACTTCTTAATTCTTGGATTTGCGTTCAATTCCTCTTTTTGGTTTTCTAATTCTATAATCATTTCTTCCCCAAAATCAAAATCAGATGAATTGTAAAGACCAAGCGAAACTGTAAAGATTTGGATTAATTTTATTTTCTACAATAAAATGAGATTTTATACTATTTCATCCTAAACTAGCAAAAATTCTCCAGAGGCATCAAGTGTCCACTGTTTTGCAATCTTGCTTCTGTCAGGATCAATTTCAAATAAGACAGGTTCCGTTCCCAAATTATTGGTAAGTACAGTTGCAGAATCCAATGTCAATCTAATTGTACTTACATTTCCTTGATCACCCATTATCTGACCAAGTATTACCATAGAAGTGCCATCATCGGAAGATGAAAGTCTTGCCTTTCCAAAAACAAAATCATAAAATGTATCACCGATTAATATTTCACCCCCTGTGATACGAAGTTTGAAAGAATCTGTTCCAGTAGTTATGGATTCCAAGTAAATATCACCATCCAAATCAGCCACTAAATTATCATCAATAGAGGTTGCCACGCCATTGAATGATATGGTATAAGATTCAGGCATTGTGTCTGCATTAGTTACAGTACCAAAGTATTCACCGCTTTCAAATTTGTCTAACAAGTTTTGCAGTCTTTGTTCAAGCTGATCAATTTTTTGCTGTAATTGTAATATGGTTTCTTCAGCGTTTTCTTTAGCTTTGTTTTCATGCTTTGCTATTTTTTCACTGGTTTGTGATTTGTCTGAATCGTCATCTTCAGATTCATCCTCTACCTCAAAATCCCAAATCGTTGTGATTTGATCTTCTGTCAAACCGGTTTTATTCATTATTGCGTTAATAATTGCAGATTCAGATGTATCGGCAACTATGAATTTGTATTCGTCATCATTTATCTTTACCTTGACTTTTGCCTTGTCATTTTTGACCTCTACTTCAATCTCAGTTTCTTCCTCATCATGATCTTTATCATCATCTAGTTCATCTTCAGTCTCATCATCTAGTTCATCTTCAGTCTCATCATCTAGTTCATCTTCAGTCTCATCATCTCGTTCATCTTCAGTCTCATCATCTAGTTCATCTTCCTCTTGAGCAAATGCTGTAATTAGATAATCAGAAGAGCGTAGGTCAGATTCGATTTGATCTCCAAAATCAATTGAGGGATAACTTGTCATGCCAAGCAACAACACAGAAAACAAGAAAATAGTATTAACAGATAAGCGCATATTCATCGAATTTAATGAAGGTATTTAGGATTTACTCATTATTCACACTATAGAAGAATAAAGTCTAAAAACAGGAACTTAGCAAATTATTAAAGTATAATTCATTATGAATAATTGCAAGCTCATCAATAATGATTGAAATTATGTCTTGAAGAATGAAAAATTAAAATAAAAAAATCATTGAAATGATCACTTAGGCTACTATCACAGTGCCTCTCATCCACGGATGAATGCTGCAAAAGTAATAGTATGTGTTCTTTGAATCAAACTTGTAATCCCATGATTCACCTGCTTGGATAAATCCAGAGTCAAAACTATCTGCAAGATCTGTTACAGTGTGAATTATTTGATCATCGTTTGTCCATGTTACGGTTGTACCTGATGATATTTTAATCACAGGTGGTGAAAATGCCTTTGTTGATTGATACTGCCAAGTGTCTGCCAGTATGGATACATTGTTTGTTTGAACTGCTGAATTTTCAAAATTTGTTCCTTGGAACCACTGACCTCTCATTTGTTGCATAAATTGAGGATCCCTCATCATCATCCAAGGTCCCATGTATTGTTGCTGAAAATTTGGATCATTCATCATGTTTCCCATCATCTGATTCATAAATTGAGGATTGTTCATCATTGGAGTCATCATGTTATTCATCATACTTGGATTGTTCATCATGTTTCCCATCATCCAGTTTCCAAACTGTGGATTATTCATCATCATTCCCATCATGTTATTCATCATGCTTGGGTTTTGCATCATGGTTTCCATCCAGTTGTTCATAGCCTGTGGATTATTCATCATGGTTTGATGCCACTGTGTCATCATTTGTGGATTGTTCATCATTTGTTGCATTTGCTGAGGTGTCATGTGCATAAAGTTGGTTTGAGTAGAATACAGTGCTGCATATCCTATTCCCAATCCGGCAAAGAAAACACCTATTGCAATACCGATCCAAATGTACTGATTTGTCATGTAAATCCTAGTTTCATATTTGCATATAATCTCATATATGATTTTCAATACTGATTATCGGATGTGAAAGATACTTGTCCTCTCCATAAGGAAATAGTGCTAATACACACCGTACTTTCAAATGGAAATACTAGTGATTATTGCCCCAAATGTCAGGAATTGTTTGGAGAAAAGATATGAGTAAATAAGTAATTATTTTGCGATCAGGAATTTTTTATGTATTGTATTGGCAAATCAACCAATATGATTTCAGAGTCTTTTATTGCAGTTACTGAAATCTCTGAATCTAAAATTTCTGCAGAATCTCCTTCATCTAGCTGTTGATCATTTACTTTGATTACACCCTTTATTGCATACAAGTAAGACTGTCTGTTCTCTTTGCTATTGTGTTTTATCGTATTACCTGCAGTCAAATATGAGACATAAAACGAGACATCTTGATGTATTGAGAGTGACTTTTCGTCAGACTTGGGACTGATTACAGGCAAGAATTTATCTTGTCTTTCTTTTTTTGAGAATTTTTGTTGTTTCCATGATGGTTTGAGGTCTTTGTGATCTGAAAAAATCCACATTTGTAATAATCGAAGTGGTTCTTTTGCAGAATGATTGTATTCTGAATGAAATACTCCAGTTCCTGCACTCATGGTTTGAATTTCACCTGGCTCAATTATGCCGTGATTTCCAAAATTATCCTTGTGTTCTAGTGTTCCATCAATAACATATGTTACAATTTCCATATCATGATGTTGATGAAAATCAAATCCAGAACCAGATTTTATCACATCATCGTTGAATACTCGCAATGGCCCAAAATTTACTCTCTGTGGATTGTAATATTCTCCAAAAGAAAAGTGATGTGTAGTCTTTAGCCAATCATGCTCTAATGTACGATGCTCATTTTTTCGAATTATCTTCATTATATCGCCTATGATTCTTCATTAATTGTGAGATGTTGGGCCTTTCTTCCTGCTTTTATAATCTCTTCTTGACTTAGATGTTGTTGTAATACTATTTTTGCCATATCTATGCTTCTTCGAACTAGATCTTTTGCACCGTTTTTTAGATCATCACTTTCTGCAACATAAGCAATATTGTTTTCCATGTCTTCTGCATCCCATCCTCTAGTATGAGCAATAAATGGAAAAGGAGGAAACACAAATCCAATCTCTGAGAAAAATCCCAACATGTGCCCTGCAACATCTTGTACATTGTCCTGTCCTCCAGTTATGATAAAAGAGGCAACCTTGTTTTGAATCAAAACCTTGTTGTTTATTGTAATCTGATTCTGAACACAGTTCATCCTCTCAATCATTTTGTGGTACAGTGAACTTGCAGCACCCCAACGAATAGGTGTTGCGACAATTACCACATCAGCCCAATGAATCAATGCCTCATACACCTGTGTAAGCTGGTCTGTCTCATCCATTTGTGTAATAGAGCAAGGCCAAGTGCAAGCAAAGGCACTTTTAGAATAAAATCCCTCACATGCTCTGAATTTTAAATCATTTAGGCGGATAAACATGGTTTGTGCTCCAAGTTCATTTTTTGCGTGGTTAATTGCAACTTCAAGTAATTTATCCGAAGTTGAATAGCGGGGATTTTTAGAATCCATAATTGTAGTTGATATTCCAACCACTCTAATTGGACCCTCCTCTCGTTTTACATCTCTTGCAAGTAGATGAGGTGGATGTACACTTTTGTGTCCTTTGGTTAATGGAACAGTATTGATGAAAAGATGATTGTTTTCAATTTTGAGATCATATTGTGAAACTTTGTCTTCATACCCTGGTTGAGCAGAACCTGTTGTTCTATGAAACTGCCAATAATGCCAAGGACATACAATATAATCTCCTTCTAGTTTTCCTTTTCCAAGTGGTCCTCCAACATGTGTGCATACTCCCAATATCGCACCAAATTGTCCGTCTTTGTATGATAATGCAATAGGTTTTCCCTGCACTGTAATTTCTCTTAATGGCGGATCTTTTAGCGAGTCAACTAAACCAATATCTAACCAACTTTTTTCCAATGTTGATTATTAACAATGTAAAATTAAAAGGATTTGTGATGTTATTTATTTTTGGAGTTTTCTTTTCGCATGGCATACTAACAGATTCTCAGTGTATCCCAAATACGCTGAAAAATGGAATTTGGCAATTATTATTACAAAGTAAAATGTATCCTCAACAATGACAAATCAATCCATATGGATAGGAATTACACTGGGAGCATTCTTTGCAGGACTTGGAATTGGTTATGCCGTTTTTCAAACTGAACAACCAGAATTAGTTTCACAAAAACAAGATCCTGTAGTAGAAGGTAATCTTGCCCGCTTTGATGAGCTTGATTTTGAGGCATTTAGCAAACAAGACTGGGAGTTATTCAATGAAATACACAGCCCTGACGTTTTAGTTGTATTTCCAGATGGTAGAGAGACAAAAGGAATTGAGCAACATGACAAAGACATTATGGCAATGTTTGTCTATGCACCAGATACTAGAGTGACATCTCACCCAATCAAATTTGGCTCAGGTCAATGGACTGTCTCAACAGGAATACTTGAAGGAACATTCTCACAACCAATGCCTTTACAAGATGGCAGCTCAATCCCACCTACTGGAAAATCATTTAAAGTAACAATGGCTACGGTTGCAAAGTGGGAAGATGGTAGAATAGCTGAAGAACACCTATTCTGGGACAATGCAGAGATAATGAAACAGATGGGTCTAGATCAGTAGATTTTTTTTATTTTCTTACACAAAAGGTTAATCATAATCAATTTTCAATACTATTCAATGACAAAAATCACAATCAAGGCTACTGAAAATGGTCCATGTCTCATAGAAGTTGATGGGAAAAAAGTAGCTGCCTTGTGCAGATGCGGTGCATCAAATAACAAGCCTCATTGCGATGGGTCTCACATAAAGATAGGATTCAAAGCAAAAGCAACAGAAATCGAGGTTTAGAATTTTTCTTTTTTTATAATATTCTTCTCATAATTTTTGAAGGAAACTGACCTATTGGCATAAAATCTACACTGGATTAATTACGGTATCTTTTCTACTCACTAAATAAACTCCAAAAATCATAATTACAGCTGCTACAATCTGGTACCCACTAATCTGTTCTGCCAAAAATACACTGGATGCAACAAGACCAATACCTATCTGGTCTATGATTTTTTAAAATAATTTTTCTCAATTATGGTTTTTGATGTATTTTCTTTATTCCATTAAAGACAAATGCTACAATAATGCTTCCAATAAACGGAGCAGTCCAGTACAACCACAAATCATCAACAATACCCGTAAACAATGACGGGGCAAGTGAACGAATTGGATTCATTGATGCCCCTGAAATAGATCCAAAGAAAAACACATCAAGTGCAACGGTTCCAGCAATTATCATGCTGATGAAAATGGTTTGCAATCCCTTTATGTTGATTGCCATAAATATACTTCCCATCAAAAATATGGTGACAAGAATTTCTATTCCAAAGAATAATTCTACAGGATATTGATGGTTTGGAGAATTGAGTCCAAGATTTGCAAAATTTCCAAAAACATACTTTACAAATAACATTCCCAAAAATGCGCCGATTGTCTGTGCTGTAAGATATACTAGAATTTGTTTTGCAGTGATGTATTTTGCAACAAAAAATGCAACGGTAACAGCAGGGTTAAAGTGAGCCATCGAATACTTGCCAAATAAAAATATCAACACACTCAAACCTACAAAATGCATCGCAGAAATAAAACCAATTCCAAGTGTACCTCCAAACATTCCATCATATACTATAGAACCAGTTGCTGCAACAAGCAATCCAAATGTTCCTGTCATCTCTGCCAAAAATATGATAAAATTTGATTTATGCATGGGATTGTTCTTCAAGATTTTTAATTAGCTCTTTTACTTTGTTTTCAATTTGATCACGAATCTTGCGCACCTCATCAATTGACTTTCCCTTTGGATCAGATATTCCCCAGTCAAGAACATCTTTAACAAACAAGGCAGGACATGATTCTTTGTCAATACACCCCATATTCACAGCAATAGAATTATCCAACATTTCATTTGACAGAGATTGCGGGATCTTGTTTTCAATGTCAATTCCAACTTCTTTCATCACCTGAGAAACAGTGGGGTGTACCTTTGAGATAGGTTTTGTTCCTGCACTTGAGACATAAAATTTGTCTTGAGCATATTTTTTAAAAAATGCCTCTGCAATCTGACTTCTTCCTGCATTTTCAACACAGACAAAAAGGATTTTTTTCATAATTTTTTGGAGTTATTTTGTTGCCTTTATTACAAGACTGGTAATTTTTCTTCCGTTGATTCTTTCTCCTTCCATGTAGATTCGTTCTTCCAATATGTCTATTTTTTCAAATCCAGCTTGTCTGATGCATGAGATGTAGTTTTCCTTAGTTAATGCACCATCTATGCATGCACACCACTGATCTGAATTTATTTGATCTGATGATATTTCCACATCCGTAATTAGATCAGATATTACCATTCTTCCATTGTGTTTTAAAATTCGAAAGACTTCTCTAAACGCATTTGTTTTATTTGTTGTCAGATTAATGACACAGTTGCTAATTACAGCATCAACGGTGTTGTTTTCTATTGGGATGTTTTCTTCAATGTCTCCCTTTCTGAATTCAACGTTAGAATAATTTCCCTTTAGTGCATTTTCTCTTGCTTTTTCTAACATTTGGTCTGTCATGTCAATTCCTATTGCTTTTCCGGAATTGGATACTCTGTTTGCAGCCAAGAAAATATCGATTCCTGCACCTGACCCCAAATCAACAACAATCTCACCTTCCTTTAGATTGGCATGATTAAGAGGAGCACCGCATCCAACGCCCAAAATTGCTTCTTGTGGAATTGTTTGGAGTTCCTTTTGATCATAACCAATTAGTGTGGTTACGTCAATAGGCGAATCCACACTTTGGCATTCACCCGGCATGCAACAACAATCAGAATTTCCAGATACTGCTATCTGCGAGTATCTTTTTTTGATGTTTTCTTTAATTGAATTTTTCATAGTATGGTTTACTAGGTAAACTATTAAAGTTGTCAAGTAGAAACCATTACAGTTAGGGAAAGAATGGAAACCAAAGGAAAAAAACTGCCAGTAATTCAAAACAAGTGTGAATTTACGGGATATGACGTATCCAAACTTTTGAAAGAAACATCAAAGATAAGAGAATTAATCACCAAAAGAGGCACACTTGAGATTCTATTTCCATTATGTTGCAGTACAGAGCCAGTAAGACACAAACAATTCAAGAAAAATCTTAAAGGAATTAGCAGCAAAACTCTGTCTACAAGATTAAGCGAACTTACATCCGAGAAAATCTTAGAGCGTCAAACATATGCAGAAGTTCCACCCAGAGTAGAATACAAACTAACTCAAAAGGGGCAAGAACTTGTAGAATCAATTACCGAACTTTTGCAATGGATGCAAAAATGGTCCAAATAGCAAATCTGGATTTTACCGCAATGAAAAGCATGTGATTCTAGGCGGTCGTATTTTTCTTGTATCAGTTGTCAAAACAATGCTTCCAAATTATGCCTTTAAAATATTAACCCACAATAGAGAATAAAATTATGGATTTTGGATTTAGTTTTTTTTCATCGTTGATAGTGTTCATGATTGTTTATGGATTGATCATTTTTAGAAATGTTGGAGGAGTGAAGATTCCCATATGGGCAAGCATGACTTTTGGAGCCATCGCAGTTCTAGTTTTACAAATCATAACAGTTGATGATGCAGTTTCGGCCATAAATTTTGACGTCATATTTTTTCTTCTCGGGATGTTCATTCTAGTTTCAGGATTAGAGCATTCTGGAATGCTGGATTACATCGTAAATAGAATTTTGTCATTTGCAAAGAATCCAAATCAAATTTTATTTTTTATTTTATTTGTGATGGGTTTAATGTCGGCATTTCTCATTAATGACACAATTGCTCTAGTGGCAACGCCTATCGTGATTGGATTGGCAAAGCCAATGAATATTCGTCCAGCACCGATGTTGATCTCCTTAGCGTTTGGAATCACAATAGGTAGCATGATGACCCCAATGGGCAATCCGCAGAATCTGTTAATCTCTCTTCATAG